>NZ_JBLIYY010000011.1:0-131714 GCF_057480965.1 Acinetobacter sp. P37 | reverse complement strand
CGAAGGTGTCGAAGGTGTCGAAGGTGTCGAAGGTGTCGAAGGTGTCGAAGGTGTCGAAGGTGTCGAAGGTGTCGAAGGTGTCGAAGGTGTCGAAGGTGTCGAAGGTGTATCATGGTTCAACTTTAAAATTTGACCAACATATATCTGATTTATATTAGCTATATTATTTAAATTTTTTAATTCACCTATTGATAGGCCTGTTTTAACAGCTATTCCACTTAAAGTATCCCCTCTTTTAACTTCATAAACATATGAATTTAATGAAATTTCATTATTTTTAGTGATAGATTTTTCATTTTTCTCACCAGTAGCCTTATAATTTGGATGAACTTGTATTTTTTGACCTTTATATATTTTATTTGCATCTTTAATTTTATTTAAACCACATAATAATGCAACAGTTGTATTATACTTTTTTGCTATATCAAATAATTTATCATTTTCTTTAACAGTATATGTAAATGGTTGTGATTTCCCTTCTTGTTTGTTACTTTCAATTTTTTTTAATTTTTTTATTAATACTTTTGGACTTCTGAAAATTTTCAAATCACCAACTTTATAAACACAATATAAGCCAACATATTTATATTCACCATTTGTCTTTTTTACAGAAACTCTTAATATATAACCTAAGTTTCTACTAATTATGACTGTCTTTCCATCCTTACCACTCATTCCAGCAGCAATTACTTTATTTTTTAAATCTTCAACCTTATATTCTAAATTAGATATAGGATTGAATAATAAGTCTAAAAATTGAAACTCTACATTGCCTTTCATAAAAATACTTTCCTGATTTTTTATATATCTTTTTCTTCTACATAGTCAAAATTTAAATCATCTTCACTAAGCCATTCAGGTGTTTCATAACCAACTAAAATATCAAATTCTTTTTGTTCATCTGAAAAATGATCTTGTGTTTGACCATCATCATCAAGATTTCCAGTTACATATGTATTTGTTTTACTATCTAAATATTGATATTCAATTTTTTGAAAATTTTCGCCAATAAATAAATTATATAAATCTAATTTATTACTATAGACACCATTACCAGGCAGCTTAGGCAATTGTGCATTTACAGTCGCTCCCCCCACAAAACTATGCTGCCCCGCCTTACTCTCAAACTTGCCGCCTGTCGTGGTAAATATTCCGCTGCCATTAATTTTCAGTTGCGAGCCCCCTGCGGTCAGCACGATTTCTTTAGGACTGGTAATTTCAATTTTATCTTCCGTTGAAATGAGTTTAATCACCTTTCGTGCAATTGCTTCAATAGCATCATCTTGGGCTTGTAATTCAACTTTCCCTTTTGCGGCATAAGCACTCAGGCCCTTTTGAGCCGCAAACAGACTGATTTTGTCTTGTGCATGACCGACAATATTCTTTTGAGCACTGAAATTAATCGAACCTTGCGCACTTTCTGCAATATCCTGCGATGCTTGTAAAACAATATCTTCCGGTGTAGTGAGTGCAATACCATTGGGTGATGCAAGCAACATCAACGCTTGGCGGAATAATTTGCCTTGTTCTTGTTTTGCCGCTGTATTGGATTTTTCTAAACCTTGCGCATAGCCTTCCATAAAGCCTTGTACTTTTTCTAATGCTTTTATGGGTGTCATCGCTGGTGGCAAACCAAAACCACCATTATTCAACAAATCATCGGGGTTAAATTTGATGTCTTCGATCAATTTACCCACATCTTTTAATACTTTTAATGGATCTTCTTTTAGGTTACTTTTCAGACTTGCAACCCGCCCTTGAATCACATCCTTACCATTTTCTTCAATATGATCTATGACAGACTTTAAGTTATCAAAGGCATCTTCGGCATCATTAAAAAATGCTTTAAATTCTTTTACTGTACTTTTGACATCATGTGCGATTGAGCCCATTTCTTTGACAAAACTTTTGCAGTTTTTTAACGCTGCCAATGGGTCTCGACTTAAATCCTCTTTGAACAAATTTAAAGTCGCTTTGACACCTTCGGCAGTACTTTTGATTTCTAAAGAGTTTATTAACTTCGGCAAACGATTAATCACATTTAATGCATCGGTCTGCTGCTTTACGGCTACGCCGCTCAGCATATTCATGCTCTGATGCCCTTGATTTAAAAGAGACTGAGCTTCAGCAGCAGCAAGATGATCGGCAACTGCTTTATCCTGCGCATAGGTACTAATAAGTAAACCTTTACCTGCACGCATTGCCCCCACGCATCCGTTCGCAGCTCAAACCCCTCACCACGGCCATGGCTACTGTCTTGCTCTTTAGGATGGCTGAGATTACCTAAATTCAGCTGTGTCGCTGCATGACTACTCTGTAATTGGGTACTGATCTGCCCCGTCGTGTCATCAAAGCGCAGTTGGTTAAAGCCTGCTCCCGCAACTTCTTGCGAGCGAATACCACTGAGTTTTTTGGTTTCAGGAAGCTGACCTTTGAGGTCAAACATGGTCTGAGATCGTTCAGCTTCATGTATTCGTCCTACTACAAAGGGACGATCCACATCACCCTCAAAAAAGTCGATGACCACGATCTCACCAATACGAGGATGGAAACGTGCCCCATAACCTTCACCCGCCCATGGAGTCAGTACATCGACCCAAGCCGAGTCACTGTCATTATCATTACTCCCTGCTCCACCATCATGACTGTGGTCGTCACTGCGGGTGAACGTAAACCGAACTTTGATACGCCCCCAAGCATCGACATAAATACTTTCACCTTCTGGACCGACCACTTTAGCCCGCTGTGGAAACGCAGGTGGCCGGTGTAATAAAGGATCATATTCAGGCACCACGGAAATTTGCCGACGGACCACATATAGGTCATTGGCCTGCCGTTCATCCCCTAAAGATAGCCAACGGCTCGCGGCAAGTAACTTCTCTAATTGAACCAAAATATCTTTGGGTAAATTATTCTGGTTATAAAATGCTTTGCCCAATATGAGAAATTCACGATCTGTCGTTTGATGTTGATCGATTTCAGGATGATTTTCTAATTCAAACCAATACCCAACTTGTGCATCCCTTACGCTACTGCTGGCGGTAAAATATTTGGCTTGTAATTCCTGATATTGATTGAGTTGCCGATTCAACTGATCCAATTGCTGTGTATTTGAAGTGGTCGCCTGATCTGCACCTTTAAGGTCAGTTGTCCAAGCCGAACTTACGGTCCAAGCCTGCTCTAAACTTAAGGTTTCATTGTGCTGTTGCTCACTCTGTGCATGGGCACTTAAGAGCGGATTACTTTGGTCTTGTGCCAATTGTTGAGCTTGCCAACGCTGCGTCTGAATCATAGTCGATTGTAAAAATCGTTCTGCCACAAAACTGGTAATCGTGTCCAAACGTTCCGTGGCATGACTCCGATGAAAGCGAATTTTTTTCCGCTCTAAAGCACTATAAGACTGATTCGTATCAATTAAACGCAGCTGCTGTGCTTGCATCGGTGCAGCCGAAAATGCGACAAATAACTCCGCTTCATCAATTAACCAATTGATCCCTTCACTGCGCCAAAGGCGAGTTAAAAATGCATAATCACTTTCATTCGCCTGCATGGTGAATGGACGTACATCATAAGTACGTGCCAGCCCCTCTAAGTTCAGACTTAAACTGGCAGCAAATAGCGCACTTTTTTTCTGCCATTCACTAAAAATAATCTCGGTCATCTCCCGTACCGATTTGTTCATAAAGACACGGCTATTACGACGCTTATGCCAGAGTGCTGTCGCATCCTCAATCACCAGTTTATAAACGGTCAGTGCACCATCACTTTGACCTTGGCTAGCCCCAGTAATCACACCAGTCAGGCGACTGAGTTGTCCCAAATCTGTCACTTGATCGACAGCCACTCGGCCACCGATAAACTGCTTTAAAGCCAGATGAACATTGGTCGAGAGACAAATAATCTCTGCACGAAAGCCTTGATTAATACGGTGTTGACCTTCAATCCGTTGAATAAAAACTTCAGAATTTAGATGTTCATTTGAGAAATGAATGTGTAGCGCACGTTTCTGTACGCTAAAGCCAAAGTTTTCCACCATGGCGTGAATATTTTTAAGCATTGTTATTATGTATTTAATTTTTTTTAATGACGGCATTTTAGGAAATGTTTATTTTTTCGTCTACCCTATTTTGCAAATAATTTGTTGAATTCTTCTTTTTGGCTTTTACATCACTTTAGGATTCAAGTGAATAGGAATGTCAATAGTGGATCATTTTTACCGATCTAATTTTTCGCAGCCGCTGAGATGCTGCTACACTCAAAATGCAACCTATTAAAAATTTTAAGCTCCATGATCACAATTGAATCCAAACTGCCTGCACAAGGTGTGACTATTTTTAGCGTCATGAGCGCAATGGCGCAGCGTCTAAATGCACTGAATTTATCTCAAGGTTTTCCTGATTTTCCTGCACCTCCAGCGCTGTTAAATGCGCTAAGTGATGCGACGCAACAAGGTTTTAACCAATATGCACCCGGCGATGGACTGATACATTTGCGTGAACAATTGGTCCAACTGTTTGCCCATCGAGACCAATTAAATATTGACCCTCACACCGAAGTGACCATTACCCCGGGTGCAACCATTGGTATTTTTAGTGCCATTCAAGCCGTGGTTCATGCGGGTGACGAAGTGATTATTTTTGATCCGAGCTATGACAGTTATGCGCCCAGTGTAAAATTGGTTGGGGCTCATCCCATTCACATTGCCTTAGAGACGCCCCATTTTACTGTGGATTGGAATCGTGTTGCCGCTGCAATTAACCATAAAACCCGGATGATTATTGTCAATACACCGCATAATCCAACAGGTGCTATTTGGGATCGTGAGGACTGGCTCAACTTGATCGAACTGATTCGAGATAAAAATATTATTGTGCTGTCGGATGAGGTCTATGAGCATTTAATTTTTGATGGTCGTCAGCATCTATCTGCTTTGTCATTTCCTGAGCTGCGTGAACGTAGTTTTGTCGTGGGTTCATTTGGTAAAACTTTTCATGTCACAGGGTGGAAAACTGGTTATTGCATTGCAGCGCCAGCCTTGATGCAAGTGTTTCGCCAAATCTATCAATTTGCAAATTTCTGCGGTGTTACGCCCATACAAATGGCATTGGCTAACTTTATGGCAGAACATCCTGAGCACATTGCTGAATTGGCACATTTTTACCAAGCTAAACGTGACCGTTTCAATGCGGGCTTAAGCCACTCTAGATTTGAGTTGATTCCATCGGCAGGTACCTATTTCCAAAACCTTGATTACAGTGCCATACGCCCAGATTTAAGCGATGTGGAAATGTGTCAGTTGTTGGCAGAACAACATAAAATCGTGGCGATTCCTGTCTCAGTGTTCTATCAAAAACCGCCGGAAAATTTACGCTTATTACGTTTCTGTTTTGCCAAACAAGATGCCACCTTAGATCGAGCTGCAGAGATTCTCTCCGCAATTTAAAGCAGTATCTGCCCAAACGTTTTTTAAAAGAGACATGTAGAAATAATGAAGCCTTGGTTACTCAAAAACTAAGGCTTTTTTGAATGCAAACATGATAGTGTTATCAGTAACTTAAAATCATAAAAAAGCCGCGTCTAGGACCTGAGCATGTCAAAACAACAGTCCCTCGTTACTCAGCAAAATTTATGGAAAACGTTTTTAGTTTTTCTGGTGCCTTTGATCGCCACCAATATTTTGCAGAATTTATCTGGGACCATTAACACCGTTTTTGTCGGTCAGATGCTTGGGGTGCATGCCATTGCAGCGGTTGCGGTATTTTTCCCGATCTTGTTCTGTTTAATGGCTTTTGTGATTGGACTCTCGGCAGGCGCAACCGTGTTGGTAGGTCAAGCTTGGGGCACACAAAACCTTGAAAAAGTTCGTACTGTGGTGGGTTCCACCCTGTTTATGACCTTGATTGGTGGCAGCATTATTGCCTTTTTAGGGGTTATATTTGCCAAGCCCATTTTATTGGCCTTAGGCACAGCCCCAGACGTGATGCATTTATCTTTGCCTTATGTGCAATGGATGCTTGCCGGTAGCCCACTGCTCTTTATTTATATTATTTATACCTCGATTTTGCGTGGGGTCGGTGACAGTACAACACCGCTGATTGCATCGGGTATGACCATTGGTTCAGGGCTGATCATTACACCAATACTGATTGCAGGAAAATTTGGATTTCCAAGTTTAGGTATTATTGCCCCTGCCATTGCCAGTCATATCGGCTTTTTAATTGCTTTGGTATTTTTATATTTCTATTTAAAAAAGAAAGATCACCCGCTCAAACTCGACTTCGAGTTGATTCGTCATATTCGCCATCAACATGACCTCAGCAAAATTATCTTAAAACTAGGCATTCCTACGGGTATTCAGATGGTCACGACCTCTGTGGCCGGTCTCGTGATTGTCGGTTTAGTGAACCGCCATGGGGCTGATGCCACTGCTGCATATGGCGCGGTCAATCAGGTTTTGAACTATATCCAATTCCCCGCCTTGTCCATCGCGATTGCGGCTTCTATTTTTGCCGCGCAAGCCATCGGTTCGGGTCAATTTGAATTAATTAATCGCGTGAAACGTACGGCCATCGGGATGAATTTCATAATTACTGGTATCTTGGTGGCATTGGGCTATTTATTCTCTAAACATTTAATGGCGCTGTTTATTACAGATCCTGAAGTTGTGATTCTCGGTCAAGAATTGCTGTTCATTGTGCTTTGGTCGATTTTATTTTTTGGTGCCAGTGCTATTTTTGCTTCCATTATGCGGGCTAGCGGAACGGTGACCGTGCCGATGATTATTAATATTATGGCCATTATTTGCATTGAAGTGCCGTGTGCCTACCTATTCAGTGAATGGTGGGGCTTAAAAGGTATTTGGTATGCCTATGCTTTGGCTTTTGTCAGTCTTTGCATCATGCAGGGGCTGTACTATCAGTTTATCTGGAAGAAAAAAGCGATTCGTGTACTAATTTAGTCATCCAAAGAGATGTCCTTACCAACTAAACTGCCCTGTCGCATGAAGCAACTGCTTGGGATGAAGGGCATTCAGTTCAGTTAAGATCTGTTTCTTTAACTGCTGTAAGCGAGAGTCGCTTCGTTTACGGGGTGCATGAAATGGTAAGCTCAATATACGTTTTACCCGTCCCGGATTTTCTTGCATGACCACCACAGAGGTACTCAGCAGTAAGGCTTCTGCCACATCATGGGTCACCAAAATCACCGTCATTTTTCGGCTTTGCCAAATTCGCTGCAGTTCGTCTTGTAAATGTTGACGCATTAAGGCATCAAGACAGGCAAATGGTTCATCTAAAAGTAAAATTTCAGGTTGATTGACCAAACTTTTGGCAATCGCGACTTTGAGGTTCATCCCTGCGGAAAGCTGCGATGGATAAGCATCTTTAAATGCGGTCAAATCAAGCAGTTCAAGCTGATCTTGAATACGCTGATTTTCTTCTTCTTTGCTTAAAAACGTCTGATGTAATGCCATACGGATATTTTCTGTGACACTCAGCCATGAAAACAAGCGATGATCTTGGTACACAATACTGAGACCTTGTGCATTTTCGAGATGCTGTTGTCCACCAATCAAAATCTGTCCTTTGTGGTGTTTTTCTAAGCCCATCAGTAAGCGTAGTAAAGTGGATTTGCCACAGCCTGGATTGCCAATGACACTGACAAAGTCACCGCTATGGATATCAAGGTTAATATCTTCGAGTACCAGTACATGTTGATTCTGTTCAGTGCGGTAACTTTTATGTAATTGTTGAATGGAGATTCTACATTCAGGTTGCTCCGTCATTTTAAAAGTCCTCTTGTTGAAGCTTAAATGGGTCTTATGGAAGATTGAAGCAGAAGCCTTTCAATTCCATCTTCATCGTCACTTATGAAGAAGTGAGTCTTTAGACTATAAAGGACTTTTATGCACGGATTTATCTTGATTTTTCATTAGGTTATTCGATTGAATTTGATGATTTATCTATGTTTAATAAGTCTTTATTTTTCAAATAATTCCAAAAGAAATACAATCAATAGACTGTACTTCCTTCACCAAATCACAACAAAGCTCCATATATAAAAAAACCCGCTTTCGCGGGCATTGTGGGCGTGGGCATTACCAAGCCAATTTGTATTGTTCTAGCTCATGCGGTACCGTCTCTACATGCTCTTGGAAATCACGCAAAATATCATTTTTAATGGCTGCCAAACGATAATCTTCGCGTTTACGTGGTCGTGCCAAATCCACATCAACAATGCGTTTAATCCGTCCCGGATGCGGTTGCATCACCACCACACGATCACCTAAAAGCACCGCTTCTTCCACATCATGTGTGACTAAAATAGAAGTGATTTTTTCAGACTGCCAGATACGCTGTAACTCTTGTTGCAAGTTCGCACGCGTTAAAGCATCCAAAGCACCAAACGGCTCATCAAGCAATAAGATTTGTGGTCGGTTGACTAAGCTTCGTGCAATCGCTACACGTTGACTCATACCACCCGAAAGTTGACTTGGATAAGCATGTTTAAACTGGCTGAGTTGTACCAATTCAAGGTGATAATCAATCAGTTCTTGCTTTTCGGCTTTGCTTAAGCCTGATTTTTCCAGTGCCAATGCTACATTTTGTTCCACATTCAACCATGGAAATAAGCGGTGATCTTGGAACACAATCCCACGGTCTAAACTGGTGCCTTGAATCGGTTGACCATCAATTAAAATTTTGCCTTGAAAAGCTGCATCTAAACCTACCAGTAAGCGAAGCAGTGTCGATTTACCACAACCACTGTTGCCCACAATACTAATGAATTCGCCCGGCTGAATATTCAGATTAATCTGATCTAAAACTTGCAGCTCTGCGCCATCTTTCGGGAAGAATTTGTCGAGTTGCTGAATTTCGACATGTCCCTTAACATTTACCTGTTGATTCATTTTCTTTTCTCACATCTTGTTATTTCTGCACGGACTGACGCCAGCGTAGGTTATAGTTCTCAAAAAATTGTGCGGCTTTGGAAAATAACAATCCAACAATCGCAATAATCGCCATACCGTACAGCACCACTTCCATCTGGAACAGGTTCTGACCATCCATAATTGGATTGACCACACCCACGGCAGATACAAAGAAATATTCCGCACCGACTGTTGCTACCCATGAAAATACTAAAGCGATATTGAGTCCTGCAAAAATGCTCGGTGCTGCCGCTGGTAGGATCACTTTAAAAAAGGTGCGTATTGGACTCAGCTGAAAAATTTGTGCGACTTCTTTAATTTTTACAGGGACATTTTTCACACCATCATAGGTGTTAAAGAACACGGGATAGAACACCACCAAACCAATAAAAATCACTTTAGATACTCCACCATGTCCAAACCACATGATCATGAGCGGAATCCAAGCAAAAACAGCGACATGCTTGATGGCATTTAAAGTCGGTGAGAACACGCGATCAAGCCAAATATTAAGCCCCAGCAACAACCCGAATGCTGCACCAATCAGACCACCTGCAATAAAACCTGCAGTATTACGAAGCAGACTGGCGATGATATTTTCAGTGACTTCACCCGCCTGCCAACTCTCTAAAAATGCTTGCCATACCGCTTGTGGTGCAGCCAATAACGCAGGATCGACCCATTGTTTGGCGGTCACTAATGTCCAAACTGCCAACAGCACCAAAGGAATGACCCAGCCACGATAATCGAATTTTTTCATATGATCTGCCCTACCTTGCCTGATCCCAACCGGAAAATTGTCTTTGTAAAATGCGAATGGCAAAGTCAAATGCAAATCCCACAAGACCAATCACCACGACTGTTGCCATGACCACATCGAGTTGGAAGATTTGACGCCCATAGACCATCACATAACCAATCCCTTCACTCGAAGCCAACAGTTCTACAGCAACCAATGCTCCCCATGAACTGGCCAGTGACAAACGTAAGCCACCAATAAAGCTCATAAATGCGCCCGGTAACACCACGTTTTTAAACTTCGACCAAGTCCCCAATTGATAGACCTCAGCCACTTCGGTCAATTGCTGAGGGATATTACGCACACCTTTAAAGACATTAATGGTCATTGGAACCAAAGCCGCTTTGGCAATCAGAATAATTTTTAAAGCTTCATCAATACCCACCAACAGCACCAAGAGTGGAATCCAGCCCACTACGGGCACCAGGTTAATCACTTTAAAGGTTGGCCAAATATAAGCCTCTGCAGTACGCGACAAGCCCATGGTCAATCCCAATGCCAACGCAATCAAAATCCCAGCACTAAAGCCATATCCAATACGGCTTAAGCTGACGCTCAGATTGCTCCAAAGCTCACCCGATTGATACAGATCTTTTAAGGCAACTCCGACCAACTCGGGTGCAGGGAGCAATAATGGATTGACCCAACTTTTTTCGACAGCCATATGCCAGACATACAGCAAAAAGGTTGGGAAGATCAGACCGATCCCCCAGATCAATATTTTTTGCTGTTTTAGCCATTGGAGCAAAACTTGTCGCTTTGAAATGGTCTTAGGGTGTTCAACTGCGTTGGGGGCATCAAGTTCGATTTCATGTAACATCACAATACCTCCTTTTAACGGTCAAAATTACTGACCGTTCGCATTCAGCGGTTTCCAGAAGTTTTGTAAGTTTTGGCTCTTTAATGCATTGTTGAGGTACTTCGGTTCAATCCATTGATCAACATCGATATTGCCACGAATTAATTTTAGCTCTTGGCCTGCTTTCAGTTTTTGTTTGATTAAATTGACGTTATACGCATCAAAAATTGGTGCACTATGACGTTTTAGATCAACACCTTCATTGGCACGAACAAAAACGTTATAAGACAATCCCGATTTCGACCATTGTTTAAATAAGGCTTCACGATTGGCTGAATTTGCTTCCCAAGCAGCTTGTTTGACTAAGACATTGACAACACGCTGTACAGTTTCTGGATATTTTTGCTCAAATTTTGAATTAACTAAAATATAACCTGAGCTTTGATATTGAGCAGGTTCTTTCTTCGAACTGTAGATCAGTTTCGCAATACCACGATCAATCACAGGGAAAATCGACTGGTTAGTAAACAGCGCATCTAAGTCACCACTTGCCAATGCTGAATAGCCCACTGGACCATCGACATTGACAAAGCGGAAATCTTTTTCGGTAAAACCATATTTTTTAATAATTTGGTTGAGTGCTAAATGCACACTGGTACCACGGAAGAAACCAATGCGCTTGCCTTTTAAATCTGCCCAGCTTTTTGCAGATGAACCGGGTGGCACGACCAAATAAGTATTGTCATGTGTCCCCCCGACCAAAATCAGTTTGGTATCTAAACGGCTGGCTTTGCCAATCAATGCAGGCAAATCACCCAACCATGTAATATCGACCAAACCATTGGCATAGGACTCATTAATGGCAGGACCTGCTCCTTTAAAGTTATTCCACTGAATTTTAATACCATCTTTTTGGAATTCTTTTTCGAGCAAACCTAAAGTTTGAGTCGTTGCATAATAACTACCATAGCCTACTGGACGATTTCCACTTCCAACCAAGGGAGAAGCCAAACGAATCACTGTCGGTTTTGCTTCAGCATATACCTGTACTGCGGGTAAAAGAGTTGCTGTAGAGAGAAGGCCAGCAAATACCACTTTTGACCATTTAAACATGGGAAGAATCCTCAAAAATCTTGTAAACATTAGAAGCCGTACTGAAACTGTGCGACCAATTCGTTGTAGCTCTTGTTAGTAATGTCGTTATTGACGTGGTTTAGGTTGATCTGAAACTTCGTGGTTTCAGCAAAAAAGGCGTTTAAACCCAAGGTATGGATATCAATGGTTTGATTGGCACGACTTGTATCGCGGTCAATCGAGTCATAGCGATAAAAGGTTTGATAAGACTTCGGCCACCAATCGTCATAACGTCCTTGATTACGGAAGCCTTTGACAAACTGCTCACCAAAGTTCCAGAATAAGGTGCCTGTATGTGACTCACTCTCACGCTTATAGGTCGGAGCAGCTGCACTGACATAAGTCTCATCTTCGCCTTGGACATATTCATAGGTGACACCAAAAGGATGGTGGTTATAGTAGATATCGAAACCTTTACGTAGGATATCGCCCTTACCGGCAAAGGCTGCATTGGCACCGCTTAAGTCAAATAGGTTGCTCTTACCTTGATACCAAGACACGCCAAAACTCAGCTCACGTAACCAAGAGTTATATTCCGCAGGTAAGGTATAGCGCAGACGGCCGATGAAGTTTTTGTCATCGTTATCATCAGATTTGTTTGCGCCATTGCCATTAACTAGACCAAAGGCATAACTAATCATTGGCGAACGGTAGTTATAGCCATAATCCACGGTTGGGAAGGCATCACCACGCACAATCAGACCGACTTCACGCAGTGCCAAACCATAGCCATAGCCTGGTAAGCTAAAGAGTGCATTGTTAATTGTTGGCTTCAAGTCTTCTGTGGCTTGGACTTCCTGACCAAATGGCAATAATTGCTGACCTAAGGTCACGCTTAAGCGTCCTTTATCCGCACTTAAGGTTGGTAACACTTGATAAGTCAATTGTGCATCAAGCAAGTTTAGATAACTGTTATTGGTTCCTGTTTGTGGTGAAGTACCAAAACGTAAGTTAAAGTCGAGGTTTTTGCCTTGCTCATAATCTTTATACAAATTACCAATGAAACCAATTTGCACCGCCCCTAAGTCAAAGGATGAATGACGATCATTGACTGCTGCACCGATATTATTGCCGACTGGCGCACTGCGCTGTGCTTCATCTATATAAGACGCTTTGGCTTGCACTACACCATTGATCAGCAACTGACGGGTAGATAACGCAGTTTTGGTTTCACGATCACGTTGTACTTGATATTTATAGTTTTCTAAATCGCTTTGCAGACCTTGTAACTCGGTACGGGTTACAAAGCTTTGATCATCTGCATTTTCACTTTCATCTAGGTTTTGTTCATCTGTCACAGCAGCCGTGTCTTGTTGTTGAAGTTGACTTAACTGTGTTTTCAGTTGTTTTAATGATTGTTCTAATTGGCTGACTTGCTGCTGTAATTGTGTGACATCTGTATTGGCATGCGTCAGTGCAATGCTTGCAGTGAGTAGGCTAAGTACAGCAGTTCCCTGTTTAAAATATCGCTTCATGGAATGTACACACCTACAGTTTCGCAAGTGACACATCGGTCGATTTGATTAATACGATGACTTGACTACCAATTTGCAAATCCAGCTCTTCTACAGAACGTGTGGTAATGACTGAAGTAAACACTCCAGATGCGGTCACCACATCTACTTCTGAAACAACATCTCCCTTTACAATTTCTTGAATTGTGCCTTTTAATTGATTACGTACATTAATAGATTGAATCGTCATTTTTAATTCCTCTTGTTTTGCTTGGATTAAATATGACCGATTTTTAATATACGCAAAAATAATATAAATAGATTTTAATATCTTATTTTATCAAATCTAAAAATATTATTTTAAATCCACTTAATCTGATAATTTAAGTACTCTTTGTTTTTAATAAAAATATTTTCATATTGCCAAATAAGGACATTATTCGCGACCAATTGCTTTATTTCTTTATTGATGGTTTGGCGTGATGCTGACAATAAATCTGCTAAGTCATGCTGGGAAATTTTTAAGCTAATTTCAGTGCCAAGAGGATGCTGAACACCGTATTGCAACGATAAATCATGCAAGACTTTACAGACTTTTTGATGTAAGTTCGCGACTTGTAAAAACTTAACCTGCTGGATGAGGTACTGCATTCTCAGACTTAAAATCTGTAATGCATCTTGCTTTAAGTCATTGTTATGCTGTATTTCTTCGGCAAAAATATGCTGTGGGATTTGTAAAACTTTAACTTGGTTAAATGCATAATAATCATAGTCGACCACTTGTGCATTGAGACAAGGCAATAAATTAATCAGATGCTTTTCTGAATAATAATTAAAGGCGTGAAAACGCCCCGATGGACTTAAATATCCAATTTGGATAATTCCATCAAGCAGAATATATAATGCCGATCGACAATTTTCTTTATTTAAAATTAAATCGCCTTTTTGATATTTTCGAACAATTGCATGTTTTAAAATATATTGAACTTTCTCATCAGAGACATTTTTAAATATATTTTTTAATATGTGATAATTCACATTATTAAAATCCTGAAATTTCATAAACTGATCCACCTAAATATTTAAAAATGTATATTAGATGGATCATGTTTTACTGACGAATCATTTATTCTTAATTCATTAGCACTTTATATGTATAGTTTTTAATCTAAATTAAAAACCTTATGAAACTTTTTCATAAACCTGGCCTTCGCTATAGCGCAAATTGCTAATATCTTGCTTTAACTCTTTACGAACCTGTTGGCTTGGACGACCATCAACACCAACTGGCACATCACCTTCTAAAGTCACACGACGTACCACACGGTGTTGATCACCATAGTCGTTAATTGCACGGTGCTGGGTTGCACGGTTGTCCCAAATCGCGATATCCCCCTCACTCCAGCGCCAGCTCACAATGTTTTCAAGTTTTTCAACATAGCTTTGGAACAAGTCAAATAAACGACGAGATTCAGTTGTGCTATAACCGACAAAGTTTTTAAAGAAGTGCCCCAAGAGCAATGTTTTTTCACCTGTTTCAGGGTGTACACGGACCAATGGGTGCTCTGTTTCATATTCAGTTGAGTTAAAAAGGTTTTTATATTTCTCCAAAACCTCTTTCGGTACACTTGCTTTTGCTGCGTAATCAAAATTGTTGCTATGAATAGCACGTAGGCTGTCTGCAAGCGTTTTAAGTTCGTCTGGTAAGTCATTATATGCAGTTGTGGTATTTGCCCATACAGTGTTTCCACCGACTTTAGGGGCCACCACACTACGCAGTACAGACGCTTTTGGATACGCGTCAATAAAGCTGATATCTGTATGCCAACTGTCAGCACGTGCTCCGCGTGAATCGATTTCTAAAATATGTGCTGAACCGTCTTTAACTGGCACTGTTGGGTGATTCAATGGCGTACCTAAACGTGCTGCAAATCCTTCTTGAGCTGCGTCATCTAAGTGTTGCTGATTTTTAAAGAAAATAGCTTTATGTTGCAATAATGCTTGGTTAATATCATGTACCACTTCATCGCTTAAATCAGCTGAAAGTTTAACGCCTTGAATCTCTGCACCAATACGACCACCAATTGGGTTGACTTGGATGTGTTTGTATTCGAATGTCATGATGTATTCCTCAATCTATAATTATTTGTTAGACCATATGTCTGTGAAATCATCATGCCGATTCGACTTATCTAAATCTGTCAAATAATTGACACTCTTATGCACCATTTCCGATTTATAAAAAATTTTCGCTGCTTTAGAGCATAAAAAAACCCACTGACGTGGGCTCTTTTCAATTGATTTTAATTACCGCTTATTGACCAAATTTAGTCGCCATGGCAGTTAATTTTTGATAACCCGTCGGTAGCAAACGTTGAATTAAATCAATCGCTTTTGCATCATTACCAATCAATAAACGGCGCTTATCTTTTTGTACTGCTTCAATGATTTGACGAGCCGCTTCTTCAGGTGGACAACGCAAGAATTTATTAAACGACTGTGCCGATTTTTGTGGGTTCATGCCTAAACTTTTCAAGCTGTCATTCATTTTTGCGGCATTGGCAATATTGGTACGAATACCGCCCGGATGTACACATAGCGCACTCACGCCACAATTTTCAATATCCAATTCTTGGCGTAAAGATTCGGTAAAACCACGTACTGCAAATTTAGTGGCATTATATGCCGACTGTGTTGGCTGTGCAGTTAAGCCAAACAAGCTGGAAATATTGATGATATGACCTTCACCACTTTGCTTGATATACGGTAAAAATTCTTTGGTGCCATAAACCACACCCCAGAAGTTAATATTGACAATCCACTCCAGTTCTTCATAGCTTGCCCCTTCAACGGTCGTGCCCAATGCCACACCCGCATTGTTAAAAATCATATTCACCGAACCATGATCTTTAACCGTCTGTGCTGCCCATGCTTTCATTGCTGCAAGGTCTGAAACATCAAGTTTTTGCGTGGTTACACGTACATTGCTGGCTTTCACCAATTCAACGGTTGCCGCTAGACCCTGTTCATTCACATCGCTTAAAGACAGATGACAGCCTTGTTTCGCCAAAAGCACTGCCAATTGCTGACCAATACCTGAACCTGCACCTGTAATGGCAGCCACTTTATTTTTGAAGTTTTTCATTGTGATTCCTTATTCCTTTATGCTGCCGCTTGGCTTTATCACAGCGTGATCTCATTTGCCAATGTGTGCAGTTCGTCAACTTAATATAGTTTTGACAATACATATTGTCAATGTCATCTTAGGACGTGCTAAGCTGTTGAAATCGCCAATGCTTAAACATAGGTTTAAACTGAAATTATTGCTAAAATAAGACAAAATTCTGCTTTAGTTCAGCGTATATTTTCATGACAGATGCAACAAATCACACAGAACAACAACAGGCAAAAAATGTGAAGGAACGTCAATTTAAAGGGCTTTCTCTCAGTGAACGTAAGCAAGCACGACGTGAAAAACTGATTGAAGCCGGTATAGAAGCCTATGGAACACATGGCTTTTTTTCAGTGACTGTGAAAGATATTTGTTTGGAAGCCAAGCTGACCGAACGCTATTTTTATGAATCATTTAAGAAAAGTGAGCAACTGTTCCAGACCATCTTTTTAAAATTAATCGATGAACTGCAACAAAACGTGATGCAAGCCATCATGCAAGCATCTACCGATTCTAAAAAAATGATTGAAGCGGGTTTAACCGCCCTATTGTTAACTTTAAAAAATAATCCCCGTATGGCGCGCATCATTTACATCGATGCCATGTTGGTACAAGAGCTACATAACCAAGCCACAATTCATGAAACCATGATGCGCTTTGACCGTATGATTCATGCCTTTGTCATGCTCATGATGCCGAATATTGATCGTTCAGAACGCGAAATTTCAATGGTCGCAACAGGTCTCAATGGTTATGTCACCCAAATCGCGATTCGCTGGGTCATGAGTGGTTATAAACAACCGATTGACGAAGTTTTATCGTCATGTAGCGTGGTCTTTTTGGCCTTGTTGGATGCTTTTTCTGAAAAACCCAGGAAATAAATTCTGAGCTCAACACTGATCTTTACAATTTTTTGAATGATTTTTTTGTGACAACAACATGATGCAAAGCCCATGTTGTTGAATATTTCAGGATTTAAATTGTCACAATTTCTTTCTAAACCCCAATGAAAGATCATTTTTGCAATGATACTGTCATAATTAATCTTTGTAATAAGCCTGTCATAAATATAAAACGGTCTACCGTTTACATAAAATAGGGTATTGCGCTGTGAAAGATGACTATATTTTAATCGTCGACGACGAACTCCCGATTCGGGAAATGATCCATACTTCACTGGATATGGCTGGTTTTCAATGTCAGCAAGCTGAAGATGCCAAACAAGCGCACCAAATGATTGTAGATCAGCGCCCTGCACTGATTTTATTAGATTGGATGATGCCTGGTGGCGTGAGTGGTGTAG
The DNA here is from genome assembly GCF_057480965.1 of Acinetobacter sp. P37. NCBI lineage: Bacteria > Pseudomonadati > Pseudomonadota > Gammaproteobacteria > Moraxellales > Moraxellaceae > Acinetobacter > Acinetobacter sp. P37. The sequence goes on along the minus strand of NZ_JBLIYY010000011.1, from coordinate 114,124 downwards.
ACCTATGTCGTCGTTTAAAACGCGATGAAAATTTGTCAGAAATTCCAGTCATCATGCTCACTGCGCGCGGCGAAGAAGACCATAAAGTCCAAGGTCTGGACGCGGGTGCAGATGACTACATGACCAAACCCTTTTCCACCCGTGAGTTGGTGTCACGCATTAAAGCTGTGCTGCGTCGCTCAAATGCATTGGGTGGTGAAAAAACCATTGATGCCAATGGTTTAATCCTCGATCCAGTCAGCCAACGTGTCAGCTTTGGTAACACCATTTTAGATATGGGACCGACTGAATATCGTCTACTGGCCTTCTTCATGACTCATCCTGAACGTGCCTATACCCGTGCTCAATTATTAGATCAGGTTTGGGGTGGAAACGTGTATATTGAGGACCGTACCATTGACGTGCATATTCGTCGTTTGCGTAAAGTTCTTGAACCTTTCCAAGCCGATCGTTATGTGCAAACTGTTCGTGGTACAGGTTACCGTTTCTCTACCCGTGCAGACGCTGTGATGGGTTAGTCATTTTAGGTCTTTAATTTTCTATGTACGAACCGTATCCCGTCCCTGAACTTGCCAGTGAACATAAAAAATTCCGTTACAGCAGTTTATGGACTTTTGCCAAGCAGGATTTGAGACTTCTGGCTTTTTTCCTACTCATTGCTGCACTCATCGGCTTTGGTATCGGGTACTTATGGATCTGCATCTTAATCGCCTTTGCAGTGTTCTTTGCATTGCAAATGCGTTCGCTGTACTTGGTTAACGAATGGATTTCAAATCGTCCCTATGATGTCCCGCCAAATTTAGACGGTATTTGGGGGGCTTTACTCTTTAATGTATACCGTGCGCAGCGTCAAGAACGCATCGTACAAGCTGAAATGGTCGGCCTAATTGACCGCGCTCAATCTTCCTTGGTGGCGCTTGCTGAAGCTGTGGTATTGATTGATGAATTACACCAAATCGAATGGTGGAACCCTGCCGCAGAAAAGCTTTTAGGGATTCAACAGCTTGATCAAGGCCGCAATATTTTAAGCATTTTAAGACAGCCCAGTTTTATCGAATACTTTACCAATATCGATTTAGCCCCCGATGGTTTGAAAATGAAATCATCAGTGCTCGAAGACCATTATGTGCAAGTCAAATTGACCCGTTTTGGTCGAGAAAGTCGTTTACTAGTGGCCTATGACGTCACACGTATGCATAACCTTGAGCAGATGCGTAAAGACTTTGTCGATAATATTTCACATGAGTTACGCACACCGCTCACGGTTTTAAGTGGTTATATCGAAACCTTTACCGATCAGGAAGATTTAAATCCACGCTGGAAACGCGCATTCGATCAAATGCAGTCTCAAACCCGCCGTATGAATGCTTTGGTTAATGACTTGTTATTATTATCTCGTCTGGAAAATGATAAAAAAGTTGCTAAAAATCAAATCATTGAAATGCCCAGCCTAATGAACCAACTATATGACGATGCACATGCTTACAATGTGGATTATGGACATACACTGAATCTCGAGATTGATAGTCACTGTGACCTGATCGGATCAGATATGGAATTGGCAAGTGCCTTTAGTAACCTCATCACCAATGCAATTAAATACACCCCGAAAGGCGGTACTGTGACCATTGGGTGGCATGATGATGGTACGCATGGTTATTTTACCGTTGAAGATACAGGTATCGGGATTGACCCGAAACACTTACCCCGTTTAACGGAACGGTTTTACCGTGTGGATAGCGCACGTAGTCGCCAAACGGGAGGAACAGGTTTAGGTCTTGCCATCGTGAAACACGTTTTGATGCAACATCAGGCACACCTTGAAATTGAGTCCAAAGAAAACCGTGGTTCGCTGTTTAAAGTCGTCTTCCCTAAAGAACGCTTGTATCATGTGAGCTAAGCGGAATTATCCTGCCGGTCTTGCTGTGCTTCCAACTGTTGTTCTTGTTGTTTGGCACGGCGATATGCAGGACGCTGTTGCATCCGTTGTAAGAAAGCCTGAATTTGTGGATATCGCCCTTGAGTTCTGGTCATGACGGCTTCTAATGGAAACGTCATCTGAATATCCGCAAAGCTAAACGGTCCCGCAAAATATTCATTTTCCGCTAAATGGTTTTCTAAAAACTCGATATGTTCTTTTAAGCGAGGTCGTACAAAACCTTTTTTGACCCCATCACAAATGCGATTAGCTACGGGTTTGATGACCCAAGGTACATGGCGTGGCACATTGCTCATGACCAACTGCATCACCAACAACGGCATTAGAGAACCTTCGGCATAATGCATCCAAAAGCGATATTGTTGTTTTGAATGTTCCGCCTTGGCTGCAAAAAAATCATGCCGATCATACTTCTCTTGTAAATACTCCAAGATCGCTGCAGATTCTACCAAGACCAGTCCATCATCCTGCAATATGGGCGACTTCCCTAAAGGATGGATGGCTTTAAGCTCAGGGGGAGCAGACAAATTTGGCTGGCGCAGATAAAACTGAACCTGATAATCCAGTCCTAATTCCTGCATTGCCCATAAAATACGAAATGAACGAGATTTTTCTAGATGATGTAGCACCCGCATGGGTTCATCTCCTATATGAAGTCTAAAATTTTCTTATTTCTGGCAAGCCATTATTATTTTGAAGTACTTAAATCATAAAAAGTGTCAGATCACTGCTTAGGGCTATATCAAAACTAAATTTTGCACAGTACAGCAGCGACCTGCTTTTAAATTAAACTAGAGTAGTTTTAATGTCTACACTGCGCAATAAAGTTTTTGTCACTGGGGTTTTTTCACAAATGGACAAGATTTTTTGCTCTAATTCTGCATCCAAGGACGTTTGAAAATGCAGGCGTCGCTCAACCCATTCAGCTCCTTCACGGTTCGCACAAAAGTCTGCCTCGACACGAAACTCACCCAATTGGATTTGTTTATGTGCTGCATACATGCGCAAGGTAATCATGGTGCATGAGATTAAAGATGCGCACAGTAAATCATACGGTGCTAAACCTAAGTCCCCGCCGCCAAATGATTCGGGCTTATCGGTAATAAGTTGATGTTTTCCACTCTGAATTTCACCTGACCACGGTGCTTGTAAGGTGTTTACTGTTGCCGTTGCGACGATACCCATAATGACTCCCTCATGGTTATGCCGCACCATTTTCACCACAGGTACGGCTGTTCATTTTTATTTTTAAGTTAACGTGATGGACGCATTTTATCAGGGAAAGCCGGTGCTTCTAGTCGTGGACCATCATAGTCTGGAATAGAGCCAAAGCGTTCGTCCTGATTAATCCACTGCTCACGGGCAATATTCAATTCTTCTTGTGTGCGCCCCACAAAATTCCACCACAGCAGAATCGGTGATTCAAAAGGTTCGCCTCCTAATAATAAAACACGGCCACCTGCATGTAGGTCAATTTTGACTTGGGTTAAGCCCGGCTCAAGTACCACCATATTGTCTTCATTTAGCTCGTGACCATTGATACTGGCAGTCCCTTCGAGGGCCATAAAGCCATATTCAAATTTTGGATTGAGCGGCAGGACGGTACTTTGACTTTCCGAACTACGCAGATCGACACCCAATAATTCACTATGTACTTTTACCGGCGATTTAGTCTGTAAAAATTCACCCACCAATACCGTCAATTCAATCCCCTCTTGTGTCACCACAGGCAACTCTGGGTAATGGTCAAACTGGGGCGCCATATTGATTTTGTCATCTGGCAATGCAATCCAAAGCTGCGCAGCATGCATTTGCGTTTCAGACTCTGGAGCAACCTCAGTATGCGAAATACCATAACCCGCTGTCATGAGATTGACTTGTTTGGGCTGAATTAACTGATGTGTGCCCAAACTGTCGGTATGCATCATGGTGCCATCAATCATCCAGGTAAATGTTTGCAAACCAATATGTGGATGCGGCCCAACATCTAAGCCATCACCTTGAGGGAAATGCACTGGACCGGCATGGTCAAGGAAACACCATGCACCAATCATCCGTTTATGACGACTTGGTAAAGCACGTTTAATCACTGTGCCTTGACCAATTTCAGCACGGCGCAGTGGAAATTCTTGAATGAACTGATTGACGTATTTTTCACAATCGTCGGAATGAGATATTTCTGTGTAATTGGTATTGGTCATATTCTTACCCTAAATTTGGCTAAGCCGATGCAAGGACTATCGGCTAGAGCTATGCATTTTTTCCATTATATCTGCATTAACTCAATCTTCTTCAGCTGTCATTAATACGCTGAATCACAGAGATAGGACAATCGTTTTTTTGTTGCCTAATATGACATACAGCATAACAGTTTTCGATGCTTATTTAGACAACATCCAATGCGAAATTACTTGTTCAAATCACGTGAAATGTAAATTTAAGTAACATAAATTAACACTCACTTTTGACCAAACAATACCAAATAATTCACAAATCATTGAAATAACGTGTTTAATTTTAAACAAAAATGATATAGATTATTTGAGTTACATAAAATTACATACAAACCATGCTCACCCGTCGGTAATCTTGCATGATCAATGAGTATAAGAAAGAATCACGTGCACTGATCCAAAAAGCCTTGAAAGGAACCGTTGTTCGCGTTCCTGCTCAATTTCGTCAAGAATTTTTCCACTACCATCGTCGTCAACTTTTTAAATTCTTTTTCCAAGTCAACATCGTTGCACAATTGGCCTATCTCTCTTATGCCATAGCGGATTGGTTTATGTTGCCCGATGTGGGTTTGCTCGCGATAGGCTTAAAAACGGCCTATACCTTACTGATGATGGGCATCACATGGGTCATTTATACATATAGCAAGAGCATTTTACTCTTTGACTTGATGCTTCCCCTATCGATCGTTGGCGCTTCTGCGCTGTGGTTTAGCCTACTCAATTTATCCAATAGCCCCGATGTGCCGATCTATTTATATGCATCTTTGGTTTTTATTGTGTTAGCCAATTTATGTGTGCAAATCCGCTTTAAGGCTGCTGTGCTCATTTCTCTATGTATCAGTCTAATTTTACTGATTGGGGTGTATTTCGCCATTTCTGGCAATATCCATCAACTGCAACTGTTTATCTTGATCTATTCGCCCGTATTGTTATTTAGTTTGTATATCAGTTGGAATTCAACACAAAAATCCAGAATTGTGTTTTTACACAGTAAACTCGATCAGTTGAACCGAGAAGCGCTCAATATTATGGCGCATACCGACGTGCTGACCGGCTTAAACAATCGACGTCAATTTATTCAACTTGCCAATTATCATATTCAGCATCAGTCCAAACCGTTACAGCCACTTTCATTACTGATTTTTGATGTCGACAAATTTAAAAATATTAATGATCAGTTTGGGCACTATATTGGTGATCATGTTTTACAACAAATTGCCGAAACGTGCCGACATACTTTACGTAGCCAAGACATCATTGCCCGCTTCGGTGGTGAAGAATTTATTATCCTTTTACCGCAGACACACCTGCGTCAGGCTCAAGATATTGCCGAACGTCTGCGACGGGCAATAGCCGATGATTATTTAGAACTTGATACACTACAAAAACTTAAATTTACCGTTTCAATTGGTGTTGCCGAATTTGGTCAAAAAAACCGAGATTTACAAAGTGTAATTCGCATGGCCGATCAGGCACTTTACCAAGCAAAATCTGCAGGAAGAAATCAAATATCAACTTATAAAACAGCAAGTTAATAATATATTTTGTAACATTCAACAGACGATTTTTTATCATTCATTCGAAAAATCCCAAGTTTCAGGTAGATATTTTTGTATGTTTTTTATTCATAATTTTCCTAAGCCATTTATGGAGAAGGGACATGTCTGTTGATGTACGAATGAGTTCTCGGACTAATTCGTCTGCTCAGGAAGTTCGTAAAAATCATACTCATACTTTGAAACTTTCTGAGTGTGATCTTGCCAATCGTGCCGAGATTGAACAAGCCATTGCAGATCCTTTTGCACGTATTCCTACGCAGTTTAGAAACTATTTTCTACAACATCAGTATGCCCATCAGTTACCTTATTTACGTCAAGTGAATTACATGGCGCAGATTACGTTTCTTCTTTATTTCTTTGCTGACATTTTTATTATCCCTGACATGTTCTTTTGGTCAGGTCTTTCTCGAGTGGCCATGATTATTGCTGCCCTATTGGTCAGCTTCTATCTGTTTAAATACAAAAAAGATATTCGTGTGCTCGACATGATCTTACCGATTGGGACAGTCTGCAGTACCGCGATTTGGATTGGCTTATTACTGGCTTCAAATAGCCCAATGGTCTCGTCCTATATCTATGGTGCGTCGATCTTTATTTTAATTGCCAATGTCTGCGTACAAACACAATTTAAGCCAGCCTTGTATTGTTCGGGCCTCATTTCGCTATTGGTGTATTTTGCGGTGAGTCAGCTTTTATCATGGCAAGAAGCACTGATTTTTGTGGTGGTGTCTATTCCTGTTTGGATGATCAGCCTGCATATGAGTTGGAACAATACACTCAATGCACGTCGTCATTTTTTACGTACCCTACTTGACGACTGGAATATGCATACACTGAAAAATTTAGCGCATACAGATGAGCTCACCCAGTTATACAACCGTCGTCAGTTTGTTCAGTTGGCTGAGCACCGTATCCATGAATGGCCAACGCCTGCAAGTACTTGCTTATTGATGTTTGATGTCGATCATTTTAAACATATTAATGATAATTACGGGCATGATGTTGGTGACCAAGTACTGCAATGTATCGCTGAAACCACCCGCAAAGAAATGCGCCAAAAAGATGTCTTGGCTCGCTTTGGTGGTGAAGAATTTATTGTGCTGCTGTCGGAAACGCAAATACAGGATGCAATGTTAATCGCAGAACGTATTCGTTTAACGCTTCAAAATCAATCATTGCTAAATGTCGCAAATCACCCGATCCAATTTACCGTCTCCATTGGTGTTTCACAGCTTAAATCACATAAACAAAATTTAACTGAACTGATTAAGCAAGCGGATATTGCACTATATCAGGCAAAAGAAAATGGCCGTAACCGTGTAGAGCGCTATGATTCAAGCATGAAACCCGAACGTAAATCGACAAAGTCATGGCAAAGCTTTACCCATAAAGCGAAGCCTAAAGCTGAACCGAATAATGAAAGCGATAGTAGTTGGTCAATTGTTTATAAATAGAATGTTGAGATATAAAAAAGGACGCCGAGGCGTCCTTTTTTCTTAGAAATATCTAGGTTTCCCTAGATCGCCGCGAGCATAGCTCTCGGTGTAATTTAGGCAAGAAACGTTGTTTCTTGAAATCCAAAACTGCCGCGAGCATAGCTCTTGGCGTAATTTAGGCAAGAAGCTTCGCTTCTTGAAATCCCTAAATTACTCCCATTCAATCGTAGCAGGTGGTTTAGACGATACGTCATAAACAACACGAGAAACTTCAGCAATTTCGTTCATGATACGTGTAGAAATCTTGTCTACAAGATCATAAGGAAGGTGTGCAAAACGTGCAGTCATAAAGTCCACAGTTTCTACAGCACGAAGCGCGATTACCCATGCATAACGACGGCCATCACCTACGACACCCACAGATTTCACAGGTTGGAATACGGCAAATGCTTGTGCAGTTTTGTCATACCAGCCGCTTGCGCGAAGTTCTTGCATGAAGATGTCATCTGCTAGACGAAGGATGTCAGCATATTCTTTTTTCACTTCACCAAGAATACGTACACCTAGACCTGGGCCTGGGAATGGATGACGGTAAAGCATTTCAAATGGAAGACCAAGAGTTGTACCTAAACGGCGTACTTCGTCTTTGAACAAATCACGGATTGGCTCAACCAATTCGAATGCTAAATCTTCTGGTAAACCACCCACGTTGTGATGTGATTTAATCACATGTGCTTTACCTTGTTTGCTTGCCGCAGATTCAATTACGTCTGGGTAAATAGTACCTTGAGCAAGGAAGTTCACACCGTCAAGCTTACGTGCTTCTTCAGCAAACACTTCAATGAATTCACGACCGATGATTTTACGTTTTTTCTCTGGATCAACTTCACCAGCAAGTGCTGTTAAGAAGCGATTTTCAGCGTCGGCACGAATCACGCGGATACCCATGTTTTTCGCAAACATGTCCATCACTTGTTCGCCTTCGTTCAAACGAAGTAAACCGTTATCTACAAATACACAAGTCAATTGGTCGCCAATCGCACGGTGTAAAAGTGCAGCTACAACAGATGAATCGACGCCGCCTGAAAGACCCAATAGAACTTTTTGATCACCAATTTGCTCACGAAGTTGTTCTACGCGAAGATCGATGATGTTTTCTGAGTTCCACAAGTTACGGCAACCACATACGCCATGTACGAAGTTAGACAATAACTCAGCACCTTTCGCAGTGTGTGTCACTTCAGGGTGGAATTGGATACCGTAGAAACGACGTTTTTCATCAGAAACCATCGCCACTGGGCAGCTTGGTGTGCTGGCAGTGATTTGGAAACCTTCAGGAATTTGAGTCACTTTATCGCCATGACTCATCCATACTTTTAATTGGTCTTTGGTATCTTCAAGATCACCAATTAAAGCATCACGGACTTTAATATCAACTTCTGCATAACCGAATTCATGTACAGTACCTGGCTCAACTTTACCGCCAAGCTGTTCTGACATGGTTTGTAGACCATAGCAAATACCTAAAACAGGTACACCAAGTTCAAATACAACTTGTGGTGCGCGCGGACTACCTTCTTCATGAACACTTTCTGGACCACCTGAAAGAATGATCCCGTTTGGGTTAAATGCACGAATGTCTTCTTCAGACATATCAAATGCGTACATTTCTGAATAAACACCAGCTTCACGTACACGACGTGCAATAAGCTGACTATATTGAGAACCGAAATCCAAAATCAGGATACGGTCTTCAGTAATTTGGGTATTGGTAGTCATGGCAAACAACTATGCAGGCAACGAATATAAGCGCCGTATTCTAACATTTTTCTTGGACTTTCGCACACTATTCGGACAGGGGCAAAAATCCCAAGCCAAACGGTGTTTTTTACAACACATTTCAGGACTTTACCCATCCGCTTTCAATCAGCGGTAGACATGAAAAAAGCAGCAGAACGCCGCTTTGATGGATGCTCGGACTCATGACAACTTTATTTTGATTTTTCAATCCAATGATCAAAACTGAATTTACCAGCACCATGCAGCATGAGAAATAATAAGCCGCCAGACATCGCCAAGTTTTTCATAAAGTTAATGCCATCTTCAGCACCACCATGGAATAAAAATGCAGTGATTAAACTAAATACGGTTAGACCCAATGCCGCAAAACGTGCTTGAAAACCAAACAATAAAGCTAAGCCACCACCCAACTCAACTAAAATGGTGATCGGAAGTAGCCCTGCCGGTACACCCATTGACTCCATATAACCTGCGGTTGCAGTGTAAGCGGTAATTTTGCCCCAACCTGCCACAATAAAAATATAAGCCATTAATATACGTGCAACGAGACTGATTACTGCATTGATTTGAGGCTGTTGACTCAGATTTTTCACTATAAGATTTGGATTAAACATACTGAAACCTATTTTTAATACTGTTCAAAAGATGTGCTTAGATTAGGTCGTTTCTTATTCTCTTTAAATATGCTTTTATAATACTCATCATTCCATATATAGAACGATTTTACTGATAATTAATTACGTTTTAATACTGACTTTGCTGCCCCAGACTGATAGCATCAGACCACTATTTTACGCATATAAGCCCCATGGAACTGATTGATTTTATACTACATGTTGATGACCATTTACTCGAGTTCATTACCAATTATGGCGTATGGATTTATGCAATTCTGTTCCTGATTATTTTTGTTGAAACCGGTTTGGTGGTCATGCCCTTTTTACCGGGTGACAGTCTTCTGTTTGCTGCAGGTGCTCTCGCTGCGTCGACAGGTGCCATGGATCCGTGGGTTTTGGTGATTTTGCTGTTTATCGCGGCAGTCTTGGGCGACACGCTGAATTACCATATTGGTAAATATATTGGCCCTCGTGTCTTTGAAATTGAATCACGCTTTATTAACCGTCAACATTTGGTGAATACGCAAAAATTCTTTGAAAAACATGGTGGTAAAACCATTATTTTTGCCCGCTTTATTCCTTTTGCACGAACCTTCGCGCCTTTTGTCGCAGGTGCAGGCAGCATGAACTACAAGTACTTCCTGACTTTTAACATGATTGGTGCGATTTGCTGGGTTGGCTCATTTATCACTTTGGGTTATTTATTTGGCAATATGCCAATCGTGAAAGATAACTTCACCCATCTGATCTTCGGCATCATTATTATTAGTGTTTTACCGGGTGTAATTGGTTTTATTCGAGCAAAATTAAAGAAATAAACCGATGTGGTGAACACCTTTAAGCAAAAAAGCGCAAAACCACAGGGAACATACATAAAATCAGCATCAGGGCCGATCCTTTATACAGAAGATCGGCCTTAATTTTTTGGGTCTTACCGGCCAAAATCGTCCGTCCAAATGACATCCAAAACAACGCAACAGGCAGCAAAACCACACTAAATACAGCGAAAACCAAAATAAAATTTAATGGGCTAGCCCAAGTTTCAATCGGGAAAATACCTGCAGCAAAAAGCAACGCTTTCGGATTTTTTAAGGAGGAAATGAATAATTCACGTGGTTGAATTGAAGGATGTTTTTGATTGTACTGATGTAAATGCGTCGATTTCCACAAATGAAAAGCCAACCATAAAACATAGGCAATACTGAGAAAATGTAGCAAGTGAATTAAATTCGGCCACACTGGGGCACTTAAATGAATAATCAACGCCCACAAATTAATAGCATAGAAATAGCCCAATAATTCTGCAGGAATCAGCATGCAGGTCTTTGCAATGCCTTGTTGATGTGCAGAGCTTGCCATTAGTGCATTGCTAGGTCCCGGCGTCATCATCACCGCAATCATTGCCAATACAAAAAGCCAACTCTCAATCATAAATACCCAGACAATATTTCAAAGCGCACACCTTAGCCGAAATGAATTTAAAAAAACAAGTACGCGCTAGGTCAGTTTTATCCTTGTACAAGTCAATGCACTCACGCTGAATGTTCAAGACCAGAAGGAGGTATTGAAATACGCCAATAATATTTAATTTAATTTTTTCATAGATTTAAATATTTTATTGGCTCTAAATAGTGCAGTTTATTTGACTCAAAAAAAATGCCAGTAGACGCCTCGCCTACTGACAAATTTTATTACACTTTTCTCATAGCACAGGCCTGAGCCCCTGCTCATGATCCGCTTATGATTTTGCTGCGTTAGCCGAATTTGTGCGAACGATAATCGGACAACCTTTAAATTTTGCTGCCTGTACGATCGCTTCTTGCTCACCTAAAACACGTGAAAGTTCGGTACGTTTAGTATTTGAAGATTGTCCCATATTGACCGAAATACTCGGACCAATTCCCCAACCTCCACGGCTGCCCCAGCCACCACCGAGGCCAACACCCACACCAACGCCTGTGCGCTTCGGCGTTTCTACACCATTTTGAATATAGTCGTGGATTCGGTTGTATTCGCTTTGCAATTGCTGGCAACTCAAAGACTGATACTGTGTAGGTGAAACATAGCTAGGTTTAGGCGTACTTGCACATGCACCCAATACAACAGCAGTGAAAGCAACTAGACCACATTTAAGTGCATTCATACTTTTCTCGATACTACTTTTGCTCAATTTCATTGAACAATGATTGATAGGCTTGCGTCAATTTATGATCTGCAGCCAAATGGATTAAAGGTTGATTTTTATGATGAGATTCTTTCATCAGCACTGAAGGCGGTAACATGCTGTCCAATACAGGAAGACCTTCATCTTTGAGTTGTTGTACAACTTCGCGCGGCAACTTCGCCTGTGCCTGAAATTGATTGACCACAATGCCTTCAATTTCTAAATGATCATTATGATCATCCTGCGTTTCTAACACATTTTCGATCAGGGTCTGTAAGGCACGTTTTGAAAACACATCGCAGTCAAATGGGATCAGCACGCGATCTGCCGCAATCAGCGCAGATAAAGTAAAAAAGTTAAAGGCCGGCGGTGTATCAATAAACACTCGATCATATTGACCGCTCATCTGCTGCAAAGCATCACGCAGTTTGTAAATTTTATGCTTAGATTCTAAGGCATGTGCCAACGCACCCAAATTTGGGCTTGCAGGAATTACATCTAAATTTTTAAACGGTGATTGATGTACATAGCTTTCTAGACCTTTAGTACGATTTTTTAAAATCGAACCAATGGCATTTCCCAACAAACCTTTACTTTGTTGCGTCCCCAAGACTTCTTCAAAATAATTTTCAATATTGGGTTCAAGTGCGGGCTTATCTGCTGAGTACGTCGCATCATCCCCCAACAAATATTGACTTGAATTGGCTTGAGGGTCGAGGTCAATCACCAAAGTTTTTAAACCTTGGTGCGCGCTTATCGCCGCTAAATTGACCGTAATACTCGATTTCCCCACACCACCTTTTTGGTTAAATACCACACGCGTACGCATTCAAAACCCTCTAATCTTTGTTTTTCTACTCAAGCCTTGAAATCGACCATGTGGATAAGCCATTTATCCAAAAACTGGTTTGATTATAACCAATGTAATGATGAAAATAAGTGCAACAGCTGCAATAAATAAGCCCGCACGGCGCTGAACCAATAAAACACTGTCATCTTTTTTATACGCTTTAGATAAAGAAGACAGCAAGGCCAAAAACAGTACAACTTTGGCATAGAACCATGGCTGCACGTCAAAGTTCTTCATAAACAATAAGATAATTCCTGTTACAGCAATTAAAGCCATTGAGCCATGTTGCAATGCAACAAAAAACTTACGACCTGATGGATTCGGTAAATTGCCCTGCGTCCCTTTAAATAGCGTAAAAGCACGAATGAAAATGGCGGCACAGCCTAAAGCCACGCCACACATATGAATGATTTTAATGATTAATTGCGTTTCCATGGTTTACCTTAAGATGACTTTGGTGCATGCGCACATTCAGGGCTAGTGGTGTCTTGACCTTTCCACTCTTCAGGTAAAAACGCATGAATGGCCAAGGCATGAATTTGCCCCGGACTAAGTAAATCACCTGCTGCGGCATAGACTTTTTGATGACGTTGCACCAAACGTAAGCCTGCAAAAGCCTCACTCACAATCACCGCTTTAAAATGCGACTCTTTACCTGGGAAATAACCACCATGACCTGCGGACTCATTCACCACTTCAAGATGTGTAGGAGCTAATGTCTGTAGACGCTCAATTAATTGCTGTTCTAAACTCAAAACGGCTCTCCCAAATTCAATAAAGGTTCAACTGGTCTTAGTATAGCCTGTATTTGTTCAAGTTCTTGTGTCGCAAAGTTGCAGAAACCATCTGAATTGCATGATTTCACCAAAATGGAAGCCTTCGACCTGCAAAAATCTTCCAATTTTCAAACAAATTGTTTTTATTTTATGCAAACGATGCACAGATTTTCATAAAGTTATTGACCTGAAAAATCCTTAATGTATTATACGTGGCTATGCGGGAATAGCTCAGTTGGTAGAGCATAACCTTGCCAAGGTTGGGGTCGGGAGTTCGAGTCTCCTTTCCCGCTCAAAATTTTTTCATTCGGTTTTTTCATTTAAAAAATTGGATAGACTCCGCGGGAATAGCTCAGTTGGTAGAGCATAACCTTGCCAAGGTTGGGGTCGGGAGTTCGAGTCTCCTTTCCCGCTCCAAATTTTTTTCGATTCAGTTTTTTAGTAAAAAAACAGGATAGACTCCGCGGGAATAGCTCAGTTGGTAGAGCATAACCTTGCCAAGGTTGGGGTCGGGAGTTCGAGTCTCCTTTCCCGCTCCAAATTCAAAAAGCCTTCATCGAAAGATGGGGGCTTTTTTATTGCAGAATGAAAAACATTTGAATCAATTTATAGCCCTTTTTTAATCTTTGCATAGCTCTATGATATTGAGCATCTATTGGAGTTCAAGCTGATTGATCACCATTAATAAAAAGTATTAAAAAAACAGCTAAGCCCCTGTCTTAGATATATTATTTTTAAAGTTGAATATCTACAAAGTTGCTAACACCAGATTTTCATCATCAATCCTCTTGTTGTTTTTCCTACATCTATTGTTTTAAATCAAACACTTATTTTATCAAATTTGCATATTTTTTATGCAGATTAAATGCTAAACAGACATTTTGCTAAGTTAAGAATAATCCATCATTTAAAGAATCACGGATTTACGAGTAGCGTTTTGATATCTATTAAAGGTGTCATTATGTCTCATTTAATCTCTGAAAATATTCATGTTATTGAAAATGACTTAGAAGCAATCCATGCAGCGTATCATGTTGCAGATTTTGCTTTGGAAGGTCGAAATGAACGTGATCAGAACCGCCTGCTGCCTTTTGCAGAAATCGACTTATTCAGTCAAAAAGGTTTAGGTGGCATTCGTATACCCAAGCAATTTGGCGGTGCCTACGTGTCCAACAAGACACTGGCGCAGGTTTTTCGCATTATCAATAAAGCAGATTCTAGCGTGGGCCAAATTCCACAAAACCAAATTGCCTTGCTGTATATGATTGACCTCATGGGAACGGATGAGCAAAAAGCCTTTATTTTTAATGAAATTTTACAGGGAAAACGTTTAGCTAATGGTGGGCCAGAGCGCAACACCAAAGACACTAAAACCTTAAACACAACGCTGCGCATTGAAAATGGAAAGTATGTTGTTAATGGTGAAAAGTTCTATTCAACCGGCAGTAGTTTTGCAGATTGGTTGGCGATTAAAGCCGTTCACCCTGAAGGTCATGTTGTCCTGACCATCATTGATCGACACGCTACAGGCGTAGAAGTGATTGATAACTGGAATGGTTTTGGTCAGCGCACAACGTCTAGTGGCACCGTCAAACTAAACCATGTGGCAGTAGACCCCCTATTAATTTTTGATGAACGTAAGCTTTCTGCAGGGCCAACGTATCGCGGTGCCTTTTCACAATTGATGCAAGTCGCGATCGATGTCGGGATTGCAGAAGCTGCCTTTGCAGACACCCTTTCTGCGGTACAAAAAGCCCGTCCGATTGTGGATGCACAAGTTGAGAAAGCCAGTTTTGAGCCCTACACCCTACAAGAGGTGGGTAAATCTGCAGTTTTATTGGATGCTGCGATTTTACTTTTAGATGAAGCCGCAGATTATCTCGATGAATTAGATCAGCTTGATCAGGTGAGTGAACAACAAGCTGCTCTGGCTTCGATTCGTGTCGCAGAAGCCAAAATCTATGCCAATGATGCAGCCTTACAGATCTCTGAAAAACTCCTTGAATTAGGCGGCAGCCGTGCAAGTTTGAGTGCCCATAACCTTGATCAACACTGGCGCAATGCCCGAGTACACACCTTACATGATCCTGTGCGCTGGAAGCTGCATACCTTAGGCGACTATTACTTAAATCATAAATTACCTGCACGCCATGCGTGGATTTAAGGAGAATTCTGATGACCTCATTTCCAAATATTAATTCGCTACAGGCCGCATCAACAACACCTGCGCATATTATTCAGTCCGATGCAGAAGCACTTGAAATTGCAAAACAATTAGCCGAACAATTTAGAAAAAATGCGGTGCAACGTGATGCCGAACGCATACTGCCGTTTGATGAAATTGAGGCCTATAGCCAATCTGGTCTCTGGGCAATCACGGTTCCCAAGGCATTTGGCGGTGCCGAAGTTTCAAGTTATACCGTGGCGCAAGTGATTGCGCTTATGAGTGGTGTAGATGGCTCAATTGGGCAAATTCCACAAAACCATTTTTATGCATTGGAAGTATTACGAAACACCGGCACAACTGAACAAAAGCAAAAGCTTTATGCCGAAGTGCTTGCTGGCGCTCGTTTTGGGAATGCCTTAGCCGAGTTTAAAACCAAAACCGCTGCGCAAAAACAAACGTCGATTCGCCCTCATGACAATGGTTTTGTAGTGAATGGTGAAAAGTTTTATTGCACCGGCAGTTTATTTGCGCATCGTATTCCCACATTGGTCAAAGATCCTGATGGTCGTGAATATTTAGCCTTTATTGCACGTGAAAGTGCAGGTCTAGAGTTGATCGATGATTGGACAGGGTTTGGACAGCGCACCACGGGTAGCGGCTCTGTAAAATTTCACCAAGTTGCAGTTCCTGCCATAGATGTCATTCCCTTTGATCGTGCATTTACGGAGCCGACATTGGTTGGGCCATTTGCGCAAATTATGCATGCTGCGATTGAAGTCGGTATAGCCCGCGCAGCCTTTGAAGAAAGTTTGAGCCGCGTACACCAAGCTCGACCATGGATTGATTCAGGTCTTGATCTTGCAAGCGAAGATCCTTTAACCAAATACGAACTCGGTCGCATTGCCGCAGATGTTCGCGCCAGTGAGGTCTTGCTGAAACAAGCTGCTCGTGCCATCGATGATGCTCGCCCACAGCCCAATGCTGAAAACATCGCAAAAGCTTCTCTAGATGTCGCGAAAGTGCGTGCGCATAGTACTGAAACCGCACTTAAAGCTGCTTCAAAATTGATTGAGCTTGCAGGCAGCCGTGGCAGTCAGCGTGAAGATGGTCTAGATCGATTTTGGCGTAATGCACGTGTCCATACCTTGCATGATGCAGGGCGTTGGAAATATTTCTTCATTGCCAATTACCTCCTAAATGGCGTATTGCCCCCACGTCGAGGGACCTTGTAATGAGCCAAATCACCACAGCAGATACCCAATCACATTCTGCCAAGAAAATTTTACTGAATGCCTTCGACATGAACTGTGTCGGCCATATCAATCATGGCTTATGGACCCATCCACGCGATGAGTCACACCGCTTTAATGAACTAAGCTATTGGACCGATCTTGCCAAAACCTTGGAGCAAGGGCTGTTTGACGGGCTATTTATTGCGGATATAACCGGGGTCTATGATGTTTATGAAGGCAATATTGATCTCACACTTAAAGAGTCGATCCAACTGCCGAGCCATGACCCCAGCACTCTGATTTCTGCAATGGCTGCGGTCACTGAAAACTTAGGTTTTGGTGTAACAGTCAATTTGAGCTATGAAACGCCTTATCAATTTGCACGTCGATTTGCCAGCCTAGACCACCTGACCCAAGGTCGAATCGGCTGGAATATCGTGACTGGATATCTAGACAGTGCAGAACGCTTGATTGGGCAAAAAGGCTTGAAAGATCATGATCTACGCTATGAACAAGCCGAAGAATTTTTGCAGCTTTGCTATAAGTTTTGGGAAGGTTCTTGGGAAAATGATGCGGTTCAAAAAGATAAAGCTCATCGCATCTTTAGCGACCCCAAAAAAGTACATGCCATTCAACACCAAGGCAAGTTCTATCAAAGCCAAGGGGTATTTCAAGTTTCCCCTTCAATACAGCGCACCCCTGTGTTGTATCAGGCCGGTGCTTCACCACGTGGTTTAGCTTTTGCTACGCAACATGCAGAAGGCATGTTTATCGGTGCAGACAGCGCAGAAAAAGTTAAAAATCAGGTACAAAAAATTCGCAGCCAAACCGCAGCGCATGGTCGTGACCCACAAGCCATCAAACTCTTTGTAGGCATTACGGTAGTGACTGCAGAGACCGATGAGCTCGCCCAAGAGAAATTGGCTGAATACATTCGCTATGCCAACCCTGAAGCGGGACTAGCACACTTTTCCAGCTCGATTGGTATGAACCTCGCCAACTTTGCAGAAGATGAAGCCATTCCATATCAGCAGACCAATAGCATCGCATCGGTCAATCAAAAATTTAAAGAGCAAAAAATCACTCGCCAAGATTTGCGTGATCAGCACGTTCTAGGTGGGCGTTATCCGCTCTTTGTTGGGAGTGGCGCCAACGTTGCAGAACAGTTGATTGATTATTTGGATGAAACTGGCATCGATGGATTTAATCTGACTCGCACCGTTGCACCTGAGTCACATCAAGATTTTATCCGTTTGGTCATTCCTGAATTACAGCAACGTGGTCGCTATAAAACTGCGTATGACACTGGCAGTTTAAGGCAAAAACTGTTTCAACAAGGTGACCATTTAGCAATGACACATCCCGCTCATCGCTACCGATGTCGCACTTCCGACACATCATCTCAGGCAGCACTTAAAAACGTTGAGACAGCATAAGCTGCATTTATAAAACAACATGTTAGACAAAAAATTTAATTATTTGGAAATATAGAGGTGTGCCATGGCACAAACAGCAAAATCTAAATTCACACTGATTGGTGTAATCGTGGCCATCTTGGTGATTGGCTTAGTTATTTGGAATCAACAAAAGAAAAGTCATCAAAGTGAATTGGTGATTGGGATTAGCCCATCTTTTGCTAAACCCTTACAAGTCGCTGCAGATGAAGCCAAGCAGCAAGGGCTGAATGTTAAATTGGTGGAATTTTCAGACTGGAATACCCCAAATATCACTCTAAACCACGGCGATATTGATGCGAACTTTTTCCAACATCAGCCGTTTCTAGACAATGCAAAAAAAGAAACGGATTTTAAAATCAAAGCCTTTGATGTCGGTGCTGCAACCCATGTCGGACTGTATTCAAAAAAGTATAAAAACTTTGCTGATTTACCCCATAAAGCCAAAGTGGTGGTTCCAAATGATCCGGTCAATCAGGGCCGTGCCTTACAACTGCTACAGCAAGCCAAGCTCATTGAACTGAAACAACCAGATAACTTTTTATCGACTTTAAATGACATTGCAGCGAATCCTAAACAGCTTCAATTTATTGAGGTGGAAGGCCCTCAAACGGCACGTGCGATTGATGATGTCGATCTGGCTTTTGGCTATCCACATTATTTACGTCTAGCAAAAACTGCCGATCCTGAAAATGCCTTACTGTTTGACTCCAATACCGACAAGCGTTTTGCCATCTTATTTGCCGTACGTGATGACTATGTAGATCGCGACGATAAACTGCGTAAATTTGTCGATATTTATCAAAACTCACCTAAAGTTAAACAGGCATTGGACGCGGATTTTGGTGCAAAACTGTGGTTCCCTGGTTGGAAATAAGGAGTCACTCATGGTGAGTTTCGGTTCATCGGTTGAATTTGCCGTCCCCCATATCCAAATTAAAAATTTAAATAAATTTTATGATGTGCAAGGACAGCAGGTTCATGCCTTAAAAGATATCAATCTGAATATTCCACAAGGCAAAATATTCGGCATTATTGGAAAAAGTGGCGCGGGTAAATCCTCACTGATTCGAACGCTGAATGGCTTAGAACAAATCAGTGATGGCAGTATTCACATCCATCAACAGGAATTATCAAGCTTAAATCACGCAGAGTTGATAGCCCTACGTCAGCGTATTGGGATGATTTTTCAGCATTTTAATTTGATGTCTGCCAAAACCGTGTATGACAATATCGCGCTGCCCCTTAAAATCGCCAATTTCAGTCAAGCCGATATCGCTCAGCGAGTGAATGAAGTGTTGAAGTTGGTCGGTCTTGAAAATAAAGCAGCGCACTACCCTTCTCAACTTTCGGGCGGGCAAAAACAACGTGTTGGGATTGCACGAGCGTTAGTTCATCATCCGGAAATTTTACTCTGTGATGAAGCGACTTCTGCACTCGATCCTGAAAGTACTTCTGTTGTGCTGTCTTTGCTTAAAGAAATTAATCAAAAGCTCGGTATCACCATTGTGTTGATTACCCATGAAATGCAGGTCATTCGCGAGATTTGCGATCAAGTTGTGGTGATCGATCAAGGCGAAATTGTAGAAGCAGGACAGGTTTGGAAAGTGTTTTCTACGCCTCAACAGCAGATCACACAAGAGTTACTCAACCTTGAACAACTTGATTTACCAAGCGACATTCAGCCACAACCGTCAGATTCAAATGATCAAATCATTTTAAAATTACGATATGAATCGACACTACAACAGTCGCCTGACTTAAAGTTTATTTTTGATCAATTTCAGGCGCCAGTACATCTGTATCAAAGTCATATCGATAGTATTCAAGGGCATTTAATTGGCTCGTTGATTGTTGCTGTAGACCACAGCCATTTAGAGATCAACGCCTTATCTGAACAACTTAAACACCATATCGCACAGATTGAGGTACTCGGCTATGCACGACCAACTCATTGATTTACTGATTAGTGGAACCATTGATACTTTACTGATGGTCGGCGTTTCAGCCTTTGTGGCCTTTCTGATCGGCCTGCCTTTAGCGGTCGTATTGGTGTGTAGTGCTGAACACGGGATTTATCCTTCAAAAAGCCTAAACCACACCCTAGGTTGGCTGGTCAATATTACCCGTTCGGTGCCTTTTCTGATTTTAATGGTGGCGCTCATTCCGCTCACGCGCTTAATCGTGGGCACCAGTTATGGCGTTTGGGCTGCCGTCGTGCCTTTAACCCTTGCGGCCACGCCTTTTTTTGCACGCATTGCAGAAGTGAGTTTACGTGAAGTCGATCAAGGTCTGATTGAGGCCGCTCAAGCCATCGGCTGTAATCGCAAACAAATCATTTGCCATGTGCTGCTCCCTGAAGCGCTTCCTGGCATCGTCGCGGGCTTTACTGTGACTTTGGTGACCATGATTAATTCTTCTGCCATTGCAGGAGCGATCGGTGCAGGTGGTTTGGGGGATATTGCTTACCGTTAGGGTTATCAACGCTTTGATATGCAAATCATGCTGGCAGTGATAGTGGTCTTGGTCGCGATCGTGATGCTGGTTCAAGCCTGTGGAGATCACATTTCCAACCAGCTCGATAAACGCAAAATTTAAATATTTAAAGCGCCCCGCTCGATAATTTTTCGTATTTCTTTAAAAAAAATATGCCTCTATACATAAAAAAATACCCTAATCTGGATTAGGGTATTTTTCGATTAGATGCAAAATCGATTCTGTTCAATCAGCATCTTTAGACCAAATTAATAAGTCACACGGACATAATCACGATATTCAGGTTTCCAGAAATTCTCTTCAATCGCCTGTTCGAGCACTTCAATGCTGACATTTGGCGCAACACCATCAGCAATCGCAGCTAATGCCACTTTCAATGCGATTTTCTTCGAAATATCCTGTAAATAATCCAAACTTGGCAATAAATCGGCATTTGGATCTGCCAATTTTGGTGAACAGTCTGCCAACGCCGTACTCGATGCCATCAGCATATTTTCCGTCACACGTTTCGCCCCAGATGCAATCACACCGAGACCAATCCCCGGGAAAATATAGGAGTTATTACACTGTGAAATCTGATGAATCTTGCCATGATAATTCACTGGTGCAAATGGACTGCCAGTCGCAATCAGGGCCTTACCTTTGGTCCACTCGATAATATCTGCAGGCACCGCTTCGACACGCGATGTTGGATTAGACAGTGGCAACACAATAGGCTGTTCACAATTCGCAGCCATCGTTTCAATGACCTCTTGGCTAAACAGTCCCGGTTGTCCCGAAACGCCAATCAATACAGTCGGTTTAGCATGTGTAACTACATCCAATAGCGAAATGACTGAATCTGCATTTGCCCAATGAGCAACGTTATCCGGTGCTTGCGCAAGTTTGCGTTGGAAATCTAAAAGATTCGGCTGATTTTCAGTAATTAAACCAAAGCGATCGACCATAAACACCCGCGCACGCGCTTGAGCATCGGTTAAACCTTCCGCCACCATTTGCTTGATGATCTGTTCTGCAATCCCGCAACCTGCTGAACCTGCACCTAAGAATGTGACGATTTGATCTTTGAGCTGCTTGCCTGCTGCACGTGATGCCGCAATTAAACTTCCGACAGACACCGCTGCTGTTCCTTGAATATCATCATTAAAGCAGCAAATTTTATCGCGATATTTTTCCAATAAAGGCATCGCATTTTTTTGTGCAAAGTCTTCAAATTGAATCAGTGCTTTAGGCCAACGTTGTTGAATGGCTTTAATCACGTCATCGACAAATTGATAATATTCTTCACCACTGATGCGAGGCTGACTCCATCCCATATAAATCGGGTCATTCAACAGCTGTTGGTTATTGGTTCCGACATCTAAAGTAATCGGCAATGTATAAGCTGGACTGATCCCACCACATGCGGTGTAGAGCGACAACTTACCAATTGGAATCCCCATCCCGCCAATGCCTTGGTCACCAAGTCCAAGAATACGTTCACCGTCCGTAATCACGATCACTTTCACGTTCTTTTTATTCACGTTATGAATAATTTGGTCAATATGATCACGGTCAGGATATGAAATAAAGATCCCACGATGACGACGATAAATGTCCGAGAAGCGCTGACAAGCCTCCCCCACTGTTGGTGTATAGATGATCGGCATCATCTCACTGAGGTGGTTTTCAATTAAGTGATAGAACAGCGTCTCGTTGGTGTCTTGAATATTACGCAGGTAAATATGCTTATTGATATCACTATTAAATGCACAATATTGCTGATAAGAACGCTGACTTTGCTCTTCAATGCTTTCTGTGACGTGTGGAATTAAACCGTGCAAATTAAAGCTCTTACGTTCATCTTCATTAAACGCAGAGCCTTTATTTAAAAGTGGGAGTTCTAAAAGTGTATTTCCGGCATAAGGAATATATAAAGGACGTTTCGTTTTCAAATTTTCACTAGGCATTATTTAACTCGTTTAATTAATCTTTTGTTTCGCACTGCAAAAAGCGAAATGCACAAAAGTGACTATCTCGTTATTTGTTATAGCCTATCCTGATTCGAGCGCTTTGGGGCATTTAGTAAATTGATAGTAGTTTTAGTTAGATTTTATAATCTGATAACTCGATCATGCATCCAATCATCGCAACGCCTATTTTGGCTTAAATGTATACGACTTTTAGCGAATCTTAGAAAATAACAAAAATAATTAATGATTAAATTTCAATCAATTAAATAAATTCAAAACAAAGCCTTAATTTTGGTAGGTCTTTGGTAGGTGTGAATTTAAAACATCCCTCGCAATACTCAGTTTAGGTGAGTATCACCCATAACAAATGACAATGAATGGTAGAAGGAATCGCACCATGGCTTTTAAAAATATTGCAGATCAAACAAACGGTTTTTATATCCCTTGTGTTTCACTTTTTGGTCCCGGCTGCGCTAAAGAAATTGGCGCAAAGGCGCAAAATCTTGGCGCTAAAAAAGCGCTCATCGTGACCGATGCCGGTCTATACAAATTTGGTGTGGCAGACACCATTGCCTCATATTTAACTGAAGCTGGCGTAGAAAGTCATATATTCCCGGGCGCAGAACCCAACCCAACTGACACCAACGTGCATAGCGGTGTAGATGCCTACAATGACAATGGCTGTGATTTTATTGTCTCTCTCGGTGGTGGCTCTTCTCATGACTGTGCCAAAGGCATTGGCTTAGTCACCGCAGGTGGTGGTCATATTCGTGACTATGAAGGTATTGATAAAAGTACAGTCCCAATGACTCCACTCATTGCGATTAATACCACCGCAGGTACGGCATCAGAAATGACCCGTTTCTGTATCATTACCAATACTGACACCCACGTTAAAATGGCGATTGTCGACTGGCGTTGTACCCCTCTTATCGCCATTGATGACCCGAAACTGATGATTGCAAAACCTGCGGCGCTCACTGCAGCAACCGGTATGGATGCATTAACGCATGCGGTCGAAGCTTATGTTTCTACAGCAGCCAATCCCATTACCGATGCTTGTGCTGAAAAGGCCATTTCAATGATCAGTGAATGGCTTAGCCCTGCCGTAGCCAATGGCGAAAACCTAGAAGCACGTGATGCGATGAGCTATGCACAGTACTTAGCAGGGATGGCATTTAACAATGCATCTTTAGGTTATGTTCACGCAATGGCACACCAACTGGGTGGCTTCTACAACTTGCCACATGGCGTATGTAATGCCGTGCTGCTACCACACGTTTGCGAATTTAACCTGATCGCCTGCCCTGACCGCTATGCACGTATCGCACAGCTCATGGGTGTGCCAACCGATGGTTTAACGGTGACTGAAGCGGCTTATGCAGCGATTGCAGCAATCCGTGAACTGTCTGCTTCGATTGGCATTCCATCGAGCCTTTCTGAACTCGGTGTGAAAGAACAAGACCTCAGCATCATGTCTGAAAATGCACAAAAAGATGCCTGTATGCTCACCAACCCACGTAAAGCGACTCATGCTCAAGTGGTTGATATTTTCAAGGCAGCGCTTAAAGCCAATACCTCTGTGGTCGACTTCAAAGCGGCCGTTTAAGTTAAGCCCTTAAAGGTCTTCATGTTTAAGTGACCTAAGTGCCTACATTATCCTTTGAGTCTGGTGATGTAGGCTCAACTGAATCCATTTCACCTTTTATTTCAGGAAAGCGACTATAGATTGGTCGCTTTCATACTGAGGTCACTCTTTTTTAGTCCGCATAACAGCATCGATTATTCATTTGACAAAAGCTTATGGCTCATCAAGGATAAAGCATAATGTCCAATAATATTGATGAGTATAATAATGAGCCATTCACATATTCAGTATCAGCCTGACATTTTGGGCGCAGGCTATGAACAAGCCACGCTGACCTTCCCTGATGATTATGAAGGCCCTGTGGTTGCCACACTGGTTCGCAAAAAAGCAGCGGCTCCAACCTCCAAAGCGGTGCTCTATATCCATGGCTTTATTGATTATTTTTTCCAAACCGAAATGGCGGAACGCTTCAATCAGCATGGCTTCGACTTTTACGCACTAGATTTAAGAAAATATGGTCGCTCCATCCGCCCGCATCAAAAATACTATAATGTGCATGCACTGTCTGAATACGATGCCGAAATAGATCAAGCCCTAACGATCATTGCTGATGAAGGTCATGATGCCTTGCTGCTCTGTGGTCATTCTACCGGTGGCTTAACCACCACTTTGTATGCGGCGCATCATCAAAATCATCCTTTAATTCAAGCCCTTTGGGTTAACAGCCCATTTTATGATTTCAACATGAATCCAGTGAAACGCGCACTGGGTATTCCACAGCTGAGTAAATTGGCAAAGACTTTTCCAAATCTAAAATTCCCAAGTGAACTAAATAAATGGTACACCGCCAGCTTACACCGTGAACTCAAGGGTGAATGGAGCTTCAATTTAGACTGGAAAAAGACCCGCTATCCAATGGTGTATTTAAGTTTTGTACGGACAATTTATGAGGCTCAAAAGGAAATTCATCAAGGTGTGACGATTGATGTACCGGTATTAGTGATGCATTCACATCAAACTAAAAATCCCAAAAAATGGGGTAAAGCAGCGCAGACCAGTGATGTGATTTTGGGTGTAAAAGATATCCAAAAATATGCCAAAAAAATTCAAGGCGATGTCACCATTCAAAGTATCCAAAATGGTTTACATGACTTAGTCCTTTCTGAGAAATCAGCACGCGAACAAGTCTATACCCAGCTCTTTCAATGGCTGGCCAATAAAGGCCTTTAATAGCCTGTATGACATTGCAACTTACTGTTTTAATTTCAACAAGGTCTGATGTACGGGATGTGATCTCGGCATCAGCTCAATCAGGCGTTCAACCGCATCAATGGCTTCAGGAAAACGCGCGACATGCTTGAGCAGAACATCCGTTTCTTTGGCATTAAAAATCGCTTGGCTCAAGCGTGACTCAAGACAATCACGCCATGCCCCTAAAAATGGGCTTTCAGTTTTAGCCAAGAAAACCCCTGAACACAGTTTTAAGGCCGAATCGATATAACCTGCATCTAAAGCTTGCTCGGCTTGCAAAAAATCGGCTTCGACTTGTGCCAGTAAACGATAGGGACGTGAGCCTAGCATGCCGCCCAAAATATCGCGTAGCTGCGACATTTCCGCTTTTAAAGTCCCAACACTCACCTTGCGTTCACCATATAAGGCTTGATGCAAAGTATCTAAGGTCATGCCTTGCGGACATAGCGCCAAGATGGTCAAAATTTCTATTTGCCGCGGGGTCAGCACCATCACTTTGCCATTAAATAACACTTGCGGCACAGCAAAGGCCCGAATATACAAATGCTGTTTTTGAAAATCGAGTAAAGCCGATTGAATAATCGAAGCGCAGCGTTCAGCCGCAAGTAGCCCTAAACTATTGTGGTTTTTCCACACGGTAGATAAATCAACCACGCCCAAAATTTGCTGCGTATGTGGATCGATAATTGGTGCTGCATAGCAGACCCATTCATGTACTGATGGCATGTAATGTTCATTTGAAAACACACAACTCGACTGCTGAGTTTTTAAAGACAACGCTAATGCATTGGTGCCGACCAATTCTTCGCGCCATTGCCCACCTGCAATAAAATGCACACTTTCCGCAGCACTTTGCATTTGCCGACTCGACGCACTCCAAATAATCGTGCTACCTACATCGCCCACGGCAAGTACCATCGACGACTGTTCGGCTATGTGTTTTAAATCTTCTGCACAATGTTGTAAGGCATGATGCAATGCCGACTGTTGTTGACTTTGAGGGTTCAAATTCACCAAAGGCGCAGCACTCCGATTTTCCGGAATTTCCGCCTGCGCCGATCGCTGCCAAGAGCTCGCAATGCTCTCATTCAATTGCGAGGTTTGCTGCTTTGACAGACTCATGCCCTGCCTTAACCGTTCGACATTCTGTCGTTTTTCAGATAAATCCTTCTGTATCATCATTCATTATTCTCACAACAATTCATGACTAAAAATCCGTTTCCCGGCTTTTGTTTTTAAGACTGAAAAAAAATATTGTAAACCTTCTTGTCTCCAACCTTTTTCCAACCTTATACAGGCTATGCTAATCAAATAATGTACAAAAGTACCTTATACCAAAGCTGTAGATTGCCACAGATGGGCAGCCCAACAAGATCATAATAAACAAGCAAAGGAAAATTCATATGCGTTATGTCGATCCTAATCAACCCGGTTCAAAAGTTCAGTTTAAAGCTCAGTATGAAAACCTGATTGGTGGCCAATGGGTCGCGCCAGTGAAAGGTGAATACTTTGAAAATATCTCCCCTGTAGACGGTAAAGTTTTTACCAAAGTGCCACGTTCTTCTGCTGAAGATATTGAATTGGCTTTGGATGCAGCGCATAAAGCCAAAGCCCAATGGAACGCCTCTTCCCCAACCACACGCTCAAATATTTTATTAAAAATTGCCGATCGACTTGAAGAAAACCTAGAGCTCCTTGCGGTCGCAGAAACATGGGACAACGGTAAACCGATTCGTGAAACCTTAGCCGCTGATATTCCACTTTGTATCGATCACTTCCGTTATTTTGCCGGCTGTATCCGTGCCCAAGAAGGCGGCATTTCTGAAATTGATGAAAATACTATTGCTTACCATTTCCATGAACCACTTGGTGTGGTCGGTCAAATTATTCCGTGGAATTTTCCAATCTTGATGGCGGCTTGGAAACTAGCTCCAGCATTGGCTGCGGGTAACTGCATCGTGTTGAAACCTGCGGAGCAAACGCCTGTCAGCATCTTAGTCTT
The DNA here is from genome assembly GCF_057480965.1 of Acinetobacter sp. P37. Classification (NCBI taxonomy): domain Bacteria; kingdom Pseudomonadati; phylum Pseudomonadota; class Gammaproteobacteria; order Moraxellales; family Moraxellaceae; genus Acinetobacter; species Acinetobacter sp. P37. The sequence continues at coordinate 86,607 of NZ_JBLIYY010000011.1, read as the reverse complement.
GGCTGAACTCATTCAAGACCTACTCCCACCGGGCGTGCTGAATATTGTGAATGGTTATGGTGTTGAAGTCGGTCGTCCATTGGCGACCAATCCACGCATCTCAAAAATCGCCTTCACCGGTTCAACCGCTGTGGGTCAAATGATCATGCAATATGCGACTGAAAATATCATTCCTGTGACTTTAGAACTTGGTGGAAAATCACCAAATATCTTCTTTGAAGACATCATGGACAAAGATGATGAGTTCTTAGATAAAACACTCGAAGGTTTTGCCATGTTTGCGCTCAACCAAGGTGAAATTTGCACATGTCCATCACGTGCATTGGTACAAGAAAGCATTGCAGATCGATTCTTGGAAATGGCAGTAGAACGTGTGAAACGTATTAAGACGGGTCATCCACTCGATACCGATACCATGATTGGTGCACAGGCATCGCAAGAGCAGCAAGATAAAATCTTGGGCTGTATTGCGACAGGTAAAAATGAAGGTGCACAGCTCATTACTGGTGGTGATCCACGCAATGAAGTCGGTACAGGTTTCTATATTGAACCAACCATTTTCAAAGGCACCAATGACATGAAGATTTTCCAAGAAGAAATCTTCGGCCCTGTGCTTTCAGTTGCCACCTTTAAAGACTTCGACGATGCCATTAAAATTGCCAATGACACGATTTATGGTCTAGGTGCAGGGGTTTGGTCGCGTTCAGCACATACTTCATATCGTGCGGGTCGTGCCATTCAGGCGGGCCGTGTATGGACCAACTGTTATCACATCTATCCTGCACACGCTGCATTCGGCGGCTACAAAAAATCAGGGATCGGCCGTGAAAATCACAAAATGATGCTTGATCATTATCAACAAACCAAAAACCTCTTGGTGAGCTATGACACCAAGCCAATGGGCTTCTTCTAAGCAGCGTTGAACAATACATGAGATAAAAAGCGAACTTCGGTTCGCTTTTTTGTTAGAAGCCTCTTCAAAGAATTCATTGAAATTTCTTTTAAAAAGCTGCAAATTTTCTTATGCTTGCTAAACAAATAACTTTATTAATTAAAAATATTTAAATAGCTATGAAATATTGTGTCTCCTGTGGAGAAAAAGCATTAGTACAACATCACTTTTGTAGTGCCTGTGGTCATTCATTTGGTGATCAAGTGTCAGACAAACCTAAGCAAGCACGTTATCCCGCATTTGTGCCCAACCAAGATGATATTTCGACCTATGAACATCATCTCAAATACTTAAACAAATTAAGCTCTTTCCAAAGCAAAGTATTCTATCTTTTCTTCTTTGGTGCTTTCGCGGTCATGTTTTTTACTTTCACAAGTGTATTTTCAGGTTGGGCGTCTGTTTCCAAAGCATTTGAATCTATATGGCTATTTCCTTTTTGTATCATCAGTTGTATTGCCATAAAATTTACAAGTTTGGACTATTGGCTTGCTAAACAAATTTATGGTCGAAATTATCGTTATAAAGACAATGGATTAAGACTCGTTTACCAAGAGCTACCAAGCGCTAAAAATCATAAAGATGAATTTATCTGTATCTTTTGCGGCAATAAACGATTCTTTCGTAAAGGTATTTATGCAAGCGATTCATGCACCGTAAATTGCACCAAATGTCAGCATTATTTATATACGGAATAAAGCTTAAGTTTTTTAAGTTAGTACCCCAAAAATAAGACTCAATACAAATGAAAGCTGAGTAAAAGTAGATGTAAGTAAGACAATCAGCCATGATCCATTCTATAATTCCACTTACATCTACAATGACTTCTGCATTCCCGCCCTAAAACTGGTGCTCATATTCAGTAGCATTCACTCAAGTATTCGTCCAATTAGGCTGATCGTGATGAAGCCTGTAAAGCCGCCTCAACAAAATGTAAATGATCAACACCCCAATATAACTCATCATCGACAAACCAACTTGGCGCCCCAAACACACCACGTTCAATAGCTTCTTCGGTCACCACTTTCAGCTCAGATTTGACTTTTTCATCATCCAACCACTGTTTCACTTGTTCTGCACCTAGCCCCAGTTCTTGCAAGAGTTGCATGAAGGTGGTGAGATCATTTAAATTGCGTGGCTGACCAAACATTGCGTTAAAAATACCCGTCAGTACATTGAGAAATACTTCAGGCTGAAATAATTGGACTGCGGTTATCAAACGCATCAACTGCAAAGTATTGATTGGAAAATACGGATTCATCTGTACGGGTATCTGCCATAACTTTCCCCAACGTTGAAGATCAATCATGGAATAACGTGCCTTCGCAGGTACCGCCATTGGGCTACTATTGCCTGTGGCTTTAAACACTCCACCGAGAAGCATTGGCTTCCAAATCAGCTCGGCTTGATACTGCTGCGCAATCTGTTGAATACGGTGAAATCCAATGTAGCTATATGGACTGCCGACATCAAAATAAAATTCAATGACTTTCATTTTTTTCGTCCTTTTTTTGCTTGTTTTTCCTAATATTTTTAAATCAGTGCTTACCAGCGCTCCATCCACGGTCGCAGATCTAATTCATGCGTCCATGCATCTCGTGGTTGCTGTGAGAGATGCCAATAATTTTCTGCAATATGTACTGGATTTAAAATACCATCTTGCTCTTTTTTAGCATAAAGATCAGGGAATGTATCTTTGATAAAATCGGTATCAATTGCACCATCAACCACCACATGCGCTACATGAATATTACGTGGACCTAGTTCCCGTGCCATACTTTGTGCCAAGGCACGAAGCGCATGTTTTGCTCCAGCAAAAGCGGCAAAGCCAGCCGCACCGCGCACACCTGCTGTTGCGCCAGTAAAAATAATCGTGCCTCGTTCACGTGTCACCATGCGTTTTGCCACTTCCCGACCAGTTAAAAAAGCCGAGAAACATGCCATCTCCCATATTTTGAAATATTTACGTGCTGTTTCTTCCAAAATACTACATGGCACATTGGCACCGATATTAAAGACCATGACCTCAATCGGGCCAATGCTTGATTCGATATGCTCGATGAGTTCAATCACTTGCTCTTCTTTTCGAGCATCCGAACCAAAGCCAAAAGCAGTCCCTCCCTGTGTTTGAATTTCAGCAATTAAAGGCTTTAATTTGTCTGCATTTCGTCGTGTCATACAAGCAATATAACCCTCCCGGGCAAAACGTTTGGCTATTTCACCGCCGGTGGCATCTCCTGCACCAATGATCAATGCCACACCTTTGACAGGCTTAGATATATGATTATTTTCCATAACAATCCCCTCGTGCTGGATAGTTTTTATATTCCATGTGCGATCAATTTTATTGAATAACGATCGTTACTATAACGAATACTATGTTATGGTTAATTTATCGTCAATATTATTTTCAAGGGGGTTGCAGATGCGTTACAAACCCGCATACAAACAACAAAAACGACAAGAACTACTCAACATTACGGGACAAATTGCGAAAAAAAATGGCTTTGCTGCAACAGGTGTTGACGGCTTAATGAAAGCTGCAGGTGTAACTAGTGGCGCATTCTATTCACATTTTTCGTCAAAACAGGATTTACTCAAAGCATTGGTTGAATATGAATTGCAGCAAAGCTTTAACATGTGGCAAAGCAACCCGCATCACAATGCAGCCGACTGGATTAATTTTGAATTAGACCGTTACTTAACCCCTTCCCACCTTGAACATCCTGAACAAGGCTGTGTTTTGCCGACACTTGCGACCGAAGTAGCTCGTGCAGATGACACGATTAAACAGGCCTATGAAAAGGAATTACTGCGCGGTCATGCTTTATTTAGCGCACATTTGGCGAGTGAAGAAAAAGCTTGGGCCATGATGTCCCAATTGGTCGGTGCGGTTTTAATTGCACGGGCAATGCATGATCCCGAATTACAAAAAAGCATTTTGCAGGCCAATAAAATGATCATTCAAGATTATTTAGCTGCTCACTCAGCTGCATAAGTGACGATTATTTTATGTGATCCTTCATGTAGTTATGCGATTAAATGCTTCCGATAAACTGTCAGCTCCCTATGGCTTAATTATTCAATATCCGTATAAGGTTGCCAATTTTTATGCTTTTCAATCGCTTAAAGATTGGGCATAAATGGCACAATTCAAATAAAGTCCTCTTTTCAAGGTTCTGACGACTGTGTATAACAATGAGCCATTAAAGGAAAATGATAAGCATAGGCAAAGAACGCAAAAAAACGTTAGACTATGCAACAATCAATGCAAGTAAATGTCATTCGAGACAAAAAAAGGTGAAGATTGATGCCGCTCAATACTGTTGAAGAGCTCGTAGCTGATATTCGTGCAGGTAAAATGGTCATCCTCATGGATGATGAAGATCGTGAAAATGAAGGCGACCTTGTTATCGCTGCGACCCACGTACGCCCTGAAGATATCAACTTCATGATTACGCATGCGCGTGGTCTTGTGTGCTTAACGCTCAGCAAAGAGCGTTGCCAACAGTTAAATTTACCACTCATGGTTGATGCCAATGGTGCGCAGCACGGTACCAACTTTACCTTGTCTATTGAAGCAGCAAATGGCATTTCAACAGGCATCTCACCTGCTGAACGTGCGCACACCATTCAAACAGCGGTAGCTGCACATGCTAAACCAGCTGACATCGTACAGCCAGGCCATATTTTCCCGCTGATGGCACAGCCTGGTGGCGTCCTTCACCGTGCAGGTCATACTGAAGCAGGCTGTGATTTATCGCGTTTAGCCGGCCTAGAACCCGCATCTGTGATTTGTGAAATCATCAATGAAGACGGCACCATGGCACGTCGCCCTGATCTTGAAGTCTTTGCTGAAAAGCATGGCTTAAAAATGGGAACCATTGCAGATCTGATTCACTACCGCATGACCAATGAACAAACGGTTGAACGTCTAGACCAGCAAACACTAGATACAGAATACGGTACATTTGAATTGTTCCGTTACCGTGAAATTGGTAATCCAGACATTCATTTAGCCCTTGTGAAAGGCGAACCAAAGCAAGGCGTGACCACTGTACGTGTACACGGTTTCAGCCCAGTTCGTGACTTATTAAAACTGAATAAACAAGATGGCGCTCCGGCGTGGAATCTCGATAAAGCACTGAAAGAAATCGCATCAAGCGATCGTGGTGTTTTAGTATGGATTGGTCAGCGTCATTTACAGGACTTAGGTCCTGCTTTAGAAAATTTAACTGCACCGAAAAATGTTAAATCCAATGCAGCACTGTCTCAGCAGTATCAAACCATTGGTGTCGGCGCACAAATTTTACGTGATTTAGGCGTGGAAAAAATGAAGCTTCTTAGCTCGCCATTACGTTTTAATGCATTATCAGGTTTTAACTTAGAAGTGGTGGAATACATCACCGCAAATCAAACATCAGAGAAATAATCGAGGTTGCTATGGCAGTTCGCCGTATTGAAGGTATGTTACATCTCGCGAACGAAGACCGTTATGCGATTTTAGTTGGTCGTTTTAATAGCTTTGTTGTTGAACATTTGCTAGAAGGTGCCGTTGATACATTGAAACGTCATGGCGTATCAGAGGATAATATCACTGTTGTTCATGCACCGGGTGCTTGGGAACTTCCTGTGGTTGCGAAGAAACTTGCAGCTTCAGATCGTTTCGATGCCATCATCGCGCTTGGCGCAGTGATTCGTGGTAGCACGCCTCACTTCGATTTTGTTGCTGGCGAATGTGCCAAAGGTTTAGGCGTTGTTGGTCTAGACACTGGCTTACCAGTAATTAATGGTGTATTGACTACGGATAGTATTGAACAAGCGATTGAACGCTCAGGTACAAAAGCAGGCAATAAAGGTAGTGAAGCTGCCTTAACTGCTATTGAAATGGTTAACTTGTTAAAGGCTATTTAACGCTATGTCGCAAACACTTCAAGCAACTTATGCAGCAAAACGTAAAGCACGTCGCTTTGCTGTACAAGGAATTTATGAATGGCAAATGAGCCGCAATCCTGTGCATGAGATTGAAGCACGTACGCGTGTGGAAAATGCCATGCACAAGGTAGATCTCGGCTATTACCACGAGTTATTGACCGAGGTTGTTGCCAATCATGAAGCATTGGATGCGCTTTTAATCCCTGTACTCGATCGCGAAGTTGAAGCCTTAGATGGCGTTGAACTTGCAACCCTTCGTTTAGGCGCGTATGAACTCAAAGAACACCTTGAGATTCCTTACCGTGTCGTACTCGATGAAGCGATCGAGTTAGCTAAACATTTTGGCGGTGCAGACAGCCATAAGTACATCAATGGTGTATTGGATCGTTTAGCGACTACATTGCGTGCAGCAGAAAAGCAACAAGCTAATTAATTTATTAAGTAGTACGTTGTATGGCTGAGTTCTCTATCATTGATACCTATTTTAATCGTCACAGCAGTAGTGCTGTCGATTTAGGGGTCGGTGATGACTCAGCCTTGCTCACCCCTCCTCCACAGCAACAATTGGTCATCTGTGCCGATACTCTCGTTGCTGGACGTCATTTTCCTCTCGACACCAACCCACATGCCATTGGCTGGAAATCTGTAGCCGTCAACCTTTCTGACATTGCTGCAATGGGTGCCAAACCGCATAGTATTTTACTGGCATTAAGCCTACCCCAAATTGATCATGAATGGCTCAAAGGCTTTAGTCAGGGTTTATATGATTGTTGCGATCAATTTGGTGTGAGTTTAATCGGTGGGGATACCACTCAAAGTCCACATCTGACGATTTCAGTCACAGCATTAGGCTGGGTCGATATAGGCAAAGCAGTAACCCGCTCAGGCGCTCAAGTTGGTGATTTCATTTGTGTCAGCGGTCAAGTTGGCGATGCTGCGTATGGATTACAGCATTTAGGACACCCACTGCAAAAGCGTTTAGATTATCCAACACCACGTTGCCAACTTGGTCAACAGCTCAAAGGCTTAGCTCATAGCATGATCGATGTCTCTGACGGCTTGGCTCAGGACTTAGGACATATTTTGCATGCCTCTAAAGTGGGTGCAGAAATCGAGTTAGATCAACTTCCTATCGACGACCATGTAAAACAATTACAACAAGAATCCCAATGGCAGTACGCACTCGCGGGTGGTGATGACTATGAGTTATGCTTTACAATAAGCCCGCAGAATTATCAAAAAATTCTGCAACTAGAATTAGATGTAAACATTCATAAAATTGGTAAAATTACTGAGCCACTCGGGCTGCGTTACAAAAACTACGGCGTTGACCATATACTAAAATTTCAGGGATATCAGCATTTTGCATAAACCAGCCATTAACTTCAAACAAATGTCTTGGGCCAACAGAATAATCGCATTCTGTGGCGTGGGCTTTGGTTCTGGTCTTGCTCCCAAAGCACCGGGAACATTTGGCTCTGCGTTTGCTTTATTGTTTATTCCTGGTTGGCTTGCAATTGGATTTATTAACTCCATTATAGTCATGATCATCATGTCGATTATTGGGATCTATATTTGTGGTCAAACCGCCAAAGTCATGGGTGTTCATGATGATGGCCGCATCGTATGGGATGAATTTGCCGGTCAGTCCATTACCTTCCTCCCAATTTTATATCTTGGGCAAATGAACTGGACTTGGGCATTGATTGGTTTTGCTTTATTCCGTTTATTTGATGTCTGGAAACCGTGGCCTATTCGTGTCATTGACCGTCAAGTCGGTGGTGGCTTTGGCATCATGTTCGACGACATTATTGCAGGTCTTTGGGCCGCGCTTTGCATCTGTATTTATTTTTATATTTTGTCTATGTAATAGAAACACCTAGGATTAAACATGTCTACTAGCGTTATTATTCTTGCTGCAGGTAAAGGGACACGTATGCGTTCTCGTTTACCCAAAGTATTACAACCACTCGCAGGACAACCTCTACTCGGCCATGTCATCAACACTGCGAAAAAATTAAATGCAGAAGAAATAATTACCATCTATGGGCATGGCGGTGAATTGGTTCAAAACGCGTTTGCACATGAAAATGTCAAATGGGTTGAACAAGCAGAACAATTGGGTACAGGCCATGCAGTCAAAGTGACTCTCCCTGTCCTAGCAAAAACTGGGATTTCTTTGATTCTCTCAGGTGATGTGCCTTGTATCACTGAAGCAACATTACAAAAACTATTAGATGCATCTACTCAAACAGGTATTGGCTTAGTAACTTTAACGGTTAATGATGCGACAGGTTATGGTCGTATTGTACGTGAAAATGGCAAAATTCAAGCCATTGTTGAACATAAAGATGCTTCTGAAGAACAACGTAAGATCAAAGAATTTAATACCGGTATTTATGCAGTGAGCAATGCCAAATTGCATGAATGGCTGCCAAAATTAAGCAATAATAATGCACAAGGTGAATATTACCTGACCGATATCGTGGCAATGGCAATTGCTGACGGTCTCGAAGTGGCATCTGTTGAACCAGAACGCGCTTTCGAAGTGGAAGGTGTCAATGACCGCGTACAATTGGCAGCCCTTGAGCGTGAATTTCAAGCATTCCAAGCTAAACAACTGATGCAACAAGGCGTTCACCTGATTGATCCTGCACGTTTCGACTTACGTGGCACACTGACTGTTGGTCAAGATGTCCGTATCGATATCAACGTGATTATTGAAGGTGATGTTGAACTCGGTGATAACGTTGAAATTGGTGCAGGTTGTATCATTAAAAACTCCAAGATTGCGGCAGGCACTAAAGTTCAACCATATAGCGTTTTTGACAGTGCCATTGTTGGTGAAGACGCTCAAATCGGTCCATTTGCACGTTTACGCCCTGGCGCAAAATTAGCTGCAGAAGTACATATTGGTAACTTTGTTGAAGTTAAAAATACCACTGTCGGGTTAGGCTCAAAAGCCAACCACTTTACCTATTTAGGTGATGCAGAAGTCGGTGCAGGTTCAAACATTGGCGCAGGCACCATTACCTGCAACTATGATGGCGCAAACAAATTTAAAACCATCATTGGTGACTCAGCCTTTATCGGCTCAAATAGCTCATTAGTCGCTCCTGTCACTATTGGTCATGGTGCAACAGTGGGTGCTGGCTCAACCATTACACGTGACGTGGCAGACAATAGCCTTGCGGTAGAACGTTCGAAGCAATTTGCCAAAGAAAACTATCAACGTCCCCAAAAATTGAAGAAATAAGAGGATTAAATTATGTGCGGTATTGTCGGTGGCGTTGCAGAACGTAGTATTACCAATATTTTAATTGAAGGCTTAAAGCGTCTTGAATATCGTGGCTATGACTCTGCGGGTTTAGCGCTGATTAATAAAGGCCATGTTCTACGTGAACGTCGCGTAGGTAAAGTTGCAAATCTTGAACAAGCCGTTGAAGAAGCAGATATCGCAGGTTCGGTCGGTATTGCACATACGCGCTGGGCAACCCATGGTAAACCAACTGAAAATAATGCCCATCCGCATATTTCAGGCAATGTGGCTGTTGTTCATAATGGTATTATTGAAAACTATCAAGAGCTTAAAGATGATCTTGAAGCGCTTGGTTATGTTTTTACCTCACAAACAGATACAGAAGTTGTTGCACATTTAGTCAATGACGCTTTAAAAAGCACCCCGAGTCTTTTAGAAGCGGTTAAAAGTGTGGTGCCTCAACTCAAAGGTGCTTATGCACTGGGTATCGTACATACAGACCATCCTGATGAATTAATCACGGTGCGTGAAGGTTCACCTCTCGTGATTGGTGTCGGTATTGGCGAGAACTTTATTAGCTCGGATCAATTGGCACTTTTACCAATTACCAACCGTTTTATCTACCTTGAAGAAGGTGATATTGCACGTTTGACACGTAATACTATTGAAGTATTCGTCGATGGTAAATTGGTGAATCGTCCAGTCAAAGAGCTTGATGCGACTGTAAGCAATGCTTCAAAAGGTGAATATAAACACTATATGCTCAAAGAAATTTATGAGCAGCCTGAAGCGATTAAGCAAACGATTTCACAAGCATTAAATGGTAATGCGCTTCGTGATGATTTCCTTGCCAATGCAGCTCAAGATTTCAGCCAAATTCAACAAGTGCAAATCATCGCATGTGGTACCAGCTACCATGCCGGCATGATTGCCAAATATTGGTTTGAACAACTGATCGATGTACCTTGCCAAGTCGAAATTGCCAGTGAATTCCGTTATCGCTCGCCTGTGATTGTGAATAACACACTATATGTTTGTATTTCTCAATCAGGTGAAACAGCCGATACTTTAGCTGCACTGCGTGATACGCAAAAACGCGCAGCAGCGAAAAGTTTAAATATCACCACCATGACCATTTGTAACGTCGCAACTTCGTCGATGGTACGTGAAACCAACTACAGTTTGTTGACGCTTGCAGGCCCTGAAATTGGTGTTGCTTCGACCAAAGCATTTACCACACAGCTTGCGGCATTGATGCTATTGGTATTGAAAATTGGTCAAATTAAGCAAAGCATTTCAACTGACCGTGTCTCTGAAATTATTGCAGCGCTTTGGCATACACCAAAAGTGATTTTAGATACTTTACAAAATAATGCTGAGATTCTACGTCTATCAGAATTATTTGTTGAAAAAAATCACTGCCTATTCTTGGGTCGTGGAACTGAGTTCCCTATCGCACTTGAAGGTGCTTTAAAACTTAAAGAGATTTCATACATCCATGCAGAAGGCTACGCGGCTGGTGAATTAAAACATGGTCCATTGGCACTGGTTGATAATGATATGCCTGTGGTGATTCTAGCTCCACAAGATGACATGTTGGACAAACTCAAATCGAACATGGAAGAAGTGCAAGCACGTGGTGGTGAGTTATTTGTTTTCGCTGATGAAAATAGCGGGATCAAAGCCAAAGATCGTCAACATGTTGTGTATGTGCCAAGTGTGAATGAAATCTTGGCGCCGATTGTGTATAGCATTCCAGTACAACTGCTCTCTTATCATGTTGCAGTATTACGTGGTACTGATGTCGATCAGCCACGTAACTTGGCGAAGTCTGTGACGGTGGAATAATAATTTTTGATCAAGGGCTGGAATTTCCAGCCCTTTTTTCTATAGTTGGAAATAACATGACAAAGCTTACTTGTTTTAAAGCCTATGACATCCGCGGCAAACTCGGTACAGAACTGAACGAAGAAATTGCTTATAAAATCGGTCGTGCTTATGGGCAAATTTATCAACCAAACAAGATTGTGGTGGGCTGCGACATCCGTCTCAGCAGTGAAGATTTAAAACAAGCCACCATCAAAGGTCTGAATGATGCGGGTGTTGATGTATTAGATTTAGGTATGACCGGGACTGAAGAGGTCTATTTCGGTGCCTTTCATCTAGATGTTCAAGGTGGGATCGAAATCACGGCAAGTCATAACCCGATGGACTATAACGGTATGAAATTGGTCCGCGAAAATGCACGTCCGATTGGAGCGGATTCAGGTTTAAAAGAAATTCGTTTATTGGCTGAATCAGGCAACTTTAATGAAGTTACCACAAAAGGCAAAACTGAAAAATACAATATTCTGCCTGAATATATTGATCATTTAATGTCTTATATTGATCCTGCTAAAATTCGCCCACTCAAATTGGTCATGAATGCGGGTAACGGCGCTGCTGGTCATGTGGTTGATGCCATTGAAGCAAAATTTAAACAGTTCAATATGCCTGTTGAATTTGTCAAAATTCACAACGATGCCGATGGCACCTTCCCGAATGGTATTCCCAACCCGATTTTAGTTGAAAACCGTGACAGCACCCGTAATGCGGTGATTGACCATCATGCAGATATGGGTATCGCGTGGGATGGTGACTTTGACCGCTGCTTCTTATTTGATGAAAAAGGTCAATTCATTGAAGGCTATTATATTGTCGGTCTATTGGCACAAGCGTTCTTACTGAAACAATCTGGTGAGAAAATTGTGCATGACCCTCGCCTTGTCTGGAACACCTTTGATGTCATTGAACAGTACCAAGGTGAAGCGATTCAATCAAAATCAGGACATTCATACATTAAAGAAAAAATGCGTGAGCACAATGCAGTGTATGGCGGTGAAATGTCAGCACATCATTACTTCCGTGATTTCTCTTATTGTGATAGCGGTATGATTCCTTGGTTATTGGCAATTTCTGTACTCTCAGAAACCCAGCAAACATTGTCTTCACTGGTTGAAGTAATGATTGAAAAGTTCCCTTGTTCGGGTGAAATCAATTTTAAAGTTGCGGATACTCAAGCCACCATTCAAAAGATTTTTGATCACTTTGCCGATCAAAATCCTGCGATTGATGAAACGGATGGTGTCAGTCTAAATTTTGGTGCATGGCGCTTCAATGTTCGAGCATCAAATACAGAGCCATTATTGCGCTTAAATATTGAGAGTCGAAAAGATCAAAATCCAAAACCAATGCAAGATTATGTCGATGAATTAACGCAGTTGATTCAAGGGTAAATTTTTTTGCATGCTATTAAAAAACCATTCAACTTATTCAATAAGTTGAATGGTTTATTTTTTAGCTCAATTAGAAAGAAATTCTATCCAAGCTGACGACTGATTAAAATAGTGAACGATCCAATGGAATTTCGACTCCGATAGACACTCCCGCATCTTGACCATAGACATCAGAATCACTCACCCAACCACTCAGTTTCAATGGCGCATTTGGTTTTAAGTAATGTGTCCAAGTAAGATCTAAAGCTTTAATTTCATCTTTTTGCGCAAATGCATGATTGGTACTTGAATTAGACTGATTAACTTTTGCCACCATTACTCGCCCATTTAAGCGATTCATAACATCAAAGCGAATGTCTCCACCGAGACTTAGCATTTGACCATCCCCACCCATGGTATGCCCTAACGGGAAGCCGTGTTGGTAATAGCCATCTGTATATATATGATGATCGTAAGAAATACCAAGCGCATCACCATTGGTTCGTGTATCTGCCCACTCTGCATAAATTTGATAAGGCATGCTATTCAGTTGAGAGGAATAATCAACTCCAGCCAAATACATTTTCTTAGAAGGTAGAAGTCCTGCCTCATCCTCACCCACATATTGAGCATACATACTCATGGGGATGCCTGTAAAATGATTCAGATTCAAGCGCGCATCAAAACCTGCTATTTGATTCGATGCATTGTCTTCACCAACACATACACCATCATTACATCCATTATCTTTCCCAACAAAAGCATTCCAATATGCTTTTAAGCTACCTGGTTGCCCTTGACCATCAATTTGAAAAGTTCTTGAGGCACCGAGCTCAAGATAAGGCAATGGCTGTGCAGTTAAGCGTAGGCCTAATAAATTCGTATCAGGAACGGCTTTATAATCATCTAATCGGCCAGCAAAAGCTTGATATTGCCAAGGACCAATCCATGACAGCCACTTTGTTTCAAATGCTTGTTGTTCAGCGCGCTGCATGGTCAAACCATAAACTGGGCGGCTTGCATCACCACGGATTAGGCTTCCTTCATGTCCAGGTCCCCAATAGGTTGGGATTTGTCCCGCAATCAACCATTGATTCCACAATTTTCCTGCAATATAAGAACCTTCTAAATTGACATCATGTCCATGGTCAATGATTGGATCTTTTTCAGCATTGACTCGCAGTCTTGCATCCCACTGCGTTCCACCTGCATTCAATTCAAGTGCCGCTTGATATTGCGATTTTTGCTCATCTGCAAATTTTTGCGGGATGTTTTGTGGATCTGTTTCAGCAAATAAAGCGAGCTTAATAGAGGTATTTTCTGCTTCTAAATTTGCCATAACCGAATTGACAACTTTCTGCTGAGCATTATTTTCAATTTTGGCAGTAGATAATGCACGCTGAATTTCTTCACCACTCAATGGCCAAGTCGAAGTGCTGATTTGAATCACACCTTGCTGATTCAGCCAATTTAGATCTGTACGTAGATCATTATTATTCAAAATGATCCCTTGAGCGCAAACCGGCAGAGCTAGAGAAGAAAAAATCGCAAATGACAAAACCCTAAGAGCTTGATATTTCATATGTTATTTCAATCAATTTATCTTTCACATATGATAACGATTTTTTTCAAACAAAAGATAAGATCTATCATCATTTTTGCACAATCAATACACGACTCACGACTTAAGTTAAGTAGTGAGAAGTATGGCAAATACAAAATTCGCCATACTGTCTTTAATGAATTTACACACTAAATTTAAATCTTAGTTGTATCCATTTGGATTTTGCTTTTGCCAGTTCCAGCTATCCTTTAACATATCTTCTAAACTATATTGAGGCTGCCAATCTAACTCTGCGACAGCACGGGCATTATCAGCAAATGAGGTTGCAACATCACCTTCTCGACGAGGTACATATTCAAAGGGTATCTCAACACCATTTACCTTCTCAAAAGTATCCCGAATTTGTTTTACTGAAATTCCATTGCCTGTACCAATATTCCAAGCGCGGCATCCTTGCGTTTTTAAACGATGATTCAATGCGCATAAATGTGCATTGGCCAAATCAACTACATGGATATAATCACGCACACCTGTACCATCTACCGTGTCATAATCATTGCCAAAAATTGACAACTTATCACGACGGCCGACTGCCACCTGTGTGACATAAGGCATCAAATTATTGGGTATCCCTTGTGGGTCTTCACCCATTTGGCCACTTTTATGTGCGCCTACAGGGTTAAAATAACGCAGCAATGCAATTGACCAGCGCTCATCTGCAGCCGATAATTTCTCTAGTAATTGCTCGACAATCAGTTTGGTATAGCCATAGTTATTACTTGGCATACCTGTAGGCATGGTTTCATTCAAGGGTGAAATATTGGCTTCATCATAGACTGTTGCCGATGAACTAAAGACTAACTTAAAGACTTGAGCACGCTCCATCGCTTTAACTAAGCTAATAGAACCTGAGATATTATTTTCAAAATATTTTAGTGGCTCTTTTTGGCTTTCACCCACAGCTTTTAAGCCTGCAAAGTGAATCACTGCATCAATAGAATGATGCTGAAAAATTTGATCTAAAATTTGCTGATCGAGAATATCACCTTCAACAAAATCTAATTTTTTAGCTGCCAACGCTTGAACACGGGCCAAAGATTCGACAGAACTGTTGGATAAATTGTCCAGTACAACAACGTCATGCCCTGCGCTCAAAAGTTGAATACAAGTATGTGAACCAATATAACCTGCACCACCTGTTACTAAAATTTTAGCCATTGGTTTTTCCTAATAATATTTGTAGTAAGCCTTGCGTTGAACCATCTAAATCCGCAATATCCTTTCGATTACCATTTAATATTGGAAGTAGCTGATTGGCAATTTCTTTGCCTTTTTCTACACCCCATTGATCAAACGGGTTAATGTTCCAAAGCACCGACTGTACAAAAACTTTATGTTCATACATTGCGATCAACATGCCCAAACTATATGGATTTAGCTCTTGCAATAAAATGGTTGAACTTGGTTGATTGCCTTCATATTGTTTATATTCCGGCAAATCTTGTACTTCTTGTTGATTTAAAGCTTGATTACCAAATGCCAGTAAGCGCGATTGAGCCAAACAATTGGATAAGGCCAAATGATGCTGTTCCACCAGCGCCTCTGCATTATCGACATAGGTAAATTGTTGTGCCTGATAACGCTGCACTGGCGCAATGAAATCACAACTCACTGCTTGACTGCCTTGATGCAGTAATTGATAAAAAGCATGTTGCGCATTTGGTCCCACTTCCCCCCATATAATCGGGCAAGTATCCCAATCCACTTTTTGACCATTACGCTGAATCGATTTACCATTCGACTCCATTTCCAACTGCTGCAAATAAGAGGCGAAATATTTCAAACGCCCATCATATGGCAGTACTGCATGGGTCTGAATATCAAGGAAATTATTATTCCACGCACCCAATAAGCCCATTAATACAGGAATATTGTGTTCGAAAGGTGCCGTCTGAAAATGCTGGTCTACCGCATATGCGCCAGCTAACAGTTGTTTAAAGCCATCAACTCCAATCGTCAGTGCAATCGGTAAACCAATACATGACCAAAGTGAATAGCGACCGCCAACCCAATCCCAGAGCAAAAATTGGTTTTCGGCTGCAATACCCCATTCTGTCATTTTATTTGCTTTGGTAGATACGCCAACAAAATGATGCTTTAAAATTTGTGATTCTTGCCCAAGTGCTTTTTCAAGCCATAACCGCACTGTTTGCGCATTGGATAAGGTATCAATGGTCCCGAACGATTTTGAAGAAATAATAAATAGCGTGGTTTCGGGGCGAAGTTGATGCAATAAATCTGAAAGCTGGCTACCATCAATAGTCGACACAAAATGCACATTGAGTGGCTTATGTGTGGATTTTTTGAAATCAGATAAGGCATGACTCACCATCAGTGGTCCTAAGTCTGACCCTCCGACACCAATATTGACCACGTCTTGAATGACTTCACCCGTTGCACCGCGGCATTGACCGGCATGAATTTTTTCTACCAAAGCATACATACGCTCAAGTTGTGTATGCACTTGTTCTGCTAATTCAGGATGAGACTGATCATCTTTAGGTAACCGTAGCGCCCAATGCATGGCTGCACGCTGTTCGGTATAGTTAATTTCTTCAGTAGAAAATAAACGCTTTATCCACGAGGTTAAATCTTGTGTCTGTGCCCACTGGACTAGATTTTTGACAACGGGCTGATTGACTCTATGTTTACTAAAATCAAAAACCACCGGCTCTAAAGTTACAGAGAATTTTTCGAATCGCTGAGGGTCTTCAGCAAAGAGTTCTGTTAAATGCTTATTTTCAAATTCAGTTTTCAAACTATGAAGACTGCCTAAAACTGAATCTAAATGTTCGACCATATAGGGTTGAGTTTTCATAGCCATTAACGTCCTACCCCCATATATACAAAACCTTGAGACTTCACATATGCTGGATCATAAATATTGCGCCCATCCAAAATAAGCGGATGCTGCATGGTTTTAAGCAGTTCGGTATAATTTGGACTCCAATATTGTTTCCATGCAGTCAATAAACACAAAGCATGTGCATCTTGCACTGCCTCATATTGCTCTGTGCAATATATAAGATTAGGTCGCTCACCATATATTTTTTTAATTTCATCCAAGGCTTGAGGGTCGTGTAATTTAACTTTTACACCTTGAGCCCATAGTGCTGCCAACATGGCATGAATAGGAGATTGTCGCGTACTGGAGGTTTTTTCTTTAAATGCAGCGCCCCAAATTGCAACAGTTTTCCCTTTTAAATCACCATGATAATAATTCCACAATTTACGGAATAAAACTTCTTTTTGCTGCTCATTAATATCCCACACTTGAGCAAGCAATTGACTATTTGCACCCACACCAGACACCGTATGCGTCAAGGTCTGAATATCATGTGAAAAGTTTTCTCCACCAAAGCCTGCACCCGGATAGAGATAAGATCCTCCAATACGATTATCCGCAGCCATCCCCTGACGAACTGACTCAATATCAATACCTAATTTCTCAGCAACCATTGCCAAGTCATTGATATAACTAATTCGTGTCGCCAACATGCCAGAGATACTCAACTTGGTAAATTCAGCATCTAAAATGTGCATAAATAAATATTGCTGCTGACGTGGGAATAAAGGGCGTAAGAGTTCCTTAATTTTAATTTGAGCAATATCCGATGCAGTTCCAACAATCAACTGCTTGGCTTGGGCAAAGCTTTGTAAAGCGTTTCCTTCCTGAATCATGTCGGGTAAATAGACCCACTCATCTTCATGCAAAATTTTTGCAAATTTTTCTGTCCCATGTAGTCCTAAAGTAGACGCATTGATCATCAGTTTAGAGTGAATAATGGGACGTTGTTTGATGTTTTGAAGAATTTCAATACATTGCTTTTCTTCGGCCGGGTTAAAACTGAAGAAATAGGCATCTGCATCTAATGGAATATCATTAAAGTCGCAGTATTTTAAAAAACTACTTTGTTGTTTATTGAGTAGATTTTTTACAGCTTCATCTTGCATATACACATGTTCGCTTTCATACGTTTTCAGTGGTTCATACCAAAAAACGTGATGACCGCATTCTGCTAGCAAAGCAGCAAATACACCTGAAAAGAGTGTTTGTCCAAAAACTGCAACCTTCATATCAATCTCTTTTTATAGTTTTAGTTCTTTGATCAGCGCTTTAAATTCCTCACCTAATTTTGGATGGTCTACGCCATAATGTAAAACTGCTTTGAGATAGCCCAGTTTACTGCCACAATCAAAAGTTTGACCTTTCATCCGATAGGCTTCCACCGTATCGGTCGCTTGCAAAGCTGCAATTGCATCGGTCAACTGAATCTCATTACCTGCCCCTTTAGGCGTGTTCTCAAGTAATTGCATAATTTTGGCAGGTAAAATATAGCGACCAACGACTGATAAATTTGATGGTGCAGCGTCGACAGCAGGTTTTTCGACAATACCTTGCATGACGATGCTATGCCCTTCGGCAGGTGTAGAAGCTACATCCACAATTCCATATTGGTCCACTAGATGATCAGGTACAGCTTCCACCATAATTTGTGATGCATGGGTTTCATCGAAACGTTGAATCATTAAACTTAAATCATTACGCTCTGATGAATCTTTTACAAGAACATCTGGTAATAGCACAGCAAAATCATCATCACCAACAACCGCTTTAGCGCATAAAACCGCATGGCCTAAACCTAGAGGCTGTGGTTGACGTACGCTAATCACACTGACATGTCGCGGTAAAATTTCAGTGATTTCTTTGAGTAAATCAAATTTCTTTTTATATTCTAGAGTGGTTTCCAGCTCAAAGTTACGATCAAAATAGTTTTCAATGGATGCTTTTGAGGAATGGGTAACAAGAATAATCTGTTCAATGCCAGCAGCAACTGCTTCTTTAACTACATATTCAATCGCTGGTCGGTCAACCACGGTGACCATTTCTTTGGGAATAGATTTACTGGCAGGTAGAAACCGTGTACCAAGGCCTGCGACAGGGAGAATGGCTTTTTTGATCATATGATTCATTGTGATAAAAATAAATTATTTACGAATTGATTCGGACTGAGAATTATTTTGGCTTGAAAAACGGACAGCTCCAACCTCTTGGTCAGGAGCATTAATACCTTCTTTCTTTAACATGACTTCGACTGTTTTAAACATAATTTTAAAATCAAGCCATATCGTATGCGTATCAACATATTGTACATCTAACTCAAATTTTTCTTCCCATGAGAGATTATTGCGTCCACTGACTTGAGCAAGCCCTGTCATACCTGGCTTTACGTCATGTCTTCGCATTTGCTCAGAAGTATAGTGTTCCAAAAAGTCTTTCATTTGTGGACGTGGTCCAACAATACTCATGTCACCTTTTAGTACATTTAAAAGTTGTGGCATTTCATCTAATGTTGTTGCTCGTAATTTATGCCCAAATGGTGTAATTCGTTGATCGTCTGGTAAAGGATTTCCTTCTTTATCAAATGCATCTTTCATCGATCGAAACTTAATCATTTTAAATAATTTACTATCTTTTCCAGGGCGTTCTTGAAGATAAAAAATAGGTGAACCTAAATTTTTACGAACTTTTAAGGCCACAACACAAAAAATTGGTGAGAGAAGGATTAAAGCTATTAGTGAGATGACAACATCAACGAAACGTTTCATTACTAAAATTACCACTCTTATTTATGAACTTTTTTTCGAAGAAAAGTATTATAAATTTTACCCAATAACGCACTAGGTAAAAGTCTAGATGAAGACCGTAATAAGAAAAATATGTTAGCATGTATTGAGTTTTGTAGTTTAAGTTCTTTTTTTAATTTTAGTAATTTTAATTCACTTTTAACATATTCGAAACCTTTACGTCGCGCATGCATACCATTACCAACACGTGCATAAAGCAAAATATCTGGGTGATTTCCTACCATATATCCTGCACCAATCACACGTAACCATAAATTATAATCTTCCATAAATAAATGATGTTGATATCCACCAACAGCCTCAATGACTGATTTTTTATATGCCACAGTCATGTGATTAAAAGGACTTCTTTTTTGAGAAAATTTAACAATATCAGTATATTTAGTTGGAACACACTTTAAGATCTCTGCATCTAAAGGATTTTCCTTAAACTCTAAAATTTGTCCACTGAATAAAACTACTTCTGGATTTTCTCCAATAAATTGAATTTGTTTTTCAAAGCGATCAGGTTTACAGATATCATCTGTATCCATACGAAACACCCACTCATAAGTACAATGTTTTAAGCCTTCATTTAAAGCCTTACCTAAACCGACATTTTCTTTAAGTGGCAACATCAATAATATATCACCCAATTTATCTTGCCATTGTTTGACAACTTCCTGTAAATCATTTCCTACAGGTCCATCAATCACCAATACAATTTGGGATGGCTGTAATGACTGTTCATCCCAAATACTTTGAAAACATTTATTAAGAAATATTGGGCTTTCTTTAAAGTATAAAGATAATAATACTGAGAAAGACATATCAAAAACTCTTTAGTTAAATAAAAAATAAAATGGAACATTGGATAATGGAGGATATAAAACCCAATGATTAGCAGTCTCATTAATTAAGGAGCTCTTTTCTATAGCAAAAATTATCAGAAAAATCACATTTAAAAAAATTAGTAAATTGAGGTGTTTTCTGTATAATATTAAAAATAAAAAATATCCATAAAGATATATTAGAATAAAATTAAGCCGCTCAGAAGCAAGATTGATGCCAAGCAATGAAACCGAACAAATAGAAGTAAAATATATAATATTCTTAAATTGAGAATTAATATTCTTCCCAAAAATTAAAACTATAACAAATAACATTACACTATATAGTGCCAACCTAAATGAAACAATCTCAAAACTTGTTAAAGAAAGATAAAAACTTGTTTTATAAGTCAAAAACGAAAACTGATCAAGAAATAGAATAACTTGCCTAAAAAACAATCTAAAAATTAAAATACAAACCATAAAATAAAAAATTCTTCTGGGTGTAAAATTAATTTTACTTATATATTTATATAAAATACCTACAATCAAACTTGTGATATGGAATAAAGATGAAATTAACAAGAAAAAATAAAATTTCCTATTATTTTGATTACTTATTGCAAAAAGCAATATTGCTACAGATATAGCTTGTCGTTGTAAAAATGTAATTGTAAAAAAAGATAGAAATATTAGTGTTGATGCAGAAACAAGACCATGATATTTTTTATCTATATCTTTTAATCCATACTTTTCAAACCATGTTATAAATAACATAATACATATTATCGAATTATAATATGAAACACTGACACCATTAATTTCAATTCCGATTTTGTTTAATATCCAATAAATCAACCCCCATCCAAATTCAATTCCAAAAGGCTCGTAAAAAACTTCCGATAGACTCATACTCTTAATAATTTCATTAGCCTCAGAATATACACGATAGTCAATGATTGTAGAGGCACTAAAATCAATAGAATAAAATATAAACAACTGAGAAAATGCACCAAATATTAACAACAACGGTCTTAAAAATGGATAATCATGTAAAGGTAAAAATATAAGAGTAAAAACTGTTGCTATAAAAAAAACAAATGGTGAAAATGGAAAAGTTAAAAATAAAAATAAAATCCAAAGTATTACAATTTTATTCACTCTGAAATCTCCAAGAAATCTTTTGATAAAACCTCCATCCATTTCGACTTTATACCACTTAATTCATAACCCTTAATCGATAAACTTAAATCTTTATTTAACAAATCTTTGAATAGACTATTTGATATTAATTCAACAGCACTCTCTGTCGAGTTATCAGGGATCAAGAACCCATTAAGACCATTATTAATAATACTTCTTGGTCCATATGGCACATCAAATGCTATACAAGGAATATTCCTACTTACTGCTTCTAATAAAACCAAGCCAAAACCTTCGATACTTGAGGTTAAAATCAATCCATATCCATCACGATATATAACATCTGGGTTATTTATTCCAGAAATAATTTCTACAAATGATTTTAAATTATGAACCTCTATATAATCCAAAATATCATCCAATAATGGACCACTACCAAACATTCTAAATTTAATATTTTTTTCCCACAATTTAGATTGATTATATATATCTAAAGCAAGTAATGGTCTTTTTTCTGAAGAAAAACGTCCAACGTATAATAAATATTTGCGATTGTTAACTAAGCTATCAACATCTATAAACTTTATTCCATTAGGAATATAAACAGCCTTAACTGATTTATTCTGATAATACTGCTGATCTTGAGGTGTTAAGGCAACAAAAACATCTAATTTACTATATAAATACAGCTTAAATATCGAGACTAAGCCTTTAGACTTATAAGCTGTGCTTGTGTGATCCCAACCAAACATTTTATTCTGGCTGTGATAGATTCTTATCAAACCGAACAACATGCACAATGGAGGAGATGTAGCAATAAAAATTGATTTATCAATTTTCCTTGTAAAAGCAAGAAGTAAGATAAAGGTTTGAAAAAACCAAATTAACTTAAATATACTTTGATAAAAAAGCGTATTATATTTTTTTTGCGCTAGAGTAATTATTTCAACTTCTGGAACAGTATCAAAAGCTAATTTTTCAACATTACCTAAAGATACAATTTTAACACTTATATCTTCTTCTGATAATTTATTAGCTATTTCAGTCGTAGCCTTCAAAACACCACCAGAATTTTTTTCATCCAATGAATGCACGACAAAATAAATATCTCTCATTAGACTTCCTATTTTTTTAACAATACAGCTCCCCCAATATACGACCACTTATAAAAAAGGAGAAAACGTATATTAATTAATTGGGGGTTAATAAGCAAACTCCCCAACCAACGTCGGGATAAATACGAAACTGAATGTGAATTTTGAGAGGTTATTTTTCTTAAAGTCTGAGATAAAAGTGGATAATTAATATTATTAAAGAAATTTTTATTTAACAACATACAATAATTTTCAATTTCCATGACGTCTATATCAATCTTATTTATCAAAAAAAGATTTCGTATAACTTCTTTAGTCAATTGTAGCTTTCTTTCTAAATTGGACTTTAATAATGAACTTTCACTGCCTTCTAACACTCTGTAATTGAGTAATACTTCTGGAATATTATAAAACTTAGTTTGTACAGATAATCTCACCCATAACTCATAATCTTCTATTCTATGGTATTGATGATCGTACAAATTATTAATAAGCAAATCTTTGCGTATGACAATTGATGGATGAATAAAAGGTGAATCAATATATAAAAAGGCTTTTATAGCTTCATTTGTTACAGGTACTTTATAAATATTCTTAGAATCGATAATTTGTGCAAAGGAACCTACTACACCATACTGTGTATTAGATTCTAAAAAAGTTACTTGTTTAAATAATCTTTCTGGAAGGGCAATATCATCCGCATCCATACGTGCAATATATTTTCCTTTTGCCAACGATATACCTTTATTCAGAGTTCCGATTAGACCTAAATTTTCTTGGTTTTTAACATAAATAATACGACTATCTGTGTAAGATAAAATAATATCTTCGGTCGAGTCACTTGATCCATCATTAAGTACAATCAGTTCAAAATCAGTGAAAGTTTGTACTAAAATACTGTCAATAGCTTCTTTTAAGTATAATTCAGCATTATAAGCTGGTAGAACAACACTAACTAACATGACTTTTCCACTTTAATATTTTCACTGCCTTTCAGCCATACATTATAGTATGCCTTATTTTTTCCATATGAATTATCTAACAAAATAATTTCTTTATTTAATAATAATGACAAAATACAGCCATGTAATCTTGTCGTATAAATAACATCATAACTATTGATAAATCCAATACCTGTTTTAAGCAAATACTTTCTAAAATAATTCATTGCGTAGTCATCTATATATTTAGAAAGCTGTGTTTTCTTCCCATATCCAGCATTAAATTCCTTTCTATTCATCCTTAATAAAAGTCGTAAATACAAGCTTTTTAATGTATGTTTTTCAAAAGTTGGCCAGTCAGACTGCTTATCAACTTCCTTTAAATATTTATCATTAACTTCAATCGCTTCTAAATCTACGCGCTTCATTAATAATTTTTTGCCTGTACTCACACCTTTTTTCAAGGTCTCTTCTTTAATGCAAAATGCCATATCTGGCAGCAGTAAAACTTTTTCTTTATTTAGATACTTTAAAGCAAGTTCGTAGGATTCGTGATCACGGACACAGAGATATAAATTCTCATGCTTAGAAAAAATTTGAAAATCGTTTTTTTCTTTTTCTTTATCTTCAAAATAAATTGTTTGCGGCAAAATAATTATTTTGTTTTTTTCATACGTTTTAACAACATGTTTTCTAAAATCTTGGCTAGATGCATAAATATCACCAAAGTTACCTCCGCCATGAAGTAAAATAACTGTTTTTTCTGATAACTCTTCTAAAGATGCAGTTGACGATGAGCCAAAATCCAACATTTTGTAAGGCTTATCAGCCAAAAAATCTAGTGTTCCTTGCCAAATTAATGTGTCACCAATATTGATATGATATGGTAAATCCCAATAAACGTAATCTGCGTCAATCAGCGGTGATAGCTTAGAATCAATTGTAGATTTTAGGAGCTTGATAGTCTCATTTGAATTCACAACTTTACCCTTTTTAAATATTTAGATGCTAAAGCACGCATTTTTTGATGCTCAACCTTATCTACTAATAACAAGTATGACATTATTATAAGAAAGCACATTAATGCTGCAATATTAAGAAAAATTTCAAAAATATTCAAATCTTTTAAACTTAAATAATATATTAGTGGCGAAAGAATAAAAATTAACAAAACCATTCGTAAAATAATTGCTTTAGAATATTTTTTTAAATTTAAGCAATTCAGATCACGAACTTTATACATCCTATATACATATGCCAATAAAGCTGTAAATATTTTTACAACAAATGCTAGTACTGGATTATTGAGGTATATAAAACAGAAGTATGCTATTGGTAAATTTAGAATCATAATCAATGAAACTACAACCTGATAACGATGTATGATACCTGATGCTTGTATTGTGAGCCACAACGGCCCAGACATCACTTCTAACAATACTACTACTATGGTCAACCGTACAAAAATTACTGTATGTAAAGGTATGTCATGCAACCAGATACGTAAAATCTGTTCTGTAAAAGTGAAAAGTGGAATTGCTATCAACAAATATAGAAAAATTGAAAATTTCGAAAATAGTATTATTAATTTTTTTAGCTTTTCAAAGTCTCCATCAGCATAAGTCTTCATTAAATAAGGACTATATGCTGTCTGAAAACTATTTACGAATTGATATACTGCGCTATAAACTTGTTGTGTTATCGCATTTGATGCATTAATCAATACCCCAAAAAACTTATTTAATAAAATTGATAAGCCTTGCTGTGATAATAATACCGCACTCCCCCCGAACAACGACCAACCTGAGAATAATAAAACATCTTTGTAATATTGCTTATCATTTTTTATATAAAAATTAGGCATATCAATTTTGATAAAACAAGCCAGCACAAATAAAACTGTTACGACCAATGTAACTATATTTAAAATTAGTCCATAGATACTTAACAAATCATTAGCACCGGACCAGAATGTAAGTACATATATTCCTATAAATTTTAGAATTGCCTCAATAACAGATACTAAAGCATACAATCCCATTTTTTCATTTGATATTAGCAATGCTATATATGGCAGTCTAAGTATCATAAAAAACAAATTTAGCACACATAATTTAAAGAAAAAAACTGATATATAAATTTTATTTTGCGGAATATGCAAAGAATAAACTATGCTTTCTGCAGAAAGCAATCCTAAACCCAAAACCAATAAACTTACAATAACGAATATCTGTAATGAAACACTATATATATAACTTTGCTTGAAGCTATCACCCTGTGTAACATTATAAAATCTTTGCAGCGATGTAGCTATAGATCCAGTTAGAATATTAAATAGAAGTACAACCCCAAAAATTAGATCATAAATTCCATAATTTTCAAAACCTAAGATCTTAAGTAATAACCTTGTTGAATATAATGTTAAAAACATAACGAAGAACATTCGCAAGAACATAAACAAGGTATTCTTAATTACTTTTATTTCCTTATTTTCCATAGTTCCCTATCAAATTATAAATATTTAAATGGTGTTTACTCTAGTAAAAAAATTATTAAATTAAAGCTTTTATATAAAATTGCATAATTTAAAATTCATTATGTTTTATATTTTATCCCTATAACCATCCACATGATTTTTCAGAATATTCAATAGTACAACCGCATCTTCATTTTCGCATTCTTTATCAAGCTGAATAAATACTTGGCATAGCTGAGCATAACTGTAAAATCTCTCAAAAGATTTTAAAATCCGTTCATGCTCGGTTTTTTCAATACCTTCTTCATCAATCAACAACTCTTCATATAGCTTTTCACCCGGACGTAAACCTGTAAATTGTATCTCAATATCACCTATACCATTTTCATCGATTGCTCGAAAACCACTCAAACGAATCATTTGTTTAGCTAAGTCTACTATTTTAACTGGCTCGCCCATATCAAGCAGAAATACATCACCGCCTGTCCCCATCGCACCTGCTTGAATCACGAGCTGAGCTGCTTCAGGAATCGTCATAAAATAACGCGTGACTTCTGGGTGCGTTACTGTAACAGGCCCGCCTTGAGCAATCTGCTTTTTAAACAAAGGGACGACAGAACCTGACGAACCAAGTACATTACCAAAGCGTACAATACTAATTTGCGTTTTTGGATTCGTCGACGCTAGGCCCTGACAGTAGAGTTCCGCCATCCGTTTCGAAGCGCCCATGACATTGGTCGGGCGTACGGCTTTATCTGTCGAAATTAAAACAAAGGTTTCTACACCTTGGGCTACAGCTGCATCAACACTACGCTGCGTACCAATCGAAGTATTGTAAATCCCCTCAAAAGGATTGGCCTCGACTAAAGGCACATGCTTATAGGCTGCTGCATGATAAACCGTTTGTACCGCATACTGTTGCAATATACGTTCTAATTTTTGCTGATTGGTGACAGAACCCAATACTGGTATAACTTGTACACCCGAAGTCTGCAATTCACGATCAATTGAATACAAAGCAAATTCAGACATTTCAAACAGCACCAGCAATTTCGGCTGATGCTTCACAATCTGACGGCAAAGTTCAGAGCCGATCGACCCGCCTGCTCCTGTCACCATGACCACTTTATTTTTAATATTTTTCTCTAATAGCTCTGGCTTCGGTGGCACAGGATCACGTCCAAGCAAATCAATAATATCGACTTCTCGAATATCAGAGACTTTAACTTTACCATCGACCAGTTGTGTGACACCCGGTAATTCCATGATTTTGACGTCGGTGGCTTCAAAGGATTCAATAATCTCTTTTTTCCGTGCACGACCAACGGAAGGCATGGCAAGTAAGACTTCTTCAATACCAAATTTACCCAATTTAGCTGCTGCACGTTGTGGTGCATAAATTTTTAAACCACTCAGTGACTGACCTTGTAAGGAGCGCTTATCGTCAATAAAACACACAGGCAAATAATCATCTGAACGGTTTAAAGCTGCGGCAATTTGCTGACCTGCCAGCCCTGCGCCATAAATCGCCACGCGTTTACGGCTTTGTTTTTTAGCAAAGGTTTTGAGGGTTGCATAGCGAATGACGGCACGGCTCCACCACATGTATGAAAACAGCATAAAGCCATACATCAGTGGAATACTCATCGGAATGAAGGCAAGACCTAACTTTTTGATGCTGTACAGCGCCACAATCTGAATAAATGTCCCGATTAAAATCCGCAGCAAATAGTCTTCATTAAATGAACGCACAATTGCACGGTAAATACCGAGCAAAGCAAAAATCAGAATGCCAACCACACCGACATACATGTACCAAGCATCCAGTCCTTGCATGACCTGAACATTGGGACGTGCCAAACGTATGGCATAAGCCAGCCACATCATTAACGGTAAAATACAGATATCCATCAGCACCAAAACGATTTGTTTTTGGCGACGCGGTAATGATGCTATAGAACGGATAAAGTCTTTCACAAGATGCTCAAGTGGGGTCAATAAGGCGAATGAGAGCGCATATTATACGCTCTTTTCAGGTTTAGATTTTTGCGATCACCGCTTGGATCGCATCCACGGTTTTCTGCAAGCTGTGCTCAGATAATGTTGGGTGTACAAGGAACATTAAACTTGTTGTACCGAGCTGTTTAGCTTGCGGTAAAGACTGCGCAGGACGCCAAGGCGTATCATCAAATGCTTTTTCTAAATACACTTCTGAACACGAGCCACTAAAACAAGGCACATTCAATGCATTGATTTCTGCCATGATTCGATCACGCGACCAATCTTCAGGCAAGGCTGAAATATTCACTTGCACATAGCATTTATAGGCTGCATGCACATATTCAACAGATGGTTTGGCTACAGTAAAATACGGACTATTTTCAAACGCCGCTTGGATACGCGCCATATTGGCATTACGTTTTGCCGTCCATTCGGGCATTTGTTTGAGCTGTAAACGGCCAATCACCGCCTGCATTTCCATCATGCGCCAGTTGGTGCCAAATGAGTCATGCAGCCAGCGGAATCCCGGCGGATGTTGTTTGTTATAGACGCTATCAAAGTTTTTACCGTGATCTTTATACGACCACATTTTTTTCCACAGACTTTCGTCATTGGTAGTGACCATGCCGCCTTCACCACCCGTGGTCATGATTTTGTCTTGGCAGAAAGACCATGCACCAATATGCCCGATTGAACCTGCTGATTTGCCTTTGTACATTGCACCATGCGCTTGGGCACAATCCTCAATCACAAAAAAGCCTTTTTCCTCAGCCAACCGCATGATTGGATCCATATCACACATCCAACCTGCCAAATGCACACAAATAATCGCTTTGGTATTCGACGTAATCACTGCTTCAATGGTACGTCGAGAAATATTCTGGGAATCCAGCTCTACATCGGCAAAAATAGGATTGGCGCCTGCAGTCACAATCGAGCTTGCCGAAGCTAAAAACGTACGTGAGGTAACAATCACATCATCGCCTGCGCCAATACCTAAGGCTTTGAGTGCTACATCCAGTGCAACTGTACCATTGGCCACGGCAACTGCATGCTTGGTTCCTGCAAACTGTGCAAATTCCTTTTCAAATTCACGGCATTCTTGACCGGTCCAATAATTCACTTTATTGGATAAAAGGACTTTTGATACCGCATCGGCTTCTGCTTGAGTAAAGCTTGGCCAAGGTTCAAATGCACTGTTTAACATGGAGTTTTCCTAGTCTCAAAATCGTGTTTAAAAATCTATTTTTTCGTCACAATACGGGCGGGATTTCCCACCACTGTTGCGCCGGCAGGCACACTTTTAGTCACGACAGCACCCATACCAACAATAGCACCTGCACCAATCACTAAAGGCTGATCAGATGTGCCCTGCTTAATCATCGCACCCGCGCCAATATAGGCATGATCATGAATATGAATACTGCCATTGCATTTTACGCCTGGCGCAAAGGTAACGAAATCCCCAATCACGCAATCATGCTCGACATAACTGTATAAATTGGCTTGAAAACACTTACCGATTCTGACATTGGAGCCAATAGTGACAAATGGACTTAAAGCAGAGCCTTTAGCAAGCTCAATTTGATCCATTAAAACCACATTGTCCGCGATGATCGACCAAAGCTGAATGCCATCCATCTTTAAACGCTGAGCGATCTTTTCTCGTACATGACTATTGGCAATAGCAATTTGTACGTATTTTTCTGAAGCCGTTTCATTTAAAAATGCGAGGTAATTCATGGCACGATGACCATTTACGTCTGCAACCGATTCTAAGGCATCATCAATAAATACGATTTCTGAAGCATCCCTTTCACGTGCTAATTGCTGGCGTGCTACAGGCATTAAACTGCGCCCGCAGCCTGAAGCGCCATAAATTGCATAGCGCTTAGTCATCTTTAGGCTCCGAAGTACCCGTAAATTTACTCATGGTCGCTTCACCTTCGGCACTAATATCATCTTTAGACAATACTTTTTGCACCGTTTTCAGCATGATTTTAAAATCGAGCCATAATGAACGGTTTTCGACATACCATGTGTCTAGCTCAAATTTCTTTTCCCATGAAATGGCATTACGACCATTCACTTGCGCATACCCTGTGATGCCCGGACGCACGTTATGACGTTTGGCTTGTTGCTCATTATAGAGCGGTAAATATTCCATCAATAATGGTCTTGGTCCGACAATACTCATATCGCCTTTAATGACATTCCACAGTTCAGGCATTTCATCCAAACTGCTGGAACGAAGCATTTTACCAAATGCGGTCAGACGCTCACTGTCTGGCAATGGATTGCCATCGAGATCGAGTGCATCTTTCATGGTGCGGAACTTCACCATTTCAAAAGGCTTACCATGCAGACCCGGACGTAGCTGGCGGAATAAGACAGGAGAACCTAAATTCTTTTTAACCTTATAAGCCACCAAAGCATAAACAGGAGACAGCAGCACCAGCGCAGATGATGCGATCACAATATCCAATAAGCGCTTTAACATGGTTCACTCTTAAGATTAGATGAAGATGGGGAAATGGTATCCATTTCTAGCAATGATTATACCCTGTTCGAGACCATCAGATTTGTAAAATATTTCAACCGTCAAAGGGACTCAAGTAGTGCCCATTCCAAAAGATCCCGAAAATATAGTCGTTTAGAGATCGGTCCAACGACGATTGACTGCATGACCCGGGTTATTCATGCTGATAACCTTCGCGTAGTTTCCTACCGCAGTTGCATTTTCAGGAATGTCTTTGGTCACGACGCTGCCCGCACCGATAGTGGCATTATTGCCAATTTTGACATGCTCAATGATGCAAACATTTGGCCCAATATAAACATTGTCACCAATTTCTGCTGCTTGACGGCCGCCATTGGCACCAATCGTTGTAAATTGCGATAAATTTACATTATTGCCAAGCACAGTCGTAGGGTTAACAACTAGCGGCCCGCCATGACCAATAAACAGACCATATCCAATTTGAGTTGTGGTATGAATATCTATGCCGTACTGCTTTTTTTTATAATAATAAATGGGATAAGCCAACTTTGCCCAAAATGATTTTGCACTGGCCAAACGCAGCCAAAATGAAAAATTAAAACCGCGATTGAATAAATAAGTTTTCAAAAATGATTTAAAACCAAGATTGCCCGTATAACGGTATAAATCACTTTTTATATATTTTAAAGTCATCTGGATCGCCTCTTAAATTGGGTGAATCGCCTTTAATGGATACCCATTTCAGCCAGCATATGCTTATTCACTTGATGCACATCATATTTATTCAGCGCAATTTCTCGCGAACGCTGTCCCATATACTCAATCAGTTTTGGATCTTCAATAAAGTATTGCATGCATTGCACCAAATCATTGACTGATTTCACCGCAACCAAATAGCCATTTACACCATTGGTAACGGTTTCACGACAGCCCGGCGCATCGGTGGTAATAATCGCCCGCCCCATAGCCATCGCCTCTAATACCGTACGTGGCGTGCCTTCACGGTAGGAGGGCAACACGTAGACCGAGCTTTCCGCAATTGCAGGACGGACATCACTGAGTTTGCCCCAATATTTGAGGCGATCATCGGCAATCCATTCATCGAGTTCGGCTTGAGAAATAGCTGATGGATTATCATCAATCCAACCGACCAAATGAAATTCCGATTCAGGATATTGTGCTTTGATGATGCGCGCCGATTCAGCATATTCACGTACGCCTTTATCACCTAAAAGGCGTGCAATGAGTAAGAATGAGACTTTGACCTGCCCTTGTTCATTTTTGGGTAAAGGCATGACATCAAAGTCTTGCACATTCACCCCTGAACCATTCACCACCACAGTTGGTTTATTGGCATCAAGCAAATGCATGTCTTGGAACAGCTTTAAATCGTCTGGGTTTTGGAAAAAAACTTTGTCGCTACGTTTGAGCGCTTGCGCATATAAGCCATGCACCAGTTTTTGAAATAGACTGCGCTTACCCGCTTCTACATTTTGAAAGGCATAACCCAGACCAGTAATTAAAGCAAAACGATGCGGTACTTTCGCAAGCCATCCAGCCAGCGTGCCATAAATCACAGGCTTAATAG
Source organism: Acinetobacter sp. P37 (assembly GCF_057480965.1). Lineage (NCBI taxonomy): Bacteria > Pseudomonadati > Pseudomonadota > Gammaproteobacteria > Moraxellales > Moraxellaceae > Acinetobacter > Acinetobacter sp. P37. The sequence goes on along the minus strand of NZ_JBLIYY010000011.1, from coordinate 54,385 downwards.
TATAAGACAGCACATACTCAGGCTGAATTTGACGGATCTTCTGATAGAGATGTTTTAACAGTTTTAAATCCGACAGCGGATTGGTGCCTGTGCGCTGCATGGGAATTTCATGCAGATGATAGCCAAGGGCTTGCAGTTTTTGCTGTTCTTCAGGGAATGATGCGAATTCAGGCGCCATAATATGAATTTCGTAGCCTTGTGCATGAATAGCTTCCAACAGTTTCCCGCGGAAATTTAAAACAGAAGGCAAAAAACTGCTGATCATCAGAAATTTCAACGGCTTTGCTCCCAAACTTGCATATATTGCTGACTCACTTTCTCAATACTGAAATGTGCTTCTACGCGCTCACGCACGGCTTGTTTCAACTGCAATTTTTCATCATTGCTTTGCTGCACATAATTTAAAATTGCTTGCGTCAATGCAGCCGAATTACGCGGCGGTACAATTTCGCCAAGCTCTTGCACAATATATTGCGCATCACCTACATCGGTGCTGATACAAGGCAAACCTGATGCCATGGCTTCGACCAACACATTCGGAAAACCTTCGGTAATTGAAGTCATGAGGAATGCATCAATCGATTGATAAAAAGCAGGCATATCTGAGATTTGATCCAATAAATGGACTTTTTGACTATCCAATTGATATTGATCGAATAAAGCCTTTACTTCAGGATTCTCTAAACTCGCGCCGCTACCTGCAATTTTAAAGATGATGTTTTTATCTTTCAGTAAACCCATGGTTTCAAACAAATAGGGGTAGCCTTTGGCCGTGTGATAACGCCCTGCAAAACCAATCACGGTTGGTTCATGCAATTGGGGATTAGGCTGAAATTTATCAAGAAACACGCCATTGGCAATCACTAGGCTATTGCCATTTTTAAAGCCGAAGGCCTGATGCTGCTGCATAGACGAATGCGCACAATAAATAATAGCACTAGGTTGCTGTGACAGTATTTTGCTTATGCCCAAGGCAATCTTGGTGCTGATTGATTCATCTTTAGGAGAAGCAAGAGAATGATGAATACCCCATACGACCTTTGGTTTTTTCGCTAAACCAATAACACTGAGACTGGTCAATGCATTGGCATGGTACATCCAGCATTGCACCGTTGCGGGCTGTAGATTTTTGAGTAATGCGCGCAGCTGACTCATCGTACTCAGCGTATTTAAACCATTCCAACCGAGCGCATAATACGACTGACAACGTTCTAAAGTACTTTGATACACCTTGGAAGTTTTCATCAGTGCAATGATCACGTGCTGATAGTCATGCTCAGTTTGCTGAATTAAGCGTGCCAACATCATCTCAGCACCACCCACGCCTGCAAAGTTAGTAATCACATGCACCATTAATGGTTTAGTCATGATGCAGACTCCATCATACGCAAATACTGCTTAAGTACGGTTTGCTTATGAAACTGCTGAATATGCGCCTGAAACTCATTTTCAGAATACTGTACATAATCTGCAAAAATCGCCTGTTGCATGGCTTGGGTTAACCCTGCCTGATCATTGCATTCAACCAATAAACCAAACTTAGAGTTTTCTAGAATTTCCATTGGTCCACTTGGACAGTTGGTACTCACCACTTTCGCTTTAGAGGCTAAGGCTTGAATAAGTACACCCGGCAAGCCTTCCCAATTCGAGCTTAAAACAAATAGCGATGCATATTTAAAATAGGCGTATGGATTGGCATCAAAGCCCGGTAAATCCACCACGTCTTTTAAACCCAATTCAGTAACTAAAGCCTCAAACTCTGCACGCAGTTCGCCCTCACCTAAAATCAATAATCGGGTTTCAGGATGCTGATCATGCAAGGCTTTAAAGGAGCGGATCAGAAAACCAAAGTTCTTTGCTTCAGTGAGACGCCCCACTGCCAAAATCACTTTATGGTCACCATTTAAAAATTTGTGTGTGACTGGCGCTTGGACCTTTTCAAAATAGGCATCGTCCAATACAGGGTTATAAATCGTGCTCAGATTATTATTTTTATAGCCATAATATTCACGAAAATCGACTTCAACCCCTTTGGAAACACAGACCGCTTGCTGTGCCATGGGATAAGTCCAATTCACCAAAGTTTTCAGCAAAAATTTGGCAAGACCTTGCAGTTTTAAGTTTTTGGACGGCGTAGATACTTCACGGAAGATTAATCGCGTTTTAACACCTGCGAGTTTTTTCGCAATACCTGCCACAATATTGGTGTGGGTTTGCGTTGCGACTAAGCAGTCGTATTGCTCAGCTTTCATTTTTATTTTTAAAGGCATGATGCTATTCATCACCCGACCGCAATTAAAATTCACCAATTGAATTTTCGGGCTGACTTCAGGCAACAGCTTAGCTTTATCACCTGTGACATCACACACGCCCAAATGAATATTGAGACCTTGTTCCGCAAAGCTGTTGGCGAGTTGAATGACTGTACGTTCTGCACCGCCACCACCCAAGCTTGGCAAAAAGAACATGACTTTATTCAACATATGCAGACCTAAATTTTATGAAATGGGAGAATATTAACGATGGTTTTTTGAGGCTTGAATCGCCATGGCACGTGTCACGCGCTCGCGATAATCCGTAATACCGGCTAAGTCAGTATCACTGGCACAGGTGCTTTGAATTTTGGCTTGATAATCAGCAAAACTGGATACCACTTTGGCAGGCACACCAATCGCCACGCTATGATCAGGAATATCTTTGGTCACCACCGAACCTGCACCAATCACCACATTTGAGCCAATGGTCACGCCCGGCATTACAATAGTATTGACACCAATAAACACATGCGAACCCACCTGAATTGGGGCAAAGCGTTGATAGCGCTTCCCTTGCTCATCTTTGACTAGACAGGTACTGCCATCATGGGTAATAAATTTCACCCCTGAAGTGACCGTCACATGGTCGCCAATGCTAACCAAGAACGGTTCTGAGCCCCAATTTTTAATATAGATTCGGCAATTTTCACCGACTTTCACACCTTTTTTACGTGCATAAGCCACACTGCCCTTCGCCATAAAATAAGCAAGATCAAACAGCTGTCGAAAAGCAGAAACCATAAATGCCATACGCATGACCTATGTCAGGATCAGAAAATCAAAAGGGAGAAAATTAAGCTGAATATTTTACGCTGAAAATGTGTTTTACGATACGCATAGCACTTTACACAGATTTGATTTTTTTGGACGGAATGCCGACATACACCCCTGATTCAGGCAAAGGTTTAGATACCAAACTACAGGCGCCAATCACCGAATCACTTGGAATTTTCACACCATCAAGTACCGTCACCCGTGCACCAAGCCAAATATTTTGCCCCAAACGCACCCCTTGTTTGGTAATCGCATCTTTCACCAACACATCAGGTTCACCAAATTTATGATTACTGGCAATGATGATGCTTTGCGTGCCAATACGGGTGTTATCGCCAATGCTCACACCGCCACAACCATTGATATAGGACTTAGAATTAATGCTGACGTCTTTGCCAATCGAAACCTTGCCACCAAAGCATTTGATATAACAACTTTCACCTATAAAACTGTTATCTGCGATTTCTAAGCTTGCACCTTGCTCGACAATTAAACTGACATGATCGCCAATATAAACATTCTGACCAATCTTCACTTGTCCACTAATTTCGACCGTACAGGCTTTACCGAAATAACGAAATTTCGTACCAAAAGCCAGGTTATAAAATTGCTGACGGCATTGTGCAGTGAACCAATTCATCAGTTTTAACAGTTTAAAAAACATCAGCTTTTGTTTCTCCACACCACATATAAAATGGCAAAGTTATAAATGATCAGCGCCACAGGCACCGCCAAGAGCATATAAATTTTATCGGCACATAGAACATACAAGCCTGCAAATAAAGCAAACTTAATCATGAGCTCTACGATTTGCAGTTTAAATAATACTTGGCTATTGCGCTTGGCAATTAAATAGGCCGAACTTGGCGGATTACAGAAAATCGCCCAATAGCCCAACGCTAAAATTTGGAAATAAGTTGAGATGCCAACCCATTCAGAACCGAAAATCCAAAGATAGACCGATTCAGGCAAGATAAAGAAAATTGCAAAAAGAGGCAGTGACAACAAGCTTAAAAGCACACTTGCCTTTAAGGCATTTTTATTTGAATCTGTAGTTTTAAACTTACGGATAAAAAACTGACGTAAGGTTTGTGAAATCAGATTGATCGGCACACGTAAAGTCCGCTCGACAATGGCATAGAAACCCATCGCCTGCACACCCACAAAATGCGACACCACATAGTATGGCAAGTTATGTGAAAAACTATTCAGCAAGGCATGCGGGGTATTGGCATAAATAAAATCTTGATAATTTTTAAACGCCTGCCAACTGACTTGATAGAGCTGATACTTCAAGATGTAGAGCAACATCGCCACGATCATCAGGATAGAACTGACATTATAGCTATTGACCAGACTGATCTGTATAAACAGTGGCAAACTCAGTTGCACCGCAACGACAATCGCACTTCTAAAAATATTTAAGCCTGCACAAAAATATTCCTTATGCGCAGCAAATTGATAATTATACAGACTCTGAATCAGAGTGTTGGCAAGCACGCCTGTGGCGACTGCACTTGCCATTTCAACATTTAAAATAAAGCTAATGACGATGCCACTAAGAATCGCAATGCCTGTTGAGAACACCGCCCCTTCAAAAATCAGACTCTTTTTGTCTTGCTCGTCCGCGACCAATAAAGCTTGATCGAGACGTAAATTAGCAACGGTCGATAAAACACTGACAATCGCCAAAGCAATACCATACGCGCCAAAATCAGCAACAGAATATAGGCGCGTTAAAACAGGAAGTGCGATAAATGTCATTATCGCACCGACCAGTAAACTGAGTGTAATCAGTCCAATGGACTGATATTTTGCGAACAGTTTCGCAATCATCTGCTCAAGATCATTTTAAGTTATTGACGTACCAACGCATTGCGAGTTGAATGCCTTCAGCAATTTTAAACTCAGGTGCATAACCCAAATGCTGCTCAATTTTGGCAATGCTCGCCTGTGAATGACGCACATCACCTGCACGGAACTCACGGTACACAGGATCACGCTCAAAGTTCACCGCATTTTCAGCAAGTGCCACCTGAATGGCACGATATAACTCATTCAACGTAGTACGGTCACCCACAGCCACGTTATACACTTGGTTTTTGGCGTCATCAGATGCAGTTGCCGCCAAAATATTGGCTTGAACCGTGTTATCGATGAAACAGAAATCACGGCTGGTTTCACCATCACCATTGATGAAGACATCTTCACCCGCGATCATTGATGCCGTCCATTTCGGAATCACCGCAGCATAAGCACCGTTAGGATCTTGGCGCTGACCAAACACGTTGAAATAACGTAAGCCAATTGCTTTAAACCCATAAGTTTTCGCAAATACGTCTGCGTATAACTCATTGACGTACTTCGTCACTGCATAGGGTGAAAGTGGTTTACCAATATTTTCTTCTACTTTTGGCAATGCAGGATGATCACCATAAGTCGAACTGCTGGCTGCGTATGTAAAGCTGGCAACACCTGCATCACGCGCAGCCGTCAGCATATTTAAGAAACCGCTAATATTGGTGTCATTGGTGGTGATCGGATCGGCAATCGAACGCGGTACAGAACCTAAAGCAGCTTCATGCAGTACATAATCCACGCCTGCACAGGCTTTTTGGCAATCTTCTAATTTGCGGATATCACCTTCAATAAAACTGAATTTCGCCCATTGCTCAGCAGTCACTAAACTTTGCACTTCATCCAAATTATGCTGATGACCTGTAGCAAAGTTATCTAAACCCACTACGGTTTGGTTGAGCTTGAGCAATGTTTCGAGAAGATTCGAGCCAATAAAGCCCGCAACACCCGTTACCAGCCATGTTTTAGGCGCTGTTTTTAGGTTTGCACATACCTGTTGATATTGATTCATGATGGTATGCTCCTTACAAACGAAGATCAGATTCAGCTTGAGATAACACGTATTTCAAGTCATACAGCACATGATCAGCTTTACCCAAAGCACGGATCGCCTCTACACCCATGTCTTTAAACTGGTGATGCGCAACCGCTAAAATTACTGCATCATATTTGCCATTTTCCAGCGCCTGCACAGGGCTAATACCGTACTCATGTTCTGCCTCAGCTCCATCGACCCAAGGATCATAAACATCTGCATCAATATGATATTCTTTCAATTCATTCACAATATCAATGATGCGGGTATTACGGATATCCGGGCAGTTTTCTTTAAAGCTTAAGCCTAAAATGAGGACTTTGGCATCTTCCACTTGAATGCGTTTTTTCAGCATGGCTTTCACTAGCTGAGTCACAACGTAAGCGCCCATACCATCATTTAAACGACGACCCGCTAAAATAATTTCAGGGTTGTAGCCAATCGCTTGGGCTTTATGCGTTAAATAGTACGGGTCAACACCGATGCAGTGACCACCGACTAAACCCGGACGGAATGGAAGGAAGTTCCATTTTGTTCCCGCTGCGTGTAATACCGCTTCGGTATCAATACCCATTTTATTGAAAATCAATGCCAATTCATTAATTAAGGCAATATTCACATCACGCTGGGTGTTTTCAATCACCTTGGCTGCTTCTGCAACCTTAATGCTGGCTGCTTTATGTGTGCCTGCCTCAATAATCAGGTTATAAACTGCATCAACATAATCAGCAACTTCTGGTGTTGAACCCGAAGTAATTTTTAAAATATTGGTCACACGGTGCAGTTTATCACCCGGGTTAATACGCTCAGGGCTATAGCCTGCATAAAAATCCTGATTGAATATTAAGCCTGAATTTTTCTCTAAAACAGGAATACAAACTTCTTCCGTTGCACCCGGATAAACCGTTGATTCATACACCACGATATCGTCTTTTTTCAGCACTTTCGCAATGCTTTCTGAGGCTTTCACCAACGGAGTTAAATCTGGTTGTTTATATTCATCAATCGGGGTTGGCACTGTCACAATAAAGAAATTACAGTCATTTAAGTCTTCTAAATTTGCGCTGTAACTTAATTGAGCTGATTGTGCTAATTCTTCAGGAGAAACTTCTAGGGTATGATCACGTCCGCTACGTAATTCATCAATACGCTTTTGATGAATATCAAAACCCACAACGGGTACTTTTTTTCCAAACTCAACAGCTAGCGGTAAACCGACATAACCTAATCCGATTATGGCAATTTTTAATTCGGAGAGTTGTAACATACTGAAGCCTATGTCATCGATGAATTATCAATCATCGTTATGTTGTAAATAGCGTTAAATTATATCAGAAAATCAAATTTCGATTGTGTAATGATGTTCTATGAGGCCTGTAATTTTAATCAAAAATATTTATAGGATTAAACAATTCACCCTATAAAACCAACTTTGTATATTTAAAAAAATTCAAATAACAATAAGATCTTTAAAAAGATATTTATCCATGCAAGTCTTGATTAAACTTACGATTTAAAACAAATGTAAAGCTATATTCTACAAAGTGAATAGTATAAACTTAACATTCTAAAATGAGTAATTTGGGTACTTAAACCCGTATTTCAATGATTCAAAAATTTTATAAATAGGATTTGTATTCGAGTGAGTTACTATCGTTATAGCTGTATGTTAGCTTTGAGTCTAAGTATGACGGGTTGTGCCATTACTTCAGGCTTACAAACCTATGACCTTCCTAAAGAAGGTACATTTCAGACTGATTTAGGCTCGACAGTCAATGTTATTAAACTAACTCAAGAAAATTTATTAGCCGTTCAACCCGCTCAAGTAAATCAGCAAAATTTTGCCCATCTATTCAATCAACAACAAAAAAGTTATCGTCTAAACTCAGGTGATATTTTATCCATTTATTTATGGGCATATCCGGAAATAACGCCACCTACAAATACCATTAGTAATGAAGAGGCGATTAAATCAAACGGTTACCAAATTGATCAAAGTGGCTATATCCAATTCCCTATTATTGGCCGATATAAAGCTGCCGGAAAATCACTAACACAAGTCAATCAGGAATTACGCAGCCAACTTGCTCGTTACTTAAAAACCCCAGATGTGATTGTTCGCATACTTTCCTACCAAGGCCAACGTTTTTCTGTCCAAGGTAACGTGATGAAAGGCGGTCAGTTTAATCTAACCGACCAACCAATAAGTATTTATACTGCTTTAGGTATGGCGGGCGGAGTAAATAGTCAATTTGGTGACAATGCATCTTTAACCTTAGTTAGAAATGGTCAAAGTTATGCACTCAATAGTATTGAACTTGAAAAAGCTGGATATTCTTTACACAACTTACTCATCAAACCGAATGACACAATTTATGTCAACTCACGTGAGAACCAAAAAATTTATGTGATGGGAGAGTCTGGTAAAAACCAATCCCTACCAATGCGTGAACAAGGCATGAGCCTCAGTGATGTCCTAGGTGAAAGTCTAGGTATTAACTCACTTTCAGCAAGTCGAGGTAAAATCTACGTAGTGCGTAGCGATGTAAATAGCCCGATGACTGAAATTTACCATTTAGATTTAACCAGTATCGGTGACTTTGGGCTCGCTAACCAGTTCAAAATGCGCAGCAATGATATTGTCTATGTTGATGCATCTGGTTTAGCTCGCTGGCAGCGTGTAATCAATCAAGTGATTCCTTTCTCAAATATCATCTATAATTTGGACAGATTGGGCCAATAATGTTATTTAAAAATATTTTGGTGGTCTGTGTAGGTAATATTTGCCGAAGTCCTATGGCGGAGTATCTCCTAAAAAAAGATCATCCCGACCTGAATATTTATTCAGCTGGAATCTCAGGTATGATTGGACATGCAGCAGATGAAAAAGCTCAATACTGTATGCAAAAAATTGGCATCGATATGAGTGGACATATTGCGCAAAAATTAAATGCTGAACTGATCAAAAAATCAGATTTAATTTTGGTCATGAGTTCAAATCAACAAAAGCATATTGAACAGACATGGCCATTTGCAAAGGGAAAGACTTTTCGTTTAGGTCATTGGCAAGGTAAAAATGTGCCTGACCCCTATCAGCACGATCAAGCTTTTTTTGACCAAACCTCAGAACTGATCCAATCTTGCGTTGCAGATTGGACTAAACAAATTTAACTTTTGATGTACGATTATGAGCCAAAATATCAATACAGAAGATACAATTGATTTAAAAGAATTATTTTTCTCTCTGATTGCACAGTGGAAGTTAATTGCATTATGTGTAATTTTAAGTCTTGTTTGTGCTTTACTTTATTTAAGAGCAACACCGGATACTTATTCAGTCAATGCTTTAGTACAAGTGGAAGAGAGTAAAGGGACTTCTGCTGCACTCTTAGGTGATCTATCAGGCATGATTGATCAAAAGCAGCCTGCCCAAGCAGAAATTGAGATTCTTAAATCACGTTTAGTTCTTGGTAATGTCATTCAGAGTTTACATCTCGACCTAAAAATTTCCGGTACAGAAAATTCTTTCACTGATCGCTTATTTTCCCCGCATGAATATGTCACAGAATATAAAAATAAATCAGTCGTTTTCAAAGATAATGAAAAAAGTTTTGAAATTCGCCAATTTGATATCCCTACACAATATCGTGACAAGAACCTTGGTCTCCAATTTCAAGAAAATAAACTTTCTTTAATTGATCTAGACACTGACCAAAAAATATTAACAGCACCATTGAACCAAAAAAGTTCTTTGCGAACAGCAGAAGGTCTTTGGGAAATCTCAGTTTATAGCAAAGATCAATTCAAAGATGACTATTTAATTCAAAAGCAGTCATTGCCTGCCGCAGTAGAGAATATTTTGGCAAACTATTCTGTAGCTGAAAAAGGTAAAATGACGGGCGTGCTTGGCCTTAACTATCAGGGCCAAGATAAAGAACATATTACAAAAGTTTTAAATGCCGTTTTAGCAGCCTACAGCCATCAAAATATTGAAAGACGTTCGGCTGAAAGTGCACAAACATTAAAATTCCTAGACGAACAACTCCCTGAATTAAAACAACAGCTTGATGTCGCAGAACGTGAATTTAACAAATTCCGTCAAGAGTTTAATACTGTCGATGTCACTAAAGAATCTGAACTCTATTTAACTCAAAGTGTCACTCTTGAAACTCAAAAAGCTGAATTAGAGCAAAAAGTTGCTGAAGCTTCTGCAAAGTACACTAGTGAACATCCTGTGATGCAGCAAATGAATGCTCAATTGGGTGCAATCAATAGCAAAATTGGTGAGCTAAATACCACTTTAAAGAAATTACCAGATTTACAGCGTCGTTATTTACAGCTCTATCGTGAAGTTGAAGTAAAACAACAACTTTATACTGCATTATTGAACTCTTACCAACAGCTTCGCATTGCCAAAGCTGGTGAAATCGGTAATGTCCGTATTGTCGATACTGCTGTAGAGCCAATTGAACCAATCAAGCCAAAAAAATTAATTATTCTAATTTTATCGTTATTTGTAGGCGGTTTTATTGGTGTATTAATTGCTCTTGTTCGCAATATGCTTCACTCAGGAATTAAAGATTCTTCAGAAATTGAAAATAATCTGGATCTTCCGGTTTATGCCACTGTGCCACGTTCCCCTGTTCAAGAAAGTCGCATCAAGTTACTGAAGAAGAAAAAGACCATTCCTGTACTTGCGGTTAAAAATAGCGACGATATTGCGATTGAAAGCCTACGCAGTATGCGGACTGCCATTCACTTTGCACTGACATCGGCAAAAAATAACCTGATCATGATTTCAGGGCCTGCACCAGAAGTTGGTAAATCGTTTATTTCAACCAACTTGGCTACGATTCTTGCGCAAAGCGATAAACGTGTTTTAATTGTTGATGCAGATTTGCGTCGTGGTTATTTAAACAAATATTTCAATCATGACAACCAACCAGGTCTAGCTGAATATTTAAATGGTCAGCGTGATCTAGACAGCATCATTAAAACCACTGAAATTCCAAATTTAAGTGTGATTACTCGCGGTAAGAGCCCTTCTAACCCATCTGAGCTTTTAAGTTCTGGTAAATTTAAAGAATTCTTAGATTTGATTTCACCGATGTTCGATCATGTGATCATTGATACCCCTCCTGTACTTGCGGTGACAGACGGTATCATTATTTCGCAATTTGCTGGCGTGAATCTGGTGATTGCTCGTTATGCGAAAACTCAGTTGAAAGAATTAGAGTTAACCGTGAACCGCTTTGAACAAGTGGGTGTGAAGGTCAATGGTATTATTCTAAACGACATTCAACGTAGCTCAGCTGGTTATGGTTATGGCTATAACTATTCTTATGGTTATAAAGCTTCAAAAGACCAAGACTGATTCAAGCCTATTCAACAAAAAAGCCACCGAATACGGTGGCTTTTTTATTTTCGATATTTATGTTGCATGCATCTTTCTGTATAAAAAATGTTTTATATATTCATACCGTTATAGTATAAAAATAAGAACATGACTATGATGATCTTTCCTGCACCTTACCTGATCATAGAGATAGGTAAGCGCTGAACAGGAAAAGTCTGCTAGAATTTCAGCAACTTTTTACATATAAAATAATTGTGGGAAAATATATGAGTAAGGCCCTACCTATCGCTGTCGCTGTATTACTCGGCGGTGCCGCACTTGTTCCTGTTTACTATGCAACTAAAACACCTGCTACGCAATCAGCAACATCAACTCAACCAGCTGCAAATGCTTCTGCTGTCGCTAAAATCAGTTATGCACTTGGTTATGAAGTTGCCCATCAAACGCCTCCAGAATTAGATATTGATAGCTTTGTCACTGGTGTTCGTGCGGGTCATGCTCGTGCAAAACCTGCATATACTGAAGAAGAATTACAAAAAGCATATGCTGAGTTCCAGCAAGAAATGCAAAACAAGCAGCTCGAAAGCAATAAGCAAGCACAAAGTAGCAGTGATAATTTCCTAACTGAAAACAAAAGTAAAGCGGGGGTTAAAACCACTGCTTCTGGTTTACAGTACCTAACAACGAAAGAAGGCACAGGTAAACAACCGCAAGCCACATCAGTTGTTAAAGTTCACTACACAGGTAAGTTAGTGGATGGCACTGTATTTGATAGTTCAGTACAGCGCGGCGAGCCAATTGAATTCCCATTGAATCAAGTGATTCCAGGTTGGACTGAAGGTCTACAGTTAATGAAAGAAGGCGGCAAAGCCACTTTGTATATTCCTTCAAACCTAGGTTATGGTGCTCAAGGTGTTCCAGGAACGATTCCACCGAACAGTACTTTAATTTTTGATGTAGAACTCATTGAAGTTAAATAATAAAACCGGTACAGGAGAGCTTTTCGCTCTCCTGCTTTATTTTGAGACTCGGTCATGAAATTACAGATCAGTATGTTGTGTTTGGCACTCTGCTCAAGCACTGTATTTGCCAAAGATGTCAGTAATAAAAGTAGTGCTGCAGAACAAGTCGGTTATAGTTTTGGTTATTTAATGGGACGCAGTAATGCTGAATCCATTAAGGACTTAGATATTGATGCATTTGTTGCAGGTTTAAAGGCAGCATCTAAAGGTCAAGCTTCGTCACTAACAGATGAAGAAATGACCCGTGCCTTAACTCAATATAAAAAGCAAACCGAAGCGAAACAACTGATTGAACTGAAGCAAAAAGCGGATGCGAATGCCACCATTGGTTCAGCTTTCCTTGCTGAAAATGCCAAAAAACCGGGCATTCAGGTCACGAAATCTGGCCTGCAGTATCAACTCATTCAAGCTGGCAAAGGTAAGTCACCTAAAGCCAATTCAACAGTGAAAGTTCACTATGAAGGTCGCTTAATTGATGGCACTGTTTTTGATAGTTCAATTGCACGCAACCAACCTGCGATGTTCCAAGTGAGCCAAGTCATTCAGGGTTGGACGGAAGGTCTACAGTTGATGAAAGAAGGTGCAAAATATCGCTTCTTCATTCCTGCCAATTTAGGCTATGGTCAAATTGGTTCAGCAGACGTCATTGAGCCAAACAGCACGCTGATTTTTGATGTAGAGCTCATTGAAGTTCTCCCGAAATAACAATATTCCCTTCAGGAGCATCGACAAATCTCGGTGCTCCTCAATATTCCTTCGTACCATTATTTTCTTTTACAATTTTTTTGATTGATTTGACTTAAAATTCACATTGATATCTTATATTTATTTCACAAAAACTTATTTCCCTTTTATTTTAAATCTTCATTAACTGCGTAGCCGCACATAAGGATTTGACCATGACCGTTAAAATTAAGACGCGCGAAATTCAATATACAGCAGCGGATGGAACTCAACTTTTTGGCTATTTTGCTGCTCCAGAGTTAGACACTGCGATCGCAGGTGTGTTAGTTGCCCCTGAATGGTGGGGACGCAATGAATATACCGAACAACGTGCGCGTGAATTGGCAGAACAAGGCTATGCTGCTTTCGCTTTGGATATGTATGGTGACAAAAAAGTCACCACAGATGCCAAGCAAGCTTATGAATGGATGATGCAGACTTTTGATCATGCCGACACCATTGTGACCCGTGCGTCTGCTGCATTAAACACTTTGGCACAGCAAAAAGAAGTAAATGCAGATAAACTCGCAGCTATAGGCTTTTGCTATGGTGGAAAAGTCGTGCTGGATTTAGCTCGTTCAGGTGCTGCATTAAAAGCTGTGGTGACCTTCCATGCAACACTTGCTACAGCGACTCCTGCACAAACAGGACAAGTTCAAGCAGAGATTTTAGTGCAACATGGTGAGCTCGACTCGATGGTGAGCTTAGAAGATGTTGCGACCTTTAGAAATGAAATGGATGCTGCCCAAGTGAAGTATCAAATTAATATTTTTGAAGGTGCAAAACACGGCTTTAGCAACCCGATGGCGGATGAACGTGCCAAAGCCAACGGCGTAGATTTAGCTTATAACGCTGCTGCAGAACAGCAAAGCTTAGCAGCCATGTATGTCTTGTTAGCACGCCAGCTTGGTTCTTAAAGCGCTAAGAACCAATAACAATATTTAATTTATAAAAATGAGGAGAGCACAATGACAGAACTCAATTGTCCATATTGCAATTTTGACGAATATGACGTGATTGCAAAAAATGATTTTGGTGTTGTACTTCCTGAACCACATACACTGTCTAAAGGGCATGCTGTCATTGTCCCACTACGTCATGTTGGTTCATTTTTTGAAATTACTGATAAAGAACGTAAAAGTTTAATGTCCTTACTTGAACAAGCGCGTAATGAATTAAATTTACGCTATCAACCTACTGGCTTTCATATTGGGTTTAATGATGGACAAGTTTTTGGCGAAGCCACTGAACATGTGCATATTCACATTATTCCACGTTATGAAAACCAAACATTGGCGCTCGATACCCGCTGGGGCTTTAAAAGCTAAACTTTAAATTTACACTCACTAAGGAGCCTCGGCTCCTTTTTTGATAGCCACTATTTTTGCATTTCCCCTGATATACAGATTTCGTTTTGAACAAAAAGAATACCTATAGAAAGATGTATACTAGGCAGGTTTTTTCAATTTTGACTGTTTTGCATGTTTAACTTTTCTGATGCCCTTCTCGACTGGTTTGATGTCCATGGTCGTCATGACTTACCGTGGCAAGTGAAGGATGACCCTTACAAAGTGTGGGTTTCAGAAATTATGCTACAACAGACTCAAGTCAAAACCGTCTTACAATACTTTGATCGATTTATTCAACGATTTCCAACTGTTGAAGATTTAGGTCATGCTTCTTGGGATGATGTGGTACCCTATTGGGCTGGCTTAGGCTACTATGCACGGGCTCGGAACTTACACAAAGCCGCGGGTATTGTTGCACGTCAGGGACATTTTCCAAGCAATCTTGAGCAGTGGATGGAACTACCGGGCATCGGCCCGTCTACCGCGGGTGCGCTGATGTCTTTAGGTTTAAGACAATATGGCGTGATTATGGACGGCAACGTCAAGCGAGTATTGTCTCGATTCTTTGCTATTGAAGATGATTTATCGAAACCTGTACATGAACGGGCCATGTGGCAACTGGCGACAGAGCTCTGCCCCATTGAACGCAACCACGATTATACCCAAGCGATTATGGATCTTGGTGCAACCGTTTGCACGCCGAAAAAGCCGCTCTGTTTATATTGTCCTATGCAGCAGCACTGCAAAGCACATGCTCAAGGTTTAGAGACTGAATTACCTTATAAAAAGCCTAAAAAGCCTGTTCCAGTGAGAGAGGCTCAAGTCATGCTGATTCAATCTGCAGGAGAATGGCTGTGGATACAACGTCCGAATAGCGGTCTATGGGGCGGTCTGTGGTGTTTACCTATTTTTGATCAACCCCATGAGTTTCAATCCTACACTCAGCAGCTTGGACTGAAACCTACCACTACTCAAGTGCAAATATCTCATAGTTTTACCCACTTCACTTGGCTTTTAGAGGCTACTGTATTTACTGTTGCTGCCGATCAAAAAGAGCATTTAGCCATTGAATGCAACGCACAGTGGTATACCCCGATACAAGCCACTGCACTCGGTATTCCAACCGCCATGAAAAAACTCATATCTACGCTAGAACTCGAAAGCCATTCTATGCCATAGTTTTGAACTGCTCATCAATTGAATAGGGACAAATGTGACTCAAGGATTTTTGCTTCGCAGAGGGTTGTTCGGCGGTATTGGTTTTATTTTGGTTTTACTCAGTGCCTGTACGTCAACTCCACCCAAACCATCTGGTAGTACATTGCCTGCACATGAAGTGAAAAAATTACAAAACATGCGTTTACCCAATCAATTGCCTGTTCCTGTTCATCAAGTCAAACGAAGTGCGCTCAAGGATACTTGGGGCGCAGCGCGTAGCCAAGGGCGGAGCCACGAAGGCATTGATATTATTGTTCCACGTGGAACAAAAGTTCTCAGTGCTACAGAAGGTTTAGTTGCTGACTTACGTAATAACAATTTGGGTGGTAAAGTGATATGGATTATGGGGCCCGCAGGTTCTTGGCATTATTATGCGCATCTTGATGGTCATAAACGTGGCTTAAACGTCGGCGACTATGTCAAAAAAGGTGATGTCATTGGCTATGTAGGTAATACTGGCAATGCTCGACATACTGCACCACATTTGCATTATGGCATTTACTTGGGTGGTAAAGGTCGCAATGCCGTTAACCCCTATCCGTATTTACGTTAATTTTAGGAAACATACATGTCAGAAGCGTTGATCAATCGTCTGGTGGAATTTGCAGAATCTGGCAATCAACAAAAAATCAGCCTCAATGGACAGTCTTATCAGGGCTGGATCATGGAGATCACTGAAGAAGCATTACTCATCAGCACCGGCTACGCAGACAAATCTGGTAAAGATGTATGGATTCAATTTGCCGATCTCGATCAAGCGGAACTGTTGTATTGGGACAATAAAAACGACCAATGGACAGCTTTTAAAATTTAAGTCAAAAAGGAGCATTCAACATGACGATACAACGCTGTGCTTGGTGCTCCGAAGATCCTTTGTATATTGCCTACCACGACACTGAGTGGGCTAAACCTAGTTTTGATGAGCAGCATCTCTTTGAAATGCTGTGTCTTGAAGGACAACAAGCGGGGCTGTCTTGGATCACTGTGCTGAAAAAGCGGGCCTGCTATCAGCAGCATTTTTTTCAATATCCCATTGCCGAAATTGCAGCGTTGAGTGACCTACAATTACAAGAAAAATTACAAGATTCAGGTTTGATTCGCCATATCGGCAAACTCACTGCCATTCGTGATAATGCCAAAGCATGGCAACAGTTAAAAACCCAAGGGATTCATCCTGTGGAATTACTTTGGAGTTTTGTCGAAGGTCACATTGCCAACAACGATGTTGTTGAATATCGCAGCGCCCCTGCACAAACCGCTCAAAGTCAGGCCATGTCCAAAGCATTAAAACAGCATGGTTTTAAATTTGTCGGCCCAACGACTTGCTATGCTCTGATGCAAGCTATCGGTATGGTCAATGATCATGAAAATCACTGTGACTTTAAATACACGCACGCAGAATGACCTCAAAAACAGAAAGGATAGAATAATGAGTGACAATACAATTCAAGCCTATGCAGCAATGAACAGT
Organism: Acinetobacter sp. P37; assembly: GCF_057480965.1. Classification (NCBI taxonomy): domain Bacteria; kingdom Pseudomonadati; phylum Pseudomonadota; class Gammaproteobacteria; order Moraxellales; family Moraxellaceae; genus Acinetobacter; species Acinetobacter sp. P37. Next base: position 37,264 of record NZ_JBLIYY010000011.1, on the reverse strand, counting down.
GGTGAAGCCCTTGTTCCCTACCAATTTGATGCAGGTGAATTACAAGCCCATCAGGTTGAAGTCAAAGTCGAGTATTGCGGTCTTTGTCACTCAGATATTTCTATTATCCAAAATGATTGGAAATCTTCGGTATATCCTGTGGTCCCAGGGCATGAAGTGATTGGAACCATTACCCAACTCGGCAGCGAAGCCAAAGGACTCAAAGTCGGACAGCGTGTAGGCATTGGCTGGACAGCAGAAAGTTGTCAACACTGTGACTCGTGTATCGATGGTCGCCAAGTGCAATGTACCGGAACCAAGACAGCGACGATCGTCGGTCATGCAGGTGGCTTTGCCGACAAAGTCCGTGCTGGCTGGCAATGGGTTATTCCGCTTCCAGATGATCTCGACCCAACCAGTGCTGGCCCTCTGCTCTGCGGCGGGATTACGGTATTTGATCCCATCTTACAGCACAAAATTCAGGCCATTCACCATGTTGCCGTGATCGGCATTGGTGGTTTAGGTCATATGGCGATTAAATTGCTCAAAGCTTGGGGCTGTGAAATTACCGCATTCAGTTCAAACTTAGATAAAACTGATGAACTTAAAGCTATGGGGGCTGACCATGTGGTGAATAGTCGTGATCTTGCCGCGATTAAAGCACAACGTGGTAAGTTCAATTTGATTTTAAGCACGGTCAATGTGACGTTGGATTGGCAAGCCTACCTTTCGACTCTGGCACCGAATGGAAGCGTTCACATGCTCGGCCTAGCACTTGAGCCGATGCAAATCCCCGCAGGTATGCTGATCAGTGGTGCTAAATCTGTCACTGGCTCATCAACAGGCTCTCCTGCAGCACTGCGTGAATTACTTCGATTCGCCGCACGTCAAAATATTGCACCACAAATTGAAATGTATCCAATGTCTCAGGTGAATGAAGCGATTGAACGTTTGCATTCAGGAAACGTGCGTTATCGAATTGTGCTGAAAGCTGATTTTTAACGGCAAAAATCTAAGCCCAAAAAGCCTGCTGCATGCAGGCTTTTTTGTATGCTTTATGGACTCATTAATCTAGATGACATTTGTGTTTCTGCATTCCTTACGCACCCAATCTGCAAGCAACAAAATGGCCTGCTGAATTTCTGTCGATAGCTCATGCCCTGCATTTAAACGAATACAATTGTTATAACGATTGTCCTCACCAAAAATTAAACCTGGCACAATATTGATGCCATGTTTTTGCGCATGGTAATACAGCGCCAAACTGTCTATTTGTTCAGGCATCTGCAACCACAGTGCATAACTGCCTTGAGGCCGATTTAGACGGATATCAACCCCTTGAAAAGCATCGTAAATATACTGACGATACTGCTCGACTTGCACCATTAATTTAGGACGCAATTCAGCAAGATGTTGGCGATAAGCACGACTAAAAATCAAATCTGCAAGTCCTAACTGCAAAGGCGTATTCACCGAATCATTTTGCAAAAGTAATTTGGGACGCAAATGTTGCAAATGTGGTGGAAGACAAAACCACCCCACCCGATAAGAAGGCGATAAAGATTTTGAAATCGACGCACAATAGATCACATAGCCCGCCCGGTCCCAATATTTGATAGGCAATGGTCGCTTTACATTGAAACTACACTCAGCATAAATATCATCTTCAATCACATAACATTGATATTTTTCAGCCAGTTGTGCAATTCGTTCCTTATCTTCATTACTTAAACAAAAACCCAAAGGATTTTGAAAATTTGCAGTCAATAAGCATACTTTCGCGCCTGAATCCCGCATCGCCTGCTCTAAACGATCTAAATCAAAACCTTCAGTATTGGCAGGAATTTCAACAATTTTCCGCTTCAATAAAGCTAATAATTGCAATTGCCCGTTATAGTTCGGCGTCGGGACAATGACACTCTCCCCTTCCGCACTCAGATTTTGCAACATCACTGATAAAGCAGGCATACAACCATTGCTGATGTAAATATCATCCTTAGGCATGTAAAAACCATCTTCAGCCCAATGAGCCGACAAAGCTTCACGCAATTGTGGATGACCTTGCCGATTGTTATATAAAAAATCTTCTGGTTTACAATGCTTTAATGCCCTTTGGATTGAACGTCTGAGTGCTTCAACAGGAACAAAATTGGGGGACAACTGAATTGAACCCAAATGAATCAGGCGGCTATTTGCAGATGCTTCATGGATCTGAATTTGCAATTCTAAATTCGAAATTTCACGAGGTCGGGAATCAAAATCAGGATGATTCGGCACGGCAATTTGCTGGGCTTTCTGTGAGGATTGCACAAAATAACCAGACTTTTCTTTGACATAAATCAGGCCTTTGGCTTCAAGTAATTCATAGCAGCGTTTCGCGGTATTTAAACTGATCTGATGCTGCTGTGAAAATTGACGTAGCGCATACAGACGCTGCCCTGCGGCCAATTCACCACTATAAATTTTCTGTGCCAACTGCTGCGCAAGCTGCTGATATTGAAAAGCCATCTGTACCCTTTTTTTAATCATTCTTGTATCTGTACCCATTAAGTTAACAGATTTAAGCTGAATGCATCAGGTTGATATCTCAACAATAACGATAGGGGAACAATTACATGCATGACTTCACACAGCTTCGAGCGGGTCTAATCATCATCAGTACACTCACGCTTATGGCGTGCCAACCCGAACAGCACACTCAAGCTCAAAGCCAGCAAAATTTTATCTGTAAATCTTTAATTCAAGGTTTTTTGAGTGCCCAAAAACTGACGCAATATGAACTTGAGCAGATCCAACCGATCACCAGCGGCGGGTTACATCAGCAGCTATATATCTATAAAGCCAAATCTGAAAACGGTATGAATATGATGCCGCAGCAAGCCAAACTTCGCTTTGCCTGTGAACAAATGACCGCGCGGCAATTTCAAATCAAGTTACATCCGCATCAATTTCCAGAACAGACCTTACTCAGCATCGAACTCCCTGAGGCACAGCACATGCAGCAGTTGACTGCATTTCGTCTGCCTGAGCAGCGAAGTCATTGATCGTTCATATTGAACTGAATCATTACTAACTGATGTTACAATGTAACATCAGTTAGTAATTTTCTTCAAATAAAAGAACGATACGCGGTAACGTCATCCGCAACTGTTCGAGGCAGGACTACTTCTAATCAAAAATGTTTTTGCGATACTTTGAGTAATTTGACGCTAGTAAACGAGTTTTGCGGATGACAATGGTTTTGGGTACTTTTGCCGAAACAAAAGTACATCCAGCCGAAGGCTAATCCCTTTATTCAAACCCTAGATGCAAGACTCCGTCGAATAGACTTAAAAAAATCATTTTTAAAATGCGTAATTACTTTTACGCGCGTAACATCAGTTACTAAGGCTTATTTTAAAATTTCGGGAAAGGTCACAACAGTTTTGCTTTTACCCAGCTGCACTTTCATTTTTTGTAGCATTTGATAAGGCTGTTGCTGCACAAACATATTCACGAAACTGAGCGGAATGGAGCCTTCCGGATTGGCATAGCCATAGGTCGACACTTTGACTTTTTGATTGCCTAAACGCTGGAAGGTCCAATCGCCCTCATAGTCGGTTAGACGTACATAATTGGGATTGATCGGATAACCTTTTTTCACCGCTTTATTTTGGATGCTAATGATGCCTTGTGCATCTTTACGCATTTTGCCTTGTACCACCAAATCACGGTCTTTTAAGGGAAAAGGAAAATCCAACACCATATATAAACTGAATTCACCTTTCTGATCATCGCGGGATAAGACTTTGACACTGCCCATATAAGGGACCCAATTCACTGCATTTTCCACATCTAAAATCAGGGAAACCGCTTTTTCGATGGGCACATCAAAACTGGTTTCAGCTTTGTATTGAAAGACAGGATTTTGAGCATTTTGGTAGGTCCAAACCTTAATATTATTTTTATTAATCGTGAGTTTGGCATTATCCATAGTTTTCGCTTGTACTGCCGCAATGAATGCGACAGCACAGGCCATAAAGATGACTTTTTTCATTCCATTGATCGTCTTATTTTAATTTTATACTGTTGTTATAACGGATTTTAACGCGCTTTTATACGTCAATATCGTTAAAACCCAGTACATCTTTCATATCGTACTTACGTGCTTCACGACCAACTACCCATGCAGCTGCACGTACTGCACCAGAGGCAAAGTTCATACGGTTGGTCGCTTTATGGGTAATTTCAACACGTTCGCCATCCGCAATAAACATCGCAGTATGTTCACCGACAATGTCACCACCACGAATCGTTTGGAAACCAATGGTTTGACGTTCACGTGGACCCGTATGACCTTCACGGCAATACACAGCATCTTGTTTTAAGTCACGTCCTAAAGCACCGGCAATGGCTTCGCCCCACATTAGCGCTGTACCTGATGGTGCATCAACTTTATGACGATGATGGGCTTCAATCACTTCAATATCTACAGTATCGCCAAATACTTTTGATGCCAATTCAAGAAGTTTGATTGAAACGTTTACACCGACAGAATAGTTCGCTGCATAGACTACTGGAGTTTCTGTTGCTGTTTCATCGAGATAAGCTTTTTGCTCATCATTCATACCTGTGGTACCAATGACAATCGCAACACCTGCTTCACGGCAAAGTTTAAGATGCTGTGCCGTTGCTGCAGGTGCAGTAAAGTCGATCACGACATCACAATCTTTTAAAACTTCAGCAAGGTTACCAACAACCTTTACGCCAACCGCGCCAATCCCTGCAAGTTCACCGGCATCTGCACCGACCAAGCTACTTTCAGGACGTTCTACCGCAGCAGCCAATTGATAGCCAGCTTGCTGAACCGCCTGAATTAAGATGCGTCCCATACGACCGCCTGCACCCAAGATACCAATACGTGGAGCTGCTGACATAACATTTTCCTAATGTTGATTCGAAATTAGTCTTACTATATCAAAACTCCATGCGCAGGCTAAGTTACAAACAAAAAAATCCTGTATTTTCCGAAAGACTTTTGCAAATCAAGCTCTTCGACAGACGCTGACTATTCCCTCACCAAGTTTGGGCATTTTCACGGTATGATAGGCGCGTTCTATTGATCTTGAATATTCATGAAAACCCTATTGTATCTTTGTGCGGCAGTCTGTATTGCACTGGCATGGCTGATTCCGATTCATTACCGACCTTGGGCCACGTATACCGGTGAGCTTTATACCTTTTTTGCCCTGTTTGCCTTAGCGGCAACATTCTTTAAAGAAAAGCTCATGGTGGAAAAAATTTCCTTGCCCCTGTTGCTCTTAGCGCTGATTCCCTTCATCCAACTGGCTTTTGGGCAGGTGTATTATTTTAGTATTGCCTTACTCTGTATGCTGTTTGTGTTCAGCTTCTGGCTGTGTATCAATCTAGGTTTTAGTCTCTCGCAAGGTACAGAAAAACGCGAAAAAACCTTCCTATACCTGAGCTATACCTTTGTTGCTTCGGGGGTCATGACCGGGCTCATCGCAATATGTCAGTGGTTAGATTTCGACTCGTTTCTTCCTTTTGTGATGAAAATTAGTGGAACTACGCGCCCATTTGCAAACTTTGCTCAGCCAAATAACATGGCCACGTTTCTGCTCATGTCTTTGTTAGCCTGCCTATATGTTTATGAACAGCAAAAAGTTAAAACGCGCTATTTGGTCGCTTGTGCAATTCCTATTTTAATTGGGGTCGCGCTCAGCCAATCTCGCACCTCTTGGGTGGCAAGTATCTGTGTCCTAGTCTATTTGGCTTATGCACAGTACAAAGATTATATCCGTCTTCGCTGGTTTTACAGCTTGGTCTGGTTTATCGGCTTTGTGGCACTGATTGTATTGATGCCAAAATTAAGTCAAATCATGAGCCAAATATCCGACATGAATATTCAAGAAAGTCGTGACGTAGCCGAACGTGCTGGTGGAGATATGTCTCGTTTAGCCATTTGGCAACAAATGGCGCATGCCGTAGCTGCACAGCCTTGGTTTGGCTATGGTTGGCATCAAACCAGTAGCGCTTTTGTCTCGATCTCTGACACGGTACAAGGGCCTGTATGGATTCGTAGCTCACACAATTTTATTTTGGATTTCTTATTGTGGAATGGCACCATTATTGGTGTGCCGTTCTTGGCCTATTTCGCCTATTGGGGTATCCAATTACAAAAGTTAGCTAAGTCTGCATTATCTGTCATTGGCCTATTGATGGTCGGTGTCTTCGTTATTCATGCCATGTTGGAGTTTCCGCAAAACTACGCATATTTCTTACTGCCTGCGGGTTTTATTATCGGGATTCTTCAAGCAGCGAAGCCACAGGCGGCTACATTGAGTCTGTCTCCGTGGTTTATCCGCATTGTTTTCGTGATTGGCGCAGTGCTGATTACGGTGATTTATCGTGATTATGCCAATGCAGCAATTCAGCTGGGTCAGGCATCAAAATATGAAAAAATGCCGGAGAAAATCACCAACCATGAGCCGATCTATTTGCTGACGGAATTTAGACATCGGGTGGCGATTATTCGTTTAAATCCGTATTCCATCGTTTCTGAACAAACCATTCAGGAGACTGAAAAATTGGTTCGCAGCTACCCAGCGAAATATCACATCATTAAATATGCACGTTTATTGGCATTTAATGGTCGTGAGGCTGAAGCACGTCATCAGCTACAGCGTCTTAAAAATATTTATCGGCTCGACATGAGCTATGAGAGTTTATTAACGCCGATAACTCCTCCGAAACCTTAAAATGCTCGATAAAAAAGCCTGCAATTATGCAGGCTTTTTTATACCTGAGTTCACATCACAGCGAACTCAAGCAAATCATTTCAATTAATCAAACAAACGGTCGAAGAATGATTTTTTCTTCGGAGATGATTTATTGTCATCGCCATCCATCGTGTCTTGTAACTCTTTCAACAATTCACGTTGACGAGCCGTTAAGTTCACAGGCGTTTCCACCACAATACGGCAGAGTAAGTCACCGGTCATGCTGGTACGTACAGGTTTCACACCTTTACCACGTAAGCGGAATAATTTACCGGTTTGAGTCCCTTCAGGTACTTTCAAGCTCACACGACCATCGAGTGTCGGAATTTGAATTTCTTTACCCAATGCAGCATCTGCAATGCTTACAGGCACATCCATATATAGGTCAGCGCCATCACGTTGGAAGATTTCGTGTTCACGTACCACCACTTCTACATATAAGTCGCCTGCTTGGCCATCACGGATCGCCTCGCCTTTGCCACTTAAACGTACGCGGTCGCCATTATCCACACCTGCAGGAATGGTCACTTCTAAAGTTTGCTGACGGTCAGAAACCCCTGAACCATGACATTTATTACATGGGTTCTTAATAATTTTACCTTGACCACGACAGGTGCTACAGGTTTGCTGCACAGAGAAGAAGCCCTGTTGCATACGCACTTGACCTGCACCATGACAGGTTTTACAGGTTTCAACATCATTTGGATTTTTAGATCCTTTACCATTACAGGCATCACATGGCGCTGGCGCAGTAAAGGTAATGGTTTTTTTCACGCCTTTTACAGCTTCCTCAAGGGTAAGCTCCATAACATAGCGTAAGTCTGAACCACGGCGTGCACGTTGCTGACCACCACGGCCACCACCGCCAAATGCGCCACCGAAAATGTCGCCAAACTGACTAAAGATATCTTCTGCGCTAAAACCGCCACCGAAGCCACCGCCGCCGCCCATGCCGCCTTCAAAAGCTTGATGTCCCATACGGTCATACATACTACGTTTTTCGCTGTCCGATAAAACTTCATATGCTTCTGCAGCTTCTTTGAATTTTTCTTCAGCTTCTGGGTTATCTGGATTACGGTCAGGGTGATACTTCATCGCCAACTTACGGTAGGCTTTTTTAATTTCATCATCACTTGCGGTTTTAGATACACCTAAAACCTCATAATAATCACGTTTAGCCATGTCTGGCGATGCTCCTCACGGAATTTAATTTAATACTTAACTGTGGTCTGAAATTGGGGAATCAAACCATTTTTTCAAGGGGTAGGCAGGAAAAAAAATAAATCGACTTAGAAAACAGCCTTATTTTTAACGAATTTGGATAGACCTTGGATCCATGCATTTAATAAATACAAAAAGGCAATCGCAGCAAAGACCACACCAATTACCGTGCATGCAGTCACCCAAAGATAGGTGTCCCAATAATAGAAAAATAAAGGAATAAACCACAGTACGGCAAAAATGGCCATCATGGAATAAATCACGACGGTGCGCATGACCCAAAGCGCTTGGGCTTGTAGCCAAACTTCTGCAGAATCGATTTGAGTGACTTTGCGTGCAAAGCCGTAGGCAAATACACCACTAATCAGGGTAAATAAAGCGAAAAACATGAAGACATAAGAAATCGCAACATAACGGCGATACTTAGCTAAACTCTCTGCTGTCATCTGTGATTCAACCCCGTACACCACAATATGCCGTGCTGCACTTGTGGTTGTTTTACTTTTTAAAAATGTCTTTGTAGATCAGGTGCTACTATAGAGAAAAATTCAATATTTCGCACCCAATATTATGACACTTTTAAGGATTCTGCTGAGTTTTTTTCACTTTAAACCACTGTGCATATAGCGCAGGTAAAAAGAACAAGGTCAGCAGGGTCGCCACGATCAATCCACCCATAATCGCCACGGCCATTGGACCGAAGAAAATACTGCGAGAAAGTGGAATCATCGCCAATACAGCAGCCAATGCAGTCAGCACAATGGGACGGCAACGACGTACCGTTGCATTGATAATCGCATCCCAAGCCGACTCCCCAGACTGAATATCTTGTTCAATCTGATCAATCAAAATCAGTGAATTGCGCATAATCATTCCTGACAGTGCAATCGTGCCGAGCATTGCCACAAAACCAAAGGGTTTATTGAACAATAACAGAAATAACACCACGCCAATAATGCCCAAAGGTGCAGTCAAAAATACGATCATCGCCCGTGACATGCTGCGTAATTGAATCATCAATAAGGTCATGACAACTGCGAGGAATAATGGCATGCCCGCATTTACAGAAGTTTGACCACGTGCTGACTCTTCCACAGTACCACCTACTTCAAGTAAATATCCATTCGGCATCTCTGCACGTAACTGATCAAATGAATCTTTTAACTCACCCACCACCGTTGCAGGTTGCAATTTACTGCGAATATCCGCGCGCACTGTAATGGTCGGTAAACGGTTACGATGCCAAATCAGCCCTTCTTCAAAGCTATACTCAATTTTCGCAATCTGCGCCAATGGCACTGAACCACCATTGCTGGTCGGTACAGCCAAACTGCTGAGAGAACCGACATCCAATCGCTCGGCTTGATCACCACGCATCCGAATTTCAATCAGCTCTCGTTTCTCACGATACTGATTAATCACCGCACCACTGATTGAACTATTCAGGAAATTGGACAGATCTAAGCTAGAAACTCCCATTTGACGTGCGCGATCTTGGTCGATGTCCAGTTTAATAACTTTGCTTGGCTCACCCCAATCCAAATGCACATTGGTGGTGTTCGGGTTTTCACTGACTTTTGCAGACACACGTTGTGCCCACTCACGCACTAAGCTTAGATCTTCACCCGACACGCGGAACTGCAATGGATAACCCACAGGTGGCCCATTTTCTAAAAGTGAAACGCGAGTACGTACTTCAGGTAAGAGCTTACGGATTTCTTCTGCTAATGATTGACGAATTTCATTGCGATCATCTAAAGATGAAGCCAATACCACAAACTGAGCAAAACTGGCTTGGGGTAACTGCTGATCTAGAGGTAAATAAAACCGCGGTGAACCGGTCCCCACATAAGCCACAAAATTATCAATGCCTTGTTTTTTCGACAAGAACGCTTCGACTTTTTTTACGGCCGCTTCTGTGGCTTTCAGAGATGCGCCTTCCTCGAGCTTTAAATCCACTAAAATTTCAGCACGGTTTGACGGTGGGAAGAACTGCTGTGGTACAGTTTTAAACATTAAAATCGATAACACAAAGATGCCAACCGTCGCTGCAATCACCGTCTTGCGATAGGTCACACAAGTGTCGACCCAACCACGGAAACGTTGATAAAACGGAGACTGATAAGGATCATGATGTTCGCCGGCATGATGCACCATCGGCTGAGGTTCGGGCTGCTTACGTAAACGTGCCCACAGGCGCTGATACCACGGGGCTTTTTGTACTAAATCTTTGTTGAAGTCGGGTAGTAATTTATCCCCCAGATAGGGAACAAACAGTACTGCTGCAAACCATGACACCACCAATGCAATAGTGACCACTTGGAAAATTGAGCGAGTGTATTCCCCAGTACTCGATGCGGCTGTGGCAATCGGCAAAAAGCCTGCAGCCGTAATTAGCGTGCCTGTTAGCATTGGAAATGCAGTCGTCCGCCATGCATGTCCGGCGGCTTGTAACCGGCTATAGCCCTGCTCCATTTTGATCGCCATCATTTCGACGGCAATAATCGCATCATCCACCAATAAACCGAGTGCGAGAATTAACGCCCCCAAAGAAATTTTGTGCAACCCGACATCAAACATCTGCATGCCGGCAAAGGTCATGGCCAAGACCAATGGAATGGAAAATGCAACGACAAGACCTGTACGGAAACCCAAAGAGAAGAAACTCACTAACAGTACGATAATCACCGCCTCAGCGAGGACTTTCATAAACTCATTGACGCTGCGCTTCACGGCTACAGGCTGATCCGACACTTTTTTTAGTTCCATACCCAAGGGCAAGGTTTTTTGCAGGCGGGCAAATTCTGTTTCTAGGTTTTTACCCAAAGCCAGAATGTCGCCACCTTTACGCATCGACACGGCAATGCCTAAACCATTTTCGCCCATAAAACGCATACGCGGCTGTGGTGGATCACTAAAGCCGCGATGTACATCTGCTACATCACCCAATTGAATCGTTCGACCATTCACCAATAAGGGCATCTGACGCAGTTCATCAATGTTTTGTAAATTGCCGCTGACACGCACTTGAATCCGGTCTGAATTGGTTTCAAAAAATCCGGCACTGGCAACTGTGTTTTGCTGCTGCAAGGCTTGTTGAATCGCCGTCACGGGTATGCCCATTTGCGTGGCTTTGGTGTTGGAAATTTCAATCCAAACTTTTTGATCTTGTAGACCAATCAAATCCACTTTCGCAACGTCTTTGACCCGTTGTAACTGGAGCTGTAAACGGTCGGCATATTCCTTCATGGTGGCATAGTCAAAGTCTTTGCCGGTGAGCACATAGATATTGCCAAAGGTGTCACCAAACTCATCATTAAAGAAAGGACCTTGCACCCCAGATGGTAATTGATGGCGAATATCATTGACCTTTTTACGCACGGTGTACCAAACATCAGGGACTTGCTGCGAACGTAAACTGTCCTTGGCCACAAAGGTCACCATGGATTCACCCGGACGTGAATACGCCATGATGCGTTCATACTGCCCCGTGGTCATCAGTTCTTTTTCAATCCGATCGGTGACCTGTAGCGAAACTTCTTTGGCTGTTGCACCAGGCCAATAGGTTTGAATCACCATGACTTTAAAGGTAAATGGCGGGTCTTCACTCTGCGACAATTTGGAATAGGAAAATATCCCAACGATGCCCAGCAGAATCATAAAATAAAGGATTAAGCCTTTATTTTTCAGTGCCCACTCAGACAAGTTAAAATTCATTATTTAACTCCTGTCTGAATGTGTACCGCACGATTTTCACGATCAACAGGTTGTATTTTTTGTTTTTCGCGGAGCAAATGCACGCCGCCAACCACCACAAAATCCCCTGCTTGCAGACCACTAAGTACGGGCACGCTGTCACGTCCGTATTCACCTAAACTCACTGGAACTTTACGTACCGTATTATCTGCATTGACCACCATCACATATGCCTGCTGACCACTTGCAGACACACTCGATAACGGCACATGCAAAACATTCTGCTGTGCTTTGGTTAAGAATACCCGTGCACTTTGCCCCAGTTGAATGGCACTATTGCCTTCACGCAATGCCACTTTGACACTATATGTACGAGACTGATCGGCAGCAGGACTAATTTCACGTACATAGCCTGCAAATTTTTCCTGTGGTTTAGACCACAAGGTGACCCATGCATCCTGCCCTGTTTTAATTTCAGTAACCGCTTGTTCAGGCACACCAATGACCACTTCACGTTCACCTGCAATCGCCAATTGAAATGCCGGTTGTCCTGCTGCAATCACTTGACCAATCTCAATATTGCGCTCAGTAATGACCCCAGTTTTATTGGCAATTAATTGGTTATAACCGGTCTGATTACGACTCACATCATAATTTGATTGAGCTTGCTTTAAGTTCGACTGTGCTGCTTTATATTGGTTTTCTACCGCATCGTACTGCGAACGACTCACAGCATTGACTGGCAATAATTGCTTAAAGCGTTTTAGTTCGTCTTCAGCAATTTGTGCAGCGGAACGCGCACTTTCAAGCTGCGCTTGTGCTGCATTCAGTTGCAACTGTGCATCTTTGACGTCTAATTTTGCCAAGACTTGCCCGACTCGGACTTGGTCTCCAACATCGACATAGCGCTCAGTGATTTGGCCGCCAACCCGAAAAGCTAAAGCTGTTTGCTGGCGGGCTTGTACATCACCCGCATAACTTTTTTGTTCAAAATGTGTGGCGCCCGGCTGAGTCACCATCACAAATGGCACTTCCTGTTCCGTTTGGGCTTTATCCTTGCTGCATCCCCATAAGGTCACACTGCAAACGATAATCATGCTGACAACTGTGGTCTTAATCGTACTCATGAAGTTCGCTCTTAATAAAAAGTCTTTTTTAGGGCAGAATATTATTCAATTAATTTGGTTATTTTTTAATTAATAAACCATGCGGTACATTAATTAGATTAATTATCCGAAATCAATGACCTTTTCGCCTTTTTTGGAATTTTTTCAGCAAATGAATGTCGGCCGCCCGAAAGACTTAGAAAAACGACAACGGATTTTAGAGTCTGCAAAACAATTATTTTTAGAAATGGGCTATCACGGTTGCAGCATGAATCAGATTGCCCAACATGCAGGGGTCACCAAACTGACGGTCTATAATCATTTTCAGGACAAAGCCACCTTATTTACCAGTGCGATTGAAGACACCTGTGAATATATTTTGAATACCCGCCCGCGACATCTGCACAGCGAAAGTCATTTTATGCAGGCTTTCGTTGAAATTTGTGAGTTGGGGCTGAACATCATGAATTTGCCAGAAGCCATTAAACTGGATTTATTACTTTTGGAATTAGCTGCCGAACACAGTCCTTTGGTCGAACAGTTTTTCCGTGCCTCACATTTAAAAATGCGCCAAGTCTGGGAAAAATTTTTTCAAGACGCAGCGGCTTTAAATTTCATTCAGCAGGATAATCCTGCCCGACAAACTGAACTGATTGTGTCGCTACTGATGGGACTACGCCATCAAGAAGTCTTATTGGGCATGCGCCCAGTACCTGAAGCAGCAGAGCGACAGGCCATTATTCACTCTGCCATCGACATCTTTATGCTGAAATATCAACTCGGCACGCAGAGCTGAGCATTTTCTGAAATATTTCAACGCTAAACTGAAACAAATGGCATAGCTATTGCTCATTTACCTAGAAAAGTCATCCGACTTTTGTCTGTACCCCCTTTTGCCACGGCACTTTCGGGGTATAGTCGAGACAGGAATACGCGGAGAAATAACAAATGATTCAACAAATTGATGCTCCATTACGTGAAGACGTGCGCTTACTGGGCAATTTATTGGGTGAAACCCTAAAGCAGCATGCAGGACAAGATTTGTTTAATCAGGTAGAGCAAATTCGTGCTTTGTCTAAAGGCGCGCGCGATGGACAAGTTGAAGCTGAAAAACAGTTAGAACAATTATTTTTAAATTTAAAAGATGAAGAAATTCTGCCACTGACCCGTGCATTTACGCACTTTCTCAACTTTGCCAATATTGCCGAACAGTACAATGTGGTGCGCAGCCGTCGCCAAAGTGAGTTTGATGAGCAAGCACCTTCACCGAATCCACTCGATCATTTATTTGAAAAATTTAAAAGCAATAACATCAGTTCGGACCAACTTTTCCAACAAATTTGTGAATTAAAAATTGAACTGGTCCTGACTGCACATCCAACCGAAGTCAGCCGTCGAACCTTGATCCAAAAATATGATGGCATCAATGACTGCCTATTTAAAATGGATCAGCAAAAACTTACGCCACGCGAACGCAAAGCCGTACTGGATGATTTAAAACAACTGATTTGCTCGGCATGGCAAACGGATGAAATTCGTCAACATCGCCCGACGCCTGTCGACGAAGCTAAATGGGGCTTCACGACCATTGAACAGACCTTGTGGAATGCTGTACCCAAATTCATGCGTGAATTGGATGGCATGGTCCAAGATCATTGTGGCAAGACCTTGCCTTTAAATGTTGCCCCTGTGCGCTTTGCGTCATGGATGGGCGGTGACCGTGATGGTAACCCAAACGTCACCCATAATATTACTCAAGAGGTGCTGTGGCTTTCACGTTGGAAAGCTGCCGACTTGTATTTACGCGATATCGAAGACCTGCGTTGGGAACTTTCGATTCAGGAGTGCAGTAAAGAACTTAGTGATGCCTTAGGCCATTTTCACCCTGAGCCGTATCGCGAATATCTCCGTGATGCGCGTGAACGCCTCAAAGCCACTCGTCACTGGTTGGCACTGAAACTCCGTGGTGAAGATGCTGACGATAGCCAAGTCATTAAAAGCCGCCATGAGCTGCTCGATCCACTATTGGTTTGCTACCGTTCACTGATTGACAGCGGTTTACCTGAAATTGCCAATGGTCAGTTACTCGACTTTATTCATCGAGTGAATTGCTTCGGTATCGAATTACTCAAACTCGATATTCGTCAGGAGTCGACTCGTCATCGCCAAGCCATTTCTGCCATTACTGAATATTTAGGTTTAGGCAATTTTGAAACATGGACGGAGCAAGCCCGTCAAAACTTCTTGATTCAGGAACTGCAAAGCAAACGCCCACTGTTACCGAAGTTTTTAAATGAACCGAAACAAAGCCTGATTGAACATCCAGATGTACAAGAAGTTTTTGCGACCATGCGCACTTTGGCTGAACAGCCACCTGAAAGTTTAGGGGCTTATATTATTTCCATGGCAGAACATCCGAGTGATGTCTTGGCCGTATTGTTACTGCAAAAAGAAGCGGGTATCAAACAAGCGCTACGCGTCGTTCCACTGTTTGAAACCTTAAAAGATTTGGATGGTGCAGCCCGTACCATGAATACCCTATTCAATATGCATTGGTATAAGCAGCATATTCAGGGTAAACATGAGGTGATGATTGGCTATTCAGACTCTGCCAAAGATGCGGGCTTTATGTCGGCAAACTGGGCGCAGTATCGTGCACAGGAAGAATTAACCGCAGTTGCGAAAAAACATGATGTACAACTGACATTATTCCATGGCCGTGGCGGTTCAATCAGCCGTGGTGGCGCACCGACACAGCAAGCCCTATTTTCACAGCCACCAGGCTCGATTTCAGGAGCGATCCGTGTCACTGAACAAGGGGAAATGATTCGCTTCAAGTTTGGATTAGAAGGCATTGCCTTACAAAACTTAGAAATTTACACCGCTGCGACCTTAGAAGCGACCTTATTGCCACCGCCTGAACCGAAACAGGAATGGCGTCAGCTCATGCACAGCATGACGGATCTGTCGGTACAGGTGTATCGTCAAACCGTGCGTGAAAATCCGCATTTTGTAAAATATCTACGGACTGTGACACCAGAACTTGAACTGCAAATGTTACCGCTCGGCTCACGCCCAGCCAAACGTAAAGTTAGCGGTGGAATTGAGTCATTACGTGCGATTCCTTGGGTGTTCGCATGGACGCAAATCCGTTTGATGCTACCTGCTTGGCTCGGTACAGGTGCTGCGATTAATCAAGTGATTGATCAAGGTCAAAAGCAGACACTCGAAGAAATGTTGGAGCAATGGCCGTATTTCCAAACCCTGATTGATATGTTGGAAATGGTCTTGTCCAAAGCTGATGGCCATGTGGCACTATATTATGAGTCTCATCTGACTGATGACGCAGACCTCAAACAATTGGGCGAAGAGTTGCGTCAGCGCTTACGTGATGCGGTACAAACGCTATTAGCACTCAAAGGTGAATCAAAATTACTCAGCAGTAACGATGTGCTTGACCAATCCATGAAGGTGCGTAAACCTTATTTATTGCCACTACATTTACTGCAAGCCGAGCTAATGAAACGCCGCCGCGCTTACCTTGCCGAGCGTCAGGCTGAAAATACCCCAGTCGACCATGCGTTGATGGTTAGCATCGCGGGTATTGCGGCAGGTTTGCGTAACACTGGCTAAATCTTCCAAGTTTTCAAAAAGCACACAGAACTGTGTGCTTTTTTTTTGACCAGTCATATTGGTTTTAATTTATTTTAGAATATATAAAATAAGAAAAATTTATGAAGTATTGGCTCCAAGCCTATTTGATTAATTGCATGATTTAATGCCTTTTTTACACCCTTAAAACTTTTACCATTTGGTAAATTTATATGTAAAGTCATGTAATTAGTTTGAACAAAATATTTTTAAAAGAGATTAAATCTTCTAAAAAACAAGAGTATGATGTGCACAATTTATCTATTGAGTGCTCATTTTATGTCCAATTGGTTTCCCAAATGGCGCCCGTACGAAGGCAATATTGATGCACGTCCTGTAGGTACAAATGAGTACCTACCTCCGGTGCAAAGTGTTGTATTGGGGATACAACATGCCTTTGCAATGTTTGGTGCAACTGTCCTTGCGCCATTTTTGATGGGCTTTGATGCCAACCTTGCGATTTTAATGTCGGGGATCTGTACCATCCTGTTCTTCTTTATGACAGGTGGTCGTGTACCAAGTTATTTAGGCTCTAGTTTTGCCTTTATTGGTGTGGTGATCGCGGCAACCGGTTATGCAGCATCAGGTACTGGCGCGCCAAATGCCAATATCGCGATGGCAGCAGGCGGGATCATGGCCTGCGGTATCTTATATGCCATTTTTGGTTTTATCGTGATGGCAACGGGTACCCGTTGGATTGAAAAACTCATGCCGCCTGTCGTTACAGGTGCAGTGGTGATGATCATTGGTCTCAACCTTGCCCCAGTGACCATTAAAGGGGTTGCCGGTAATAACTTTAATATGTGGATGGCATTAGTCACCGTACTATGTATGGGTTCAATTGCTGTGTTCACCAAAGGTTTATTACAACGTCTATTACTCTTAGTTGGCCTTCTACTCGCTTACTTAGTGTATTACATCATTTCCAATGTCATGGGTCATGGCACACCAATCAACTTCGTTCCAGTACAAGAAGCCGCTTGGTTTGGTGTTCCTCAATTCCATTCGCCTGTTTTTGATTTCAATGCCATGCTAATCATTGCACCGATTGCTTTGATTTTGGTCGCCGAAAACTTAGGTCACATTAAAGCTGTCGGCGCGATGACAGGTGAAAATCTGGATCCGCACATTGGTAAAGCTTTTGTTGCTGATGGTGTTGCAACCACGCTTTCAGGCGGTGTCGGCGGCCCAGGTATGACCACTTATGGTGAAAACATTGGTGTGATGGCAGTGACTCGCGTTTACTCAACCATCGTCTTTGTCTTTGCAGGTGTCTTTGCCATTTTCCTTGGTCTTTCTCCAAAGTTTGGTGCGATTATTCATACCATTCCGCAAGCCATTTTGACAGGTGCATCGATTGTTGTATTTGGTCTAATTACCATTGCAGGTGCGAAAATTTGGATTGAAAACAAAGTTGATTTTTCAAAAAACAAAAACCTGATGGTGGCAGCAGTCACGATTATTTTAGGTACAGGTGACTTTGCACTTCAATTCGGTAACTTCAACTTAGGTGGTATTGGTACTGCTACATTTGCAGCGCTGATTTTGAATTGGTTCTTTAGCTTGGGCGATAAATCAGAATAAGCCTCCAAAGCATTTAAAAAAGAATACAACATTCATTTGAAAAGCGGCCGAAAGGTCGCTTTTTTTTATAGCTGCTCTTTCGGTAAGATAAGGCATTAGCCAAGGAATACACCGTATGCGACTGGATTTGTTCGACCTTCAATTGGTGCTGCACATTGTAGACAGCGGCAGTCTGACCAAAGGCGCTGCTCGTTCTGCCATCTCGCTACAAGCAGCCAGTGAACGGATTAAAAAACTCGAACAGCATTACCGCACAGCCCTGTTCACTCGCCAAGCCAAAGGGGTCAAACTGACTCTTGCCGGTCAAACCTTGGTTGAACATGCACAGCGCATCTTAGGTGAGGGGCAACAATTAGAACACGCGATGCTGCCCTTTGCCCATGGGCTAAATTCCAATATGACCTTATGGTGTAATTCATCTGCACAAAGTGAATATTTACCGGTCTTGCTACCACGTTATTTGCTAGAAAATCCCAACACACAAATTGAGCTGCATGAAGCCGAGTCTAAAGATATCATTGCAGCGATAGAGCAAGGTAATGCACAACTAGGCTTAATTTCAGGTTTCTTTAAATCTGAACAACTACAAACGCTTGAGTTTGCAGATGATCCGTTGGTGCTGATTTGTCCTATAACTCATGAATTGGCCTCGAGATCTAGCGTTAAACCCGCAGAGATTTTAAATTATCCCTTTGTCGGTTTGATGCAATATCATTCCTTGCAACAATCGATCGAGGCACAAGCCAAATTATTCGGCTGTGAAATACAGTATCGGCTGCGTTTGCCGAACTTTGCCGCGATCGCGCAAGTGGTGGCGAATGGTGTGGGCATTGCCATCATGCCAAAACGTGCGGCCCAACGATTAATCAGTTTGTATGCCTTTGCACAAGTTGAGCTCAGTGGTGAATGGGCCAATCGAAAACTGCTCCTCACCGCGCGTAATTTTGATGATTTACCCTTAAATTATCAGCATTTCAGTCAGTTTCTACTATCACAAAAATCTACTTTAGATGGCCAAGTCTAGGCTTTAAATCACACCAAACTGGTGCAGCATCATATAGCCACCGAGGGCAATCAACCCGATAAAAAACACCTTACGGAATTTTTGTTCTGGAATGCGGTAACGAATTTTTTTCCCTGCCCACATCCCAATGAGCGCTGGAATCAGTGCTATGGCTGACATGGCATAATCAATCGGGAGATCTTCCACTGGATTTTGCTGTAAGAACACTGCCAAACAAATGGTTGATGTGGTAAAGGCTAAACCGAGTGACTGTACGAGGTCATCACGTTTGAGCTGCAAACCTTGCAAATATGGCACCACAGGGATCACCACCACACCGGTCGCAACAGTCAGCGCCCCTCCCAAATAACCGATCATTGGAGATAGCCATTTTTCATGTGGTGCAAAGTTCGGCAAGCTTTTGGCACAAAGCCCATACAATCCATATAGTGCCAACATGCCCCCCAGTAATGCTTCACTTTTAAATTCAGCATGTCCTAAAGTTGGAAAAATACTCCAAATTGAACCGACGATAATCCCAAGTAACAAGGGCCAAAAGCGTTGAATGAGGCGCAGCACCTGCCCTTCGGCAAATAGTTGCCAAAAGTTGGTGACCATGGATGGAATGATCAATAACGTGGCTGCCTGAAATGGACTGATCACCATGGTGAGTAAGCCCATCGATACCGCAGGCAGGCCTAACCCAATCGTGCCTTTAATTAAACCTGCGATTGCAAAAACTGTGATGACGAACCAAATCATGGCGAAACTCGCTGAAGAATTGGTTCTATGCTATGCAATTCAGGCACTTTGAAAAATCAGTGTTTTTGGAATAGAGCCTCAATAAAAAGTTGAGGCTGTGCTTAAAATCAACTATAGACAAGGTAGTTGGATTCAATAAAAAAGTAATTACAATTTACTTTAATTACTGTCATAACTACTCATTTGCTCTTCAGCTAATTCATAAGAACTTTCGAATTGATATTTCACCGTTTCATCTTGAATCGAATCAATAAATTTTTTTATTTTATTTTTATATTCAACGTTCCCAGATTTATACATTGATAGCAAATAGCCCCACTCACCATAAATATACTGAGGGTCATTTTTTGATACTTTCCTTAATTCTTCTTTTAAAATCAATGCTAAATCGGAATAACATTTTTCATATTCATCTTTCGATCTTTTAGCATAATAGCTTAACTCACACTGAGTCACTAAAAGTTCCTGACTGAAAGAGTCCTTTAACATTTTATGATTAAGATTATAAGCCTCTTCATACATGCCTGTTGCTAAGTAGATTTGCATTTCAATCTTTTGTCGTTCTTGATCATTCGTGATCTTCTTTATTTCAGACAAACTATCTTTCATTACTTTATCTGCGTTTTCTTTATCTCTCAGATTAAGTTTATTAATAGTATTTTTATAATCATTTATTATAGCTGTATCTTCTTTAGACAGCATTGAAATTGATTCTTTTTTTTGAGCTTCTTTAACTTCATGCTGATTCAAACTAATTTTCTCAGACGAGCAAGCAGTACTACCAAATATAAAAAATAAGGTTAAGAAAATAAAAAAATGCTTCATCAAACTTCTCTCGCTGCGGAGTTTAAGGTAAAGGTATGAGTTTTAAAACTAGGAATTGGTGTAACTGTTCCACCATCAAACTTCAGTATATATCCCAAATCTAATTCAACTTTTAAGAGTGATATATCAGGTTCAGGTAAGTTGATATTACAAGATCCAACTGGCTCTTTTCCTTTTTCAGTATTCCAAATACCATTAGCAATTTTTAACTCTTGAGTTTTTAACAAGTCAAATTTTCTATTTTTTTCTTTAAATAGTCTTAGGGTCGCACGCGGAATAATTTTACTTGCATCATTTTTAACCACCGGCGGCATATATGACACCGTTACAAAAAGTTCTTTATTTTTAACAATATACGTAACAATAAAATCACATACTCCAGAGGCTAATTGTGCAACAATTCCAAATAATCCTTTTTTATCCTCATCATATGGAGGGATCGCAGTCTTAAATTTCACATAATCAGTTTGGTTTCTCTCTATATAGTAATTTTCATATTTTTTCTTATCACTTACAAAACTATTCGTTAAATTATTCTGCAACATACTTGGCTTAAAAATTGGGCTATTTAATGAACTTATTCCACCACTAGTCCCAACAACATGTACTTGGTTTGGCATCAATGAAGCCCCACAAGTAAATTTATCACCTACATAAGCCACTGCCTTTCCATCAAAAATCACATGATCATTACTCTTAATTAAGGTAGACCAAGTTTTACATTTTGGACAGGCGAAACCATCTCCCGCACGAAGAAAGAGATTCCCCATCTGTGAACTTCGGGACTGCGTGGACATGACTGTCCCACCGTGACTTGTTGTTGAGCCATGAATGCCAAATCCTTTAGACATTATTTGAGTCTCCCAAAGTTGGATTCATAAAACCTTCAGGGATAGTTGCATCATGATATAAGCGTAAAACATGGGAAGTGACCGGACTATCAATAATTTCATCGCCATTTTCTAATAATGATCCGATAAGTGCTGCGGCCCTGCCATCAACATTTAGAAGAAATCCTGCGCCGGAGATAATTTTTGCTGTCGAACCATCTAAATATATAGCTTCATCACCGACCAAAGCTAAAGAGATCCCGTTGACCTTATAAGCATGATTAGATGCTCGAACTAACCCACCTTTTTTTGTTTTTGAACCATTAAAAGCTGCATAATATTTGGTATGCGGCTTATGATTCCAATAGAGTTGTTCTGCTTGGTGAATCTTTTGAATATCGTCTTGAGAAAGTTTTTTTAGCTGTTCTTCTGATAGTTCATGCAAAAAAGTAGGGCTAGTCATGCTAGATCCAATTATTGTAATTAGAAGTAGAATAACAAATAAAAAAATTAATAAAATTTCAAAATGTAAATCAAATCATCATCTTTTCAGTTGGTGATATTAAAAAAGAACATTAATAAATTTGATCTAATCTCAAAAACTAAAAATTACGGTCGGATCTCTTTCAACTCACGTTGAATAAAATGCTGAATCATATCGCGGTATAAACGTTCCACAATATCTGCATTTACACCGTGCTCTGTGGCTTGTAGACGAATTTTACTTATCACCGCTTCGACACGTTCTGGTGATTGAACATCCTGTACTGAACGCTTAAAACGCACCGCTTGATCGACATAAAACTGACGTGCAGCAATGAGCTCAATAATCCCCTGATCAATCACATCAATCTGTGCGCGGGCTTGCTCTAATGACTCAACTTTTTCTTTCTTCATCTTCTCTGGCTTCACTTTCAGCGGTGTTTTCACTTTTATACTTCTCTTCTAACACATTACTGAAAATACTTTCAATCATCCAAACGCGGTATAAGCTATTAAATACATAGCTTTGACCTGCAATACGTAATTCTAAAACAGGAAAATCGGGCTGTGACTTCATCTCACAGTGCATATCATTTTCTTTTAATTTTTCAGCAATATCGTTAGTAGTCAGTTCAGAAATCTCTAACTCATACTGTAAGGCCTGAAAATGTGCTTTGAAGGATAAATCACGCCCTTTGGTCCATACGGCTTCCAAAATGCGATACATCACATCAATACGTTGCTCTTCAGGCGCACTGTAGTAAAGCTGTGACATAGCTAATGTCGCAGCTTCTGTAGGCCGGCAAAATGGCGTGAACTTAACTTCTGTCCGTTTAGACAGACGTGTTGCCAAACTCCAGTCAAACAAATCTCGACCGTGATACGACAATGGATACACATTCAGCTGAATATTATAATAGTCCGCCAATTCCTCACGAATATAAGCCAACAGTAACCATGAAATCGGATCTTCCATCGCGATGTAGAGATCAAGCTCAGGATCAAGTCCCTGAATTTCATTTAACTCTTCTGCATCACTGATCAGGTGCTCACGCCATTCAATATGATTGATCATAAAGATCGGGTTATCTGTCAGGAGTTTTTGTTGTTTTAAACGGCGCGTTAAACGCAGTAAATCATCTACAGCATGGTACTTACGTTCGCCAAATTCAAAATACCCCGTCAAAGTTGGTAAGTCAGAAAAGATCCGTTCTGGAAAATCTTGCGCTTTATGATGACGGCTGGCCATCGCGTACAGTGTTCTCAGCTTGCCATATTGCTTTTGCCACAACATGTGGAACACATCTTCAAGTAAATAAAGAAAGTCTTGGCCGCGTAATGGGGTATTTTTTAGAATAATTTCGGCTTGTTCTAAAGCTTCGGCGGTCGGTTGTTCAGGTGTTTCATGAAAACTAAAACGATGCTGCCGCGCTAAAATTTGGGCATCATTCAGACAATATTGTTGCCATTCTATCGATGACATTTGATTTGGAGGTTCAGCACTCTGACGACAAATAATCACTTTCAGTGGTTTGATTTCATCACTGAGAATTTCTTCTAATTGAGGCAGTTGCTGCGCAGCCAAATAGCTATAGACATCATCCAGTCGAAGATAAACACTCAGACCTTGTTCCGTGGGTAACACCGCTTGTCGGGTCGGTTTCTGATAAAACCAACTCGATCGGATTGGATCGAACCAACGGCGTAACAGTGACATGCGTTTTTTGCCTCAAAATGATGAATTGTACCGAACCTGCCAGCACATGCTTAAAATTCAACTTCTATTATGAAGCTGTTTTAAATGAGATATAAGCCTTGTGCAAAACTTATATCAAGTCAGGACTGAATGTTCAACGTTTAACAATGCATTAGACGTCTAGATTTAGGTCAGTCACTGCACCTTTTTCCGCACCAGAGGTCAACTTGGCAAATTTAGCCAATGCGCCGTGGGTATAGTTTGGTTTCGGTTTGACCCAGGCCGCACGACGTGCAGCAAGTTCATCCTCAGCCACATGCCAAGTCATTTCACGCGTTTCAGCGTTAATTGATATTTTATCGCCGTTTTTGACCAAGCCAATTGGGCCGCCTTCATAGGCTTCTGGCGTCACATGACCAATCACAAAACCATGGCTGCCGCCCGAGAAACGCCCATCAGTCAACAGTGCAACAGATTGGCCTAGACCTTTACCAATAATCGCTGAAGTCGGTTTCAGCATTTCCGGCATACCCGGCCCGCCTTTCGGCCCAACACCGCGGATCACCACCACTTCGCCTTCTTGTACTTCACCATCTAAAATACCGCGCATGGCACCCTGCTCACCCTCAAATACCCGTGCAGGCCCTTCAAAATACAGCCCTTCTTTACCGGTAATTTTAGCCACGGCACCTGTCGGTGACAGATTGCCTTTGAGTACCACCAAGTGCGAATCCTTTTTGATCGGTGCATCAAATGGCAGAATAATTTGCTGACCTTCAGGATAATCCTCTACCTCGGCTAAGTTTTCCGCCAAAGTTTTGCCCGTAACGGTTAAGCAAGAACCATCGAGCATACCTGCATCCAGCATGCGCTTCATCAGCGGTTGAATGCCGCCAATGGCAATCAGTTCCGACATTAAATATTTACCCGATGGGCGCACATCGGCCACCACAGGAATATCTTTACCAATGCGCACAAAATCATCCAAAGAGAGTTCCACGCCTGCGGTATGCGCCATGGCAATCAAATGCAGCACGCCATTGGTTGACCCGCCTAAAGCAATCAGCACTTTAATCGAGTTTTCAAAAGCAGCTTTGGTCATAATGTCACGCGGTTTAATATCGAGACGCAGCAGATTCATCACGGCTTCACCTGCACGCTGGCAGTCGGCAATTTTATCCGCGGATACCGCTTCCTGTGCTGAAGACCCCGGCAAGCTCATGCCCAGTGCTTCAATCGCTGAAGCCATCGAATTGGCCGTATACATACCGCCGCACGAACCCGGCCCCGGCAGCGCGACTTCTTCAATCTGCTTCACTTGAATTTCATTGATTTCGCCTTTGGCATGCTGACCGACTGCTTCAAATACCGAAATCATGTCGGTATGACCAGCTCCTGGTTTGATGGTGCCACCATAAATAAACAAGCCCGGACGGTTTAATCGCGCCAAGCCCATGATGCAACCCGGCATGTTCTTGTCACAGCCGCCAATCGCAATCACGCCATCATAGGCCTGACAGCCCACCACAGCTTCAATAGAGTCGGCAATGATTTCCCGCGATAGCAGTGAATACTTCATACCTTCAGTACCATTGGAAATGCCGTCAGAAATCGTAATAGTATTAAAAATAATGCCTTTACCGCCTGCAGCATTCACCCCGCTTTCAGCTTCACGCGCCAAGCCATCAATATGCATATTACACGGCGTGACATTGGCCCAAGTCGAGGCGATGCCTATAAATGGGCGCTTAAAGTCAGCATCTTGGAAGCCTGTGGCACGCATCATGGAACGTGCAGGCGCATTCTCTATGCCTTCATAAACAGGAGCAGAATGTTCGCGGATATTATTTTTACTCATTGTTGTTCCTTGGCGATGGCTGATTTTGGCTTCAGCTTTGACGGGTTCTTTTAAATTTATTGTATAGAAAGCGCTCGGCATGTAAAAGAAATTACATCTCAACAAAAGAGATTTTTAGCGCATGCAATACCATTCAATCACATGACAAAGCGACATGGATGTCGCTGTTTTCCTGTATGGCAGGGATGAAATATCAGGAGAACAAAAGATTTTTGTTACTTTTGATCTTTCAAAAGTAAGGGATTGCCTACACAAAGCCATATAAATTATAGCTACTATTCGAGGCTGTCTTTTTAGAATTTTAATGACATCCACTAATTATTAAATTTTATTTAGTTGCTTCAAGAAACATTATTTTCAATCAGATTAAGAAATCTATAACTTAGAATTATTGTCCCATTATTTCATTTAAAAGCTGATTACAGCGGAGTCTTACCTCTATAAAAGCAAATTTTCGGAGCTCGTATGTTACTTTTGTTTCGGCAAAAGTAACCAAAACCATTTGTCATCCGCAAAACTCGGCAACTGTTTGTAACTAAAAAAATGATCGCAGAAACATTCACTTTTAAATTACCGTTTGCCTCAGACAGTTGCGGATGACGTTTCCTCTTATCCATTACAAGTTATGTAGATGGAAATTTAAAAAGCACCCCATTAGGAGTGCTTTTTATTTAAAAATCTAAAGCTTAGATTTCACGTACTGCGCCTTTCGCCGCACTCGTAGTATGCATTGCATAGGCTTTCAATGCTTTCGAAATTTTGCGTGGACGCTCTTCAACTGGATGCCAACCTTTCGCTTCTTGCGCTGCACGGCGAGCCGCCATCGTAGCGTCATCAACAGCTAAGTTGATGGTACGGTTTGGAATATCAATTTCGATTAAATCGCCATCTTCCACCAAACCAATTGCACCGCCTTCTGCTGCTTCTGGAGATACGTGACCAATTGAAAGGCCTGATGAACCGCCAGAGAAACGACCGTCAGTCAATAACGCACATTCTTTGCCTAGACCTTTCGATTTTAAGTAGCTGGTTGGGTACAGCATTTCTTGCATACCCGGACCACCACGTGGGCCTTCATAGCGAATCACCACCACATCACCGGCTTTGATTTCATTACCCAAGATCGCCTCTACTGCTGAATCTTGGCTTTCAAACACACGTGCAGTACCGTTGAATTTCAAGATTGAATCATCTACACCCGCAGTTTTTACGATACAACCATCGAGCGCAATGTTGCCGTAAAGCACAGCTAAGCCACCGTCTTTCGAGAACGCATGTTCAGCATTACGGATCACGCCATTTTCACGGTCACCATCTAGTCGTTGGTAATATCGATCTTGTGAGAATGCAGTTTGCGTTGGTACACCGCCCGGCGCTGAACGGAAGAATTGGTAAACGTCTTCATTTTCAGTACGGATAATGTCCCATTTATCTAAAGCATCTTTTAAGCTTGCTTCGTGAACAGTACCCACAGATGTGTCCAATAAGCCTGCACGGTCTAATTCACCGAGAATGGACATGATACCGCCAGCACGGTGTACATCTTCCATATGTACGTCGTTTTTCGCAGGTGCAACTTTACATAGAACAGGCACTTTACGAGATAAACGGTCAATGTCGTCCATCGTGAAATCAACGCCAGCTTCATTGGCTGCAGCCAACAAGTGTAAAACGGTATTGGTTGAACCACCCATCGCGATGTCTAAAGTCATGGCATTTTCATACGATGCTTTGGTTACCATTTCACGTGGCAATACGCTGTAATCATCTTGTTCATAATGACGTTTAGCCAATTCAACAATTAAAGAGCCTGCGCGTTCGAATAATTTTTTACGGTTTGCATGTGTTGCCAGTGTAGAACCGTTACCCGGTAAAGACAGACCCAATGCTTCTGTTAAGCAGTTCATTGAGTTTGCGGTGAACATACCTGAGCATGAACCGCAAGTTGGGCATGCAGAACGTTCGTATTCAGCAACTTCTTCATCGGTATAGTTGTCATCTGCAGCTACAATCATGGCATCAATTAAGTCGATCGCTTTGTCGTTGCCACGGATTTTAACTTTACCCGCTTCCATTGGACCGCCCGAGACAAATACCACTGGAATGTTCAAGCGCATTGCCGCCATCAACATCCCTGGGGTAATTTTGTCACAGTTGGAAATACATACCATGGCATCGGCACAGTGCGCGCTCACCATGTATTCTACTGAGTCTGCAATCAAGTCACGTGAAGGCAATGAATACAGCATACCGTCATGGCCCATCGCAATACCGTCATCGACTGCAATGGTATTGAACTCTTTAGCTACACCGCCTGCTTGCTCAATTTGACGCGCCACGAGTTGACCAAGGTCTTTAAGATGAACGTGACCCGGTACAAATTGAGTAAATGAGTTCACGACGGCAATAATTGGTTTACCGAAGTCTTCATCTTTCATACCAGTTGCGCGCCATAAGCCGCGCGCACCCGCCATATTTCTTCCGTGTGTCGATGTTTTTGAACGATAGTCAGGCATTTTATATTTCCAACAAAGTTTGAGCTTGAAATGAATCCTACAGATTCACTCTGGCTAAATCATACTGACAATGATGTAAAATCAGTCGAATTTTAAACCTATCATACACCAAGCCATTGTTTTTAAAGATGGCTTTTTAAGCTGAGATTTGGGCAGATGGGTCTATCAATAAAAACGAGTGATTTGACGACAAAAATCTTTTAACTGAAATCTACTATACCGCCATCAATGGCTGCACAATACAAAACTTTCATGAATAATTTTTAAATTTTATATAAATATAATTTATTTAAAAATTGCAAATTTGCGATTTTGGGTTATGAAATCATTGAGCTTGGACAGCTTCAAAGTTGCAAAAATCAATTTCTAATGTTCTAAATTACGCATTAATCATTTGCTATAATCCACATATTCAACACAGATTCGGTTCATTCATTTTGAAAATCATCTTTGCCGGTACGCCAGAATTTGCCGCAACAGCACTAGCTGCTTTGCTCAACACACAACATGAAATTGTTGCGGTATACACTCAACCTGACCGCAAAGCTGGACGTGGACAAAAACTCACAGCTTCTGCCGTAAAGCAATTGGCTTTAGAGCACCATATTCCTGTTTACCAACCCCTTCATTTCAAATCATCGACTGAAGAAGGTTTAGCCGCACAAGCGGAATTAAAGGCCTTAAATGCCGATGTTATGGTGGTTGCAGCCTATGGTTTGATCTTGCCGCAAGTGGTGCTAGATACCCCGAAATATGGCTGCCTGAATATTCATGGTTCATTGCTGCCACGTTGGCGTGGTGCAGCACCGATTCAACGTGCCATCGCAACAGGTGATATTGAAACAGGTGTCACCATTATGAAAATGGCAGCCGGACTCGATACAGGCGACATGATGTATAAAACCATCTGCCCGATTGAAGCAACGGATACCTCTGCAACTTTGCATGACAAACTTGCAGAACAAGGTGCAACCGCAATTGCTGCTGTTTTAGATACTGAACAAACGTTGCAGCAATATTTAGACAGCCGTGAAGTTCAAGACGAAGCATTAACGGTTTATGCACATAAGCTTTCAAAAGCCGAAGCAAAAATTGATTGGTCCATCGATGCTGTACAAATTGATCGTAACATTCGCGCCTTTAATCCGTGGCCGGTAGCATTTATTCAGTTGGATGAACAAAACAACTTACGTGTTTGGCATTCTGAACTTTCTGCTGTGTCTGCACCGAACGCTCAAGCAGGTGAAATCATTGCCATCGACAAAAAAGGCATACACGTTGCCTGTGCCAATGGCAGCGTGATTATTTTGACCTCTTTACAATGGCCAGGTGCTAAACCACTCAACCCTGTACAAATTTTACAAACCCAAAAATTGACTATTGGACAAATTTTATAATGAAGCAATCTCCCAACGCCTCGACCCGAGACCTTAATTTACGTGCTCAGGTAGTGAAGACGTTATTGGCTGTCCAAAATGGTCAATCGCTGCAATCGGTACTCGCGCAGCAAATGAATATCGTGTCAGATAAAGACCGTGCGTTATTTCATGAATTGGTGCTTGGTTGTTTACGTCAATGGTACGCATTGAAACAACTGACTTTACCGCTTCTGTCTAAACCGGTAGATAACCAAGTGGTTGAAACCTGTTTATACCTTGGTTTGTACCAATTATTGTGTACCCGTGTCGCAGCTCATGCTGCAATTTCTGAAACGGTGGAAGCTGCAAAACAATTGGGTATGGGAAGTCTAAGTGGCTTAATCAACGCAATTTTGCGCCGTGCAACACGTGAAACAGAACAGTTCTACGATGTACTTGAACAAGCCACAAATCTACCAAGTTGGTTAACCAAACGCCTGAAAAAAGACTGGGGCGAACAATTTGATGAACTTAGTTATGAGCTTAAGCAAATTGCACCACTGACTTTACGTGTCAATACACGCCAAGTCAGCCGTGACGAATACCTCGATATTTTGGAAGATGAAAGCATCGATGCACATCGCTGTGAACTCTCTAATGTCGGTATTGTGATGGACGAAAGCCTGCATATTCCAAGCTTACCGGGCTTTGAAGCAGGTGGTTTTTCGGTACAAGATGAACATGCTCAACTGTGTGCAACACTATTACCAAATCTCGATGGTAAATTTGTGATTGATGCTTGTGCTGCGCCGGGTGGTAAAACCGCAC
The DNA here is from genome assembly GCF_057480965.1 of Acinetobacter sp. P37. NCBI lineage: Bacteria > Pseudomonadati > Pseudomonadota > Gammaproteobacteria > Moraxellales > Moraxellaceae > Acinetobacter > Acinetobacter sp. P37. The sequence goes on along the minus strand of NZ_JBLIYY010000011.1, from coordinate 7,089 downwards.
ATATTTTAGAGACTTTCCAACCGAAGAAACTCATTGCACTGGATCAAGATGAAAAGCGTCTAAAACGTGTAGTTGAAAACCTTGATCGTTTGGATCTTGATGGTAAACATGTCGAAATCCAAACTGCCGATGCTGTCACCTATACTGCACCTGAACTTGCTGATTGTATCGTGCTCGATGCCCCATGTACTGCTGTCGGTGTAATGCGTCGTCATCCTGATATACGTTTACTACGTCAATCGGGCGACATTGCAAAAACTGTAGTGTTACAAAAACAAATTTTGGAAAATATGTGGAAGCAGCTTAAAGTCGGCGGCACGCTGCTTTACATCACATGCTCGATTTTAAAAGCTGAAAATGAACAGCAAATGGTTGAGTTCTTTGCCAATCATGCCGATGCCCAAGAAATTAAAATTGAAGCGGATTGGGGTGTTGAACAAATCCATGGTCGTCAATTGTTCCCGAAAGTGGGTTATGGCGATGGCTTCTTCTACTGCCGCATTCAAAAAACAGCTTAATCTACAATAAAATTTGCTTTTTAGTACCACATAAAAAAGGAACCCTCGGGTTCCTTTTTTTATCAACGATGAAGCTTAATCTTCTTCATCTGGATGTTTTGCTAAATGGATCGACGCTAAGATCAAACCGCCCCAAAGCAAAACCATTGAAATGATCATCATGATTAATGCAGATGTATTCATGTTATTTCTCCTCAGGGTTTTTGTCTTTCATGCAACTAAATACAATGGCACCAAGCACAAAGATCGCAATGACTAAACCGGCTACAGGCAATAACACGTCAACTGGATAACCACCATAGCCTTTAGATGCAACGTCTTTAATGGTTAAGCCTAAAGCTACTAATAATGAAAGCGGAGTAACAACCGTTAATAAGAAGTTCCAACCAAAGCCCAATTTGATACTTGAATATTGATTCACATGATTACGTAATTGCGCAAGCAATGGACGACGGAACCAAGACACCAAGATAATCGAGAACAAACCACCCGCTACGATACCAATGTTATTGGCGAAGTAGTCAATGATGTCAACGAAAGTAATCGCACTGTGGGTTGAGAAAATTAAGGTCGATACAATGGCAGAACCACCCGCAACAATCGTTACAGCTTTTTTACGTGACCAGCCGAATTTATCTTGGAACGACGCAATTGGCACTTCCAAAATACTCACCATTGAGGTGATCCCTGCTACAGCCAGTGACGAGAAGAACAAGAAACCAAATAAATCGCCGCCAGCACCTAAGCTAGAAATGATTTTCGGGAAAGCAATAAACGCAAGACCAATACCGCCTGAAACCACTTCATTTACAGGTACGCCCGCACTATGTGCCATAAAGCCCAATGCCGCAAAAATACCAATACCCGCTAAAATTTCAAATGATGAGTTGGCTAATGCAACGACTACACCTGAACCGGTCAAGTTGGTTTTTGCTTTTAAGTAAGACGCATAGGTCAACATAATCCCGAAACCAATCGATAACGAGAAGAAGATATGACCAAAGGCTGCTAACCATACTTTATAGTCAGTCATCGCATCCCAGTTTGGCGTAAAGAATGCATTTAAACCTTCTGTAGCACCCGGTAAACGCACTGCTTGAATCACCAAAATCGAGAACAAAATCACCAACAATGGAATAAAGATTTTATTCGAAAGCTCTACACCCTTCTTCACACCACCATATAAAATGAACATGGTAATCGCCCAAACAATCACCAATCCAAAAAATAAGGTCGGTACAAAACCAAAGGCAATTCCATCGGCATTTTGCAAGTAGGTATTAAAGAAGAAGCCTTGCGTATCTTCACCCCATTTTTGACCAATTGAGTAGAAAATATAACTGCCGGCCCATGACAATACGCTGGCATAGTAGATCCCGATGATGAGTGTCACCATCACTTGCCACCAGCCTAATGCCTCACTGTTCATAAGTTTTTTATATGCAGTAGGCGGTGCTTTTCGGAATTTATGCCCCACTGCATAATCTAAGAATAATAAAGGCAAACCCGCTGCAAAAATTGCAATTAAATAGGGAATTAAAAATGCACCGCCACCATTTTCATATGCCACGTAAGGGAAACGCCAAATGTTTCCCAAACCTACAGCAGAACCAATAGCGGCAATGATAAATCCTGATCGTGCCGACCAGTTTTCACGATTATCTGACATAGAACACCTAAACCTCAGGCATCTTTAACTGCTGCTTGTTATGGTTATATCGCGAGCAAAAAAAGAACCATAAAAATAAAATTCTGGGTGTTTGATCTGGTGAGATACCTTGTGAGCGTCTATACCAAATTGCAAACAGAAAAATCACATGCGCATTTTGGTTAAAAACACCACAAATAACTTTCCCTTTGTATGAATTAACAATACTCACTTTTTTTAAGTTTTTCTGTAATTTCTACGGCAAATATTCCATTTTTATAATGTGTTTAGGCTTAAATGTTCATTTAATCAGCTTATTTTTCATACAATTTAAGTTATCAATAATATAACTTTTAGGAATATTTTATTTCCAATTAAATTTTTAAAGTTATTTCACTCGATAATGTCCGGTAATTTGATAGGCATGCAAAATATCTTCTTCCTGTGTGCCCTCTCCAATATTATGGATAATCAGCGGAACACCGCTACCTTTCACTTTACGATCTGAAACCACACCGATATGCACTAAACCACGCCCTAAGTCCCAAGTGACAATATCTCCGGCCAAATACTGCTTATCTTTGACAACAAAGCCCTGACGTTGCATCCAGGTTTGAATATTGGGAACACGCCGATGATCAATATTTTTATCAGTACTTTTTAAGCCCCATTTTTGTGGATACTGCTTAAAATTGGCTTTCATATCTTCATGAATGGCTTTTTGTAAATCAATCCCTTGCTGTCGTAATGCACGAATTACCACATCGGTACAAACACCCTTGATTAAAGGGACATCTCCCATCGGATAACGCAGTGCAGTATATGCAGGATCGTAATATAAGGTTTTCCCTATTTGACTGCGTGCATCCGTCACCATTTGAGTGGCGTTAAAGGCAAAGACAGCCATATTCACGGTCATCAAACTGACCAATAATAAAATTCGTTTCATTTTTTCTTATTCACTTTAGATTTTTGCAATGATTCAAAAACTGGGCTTCGAACAGATCCATACTGAACAAAGCCCAAGTTTAAACTGCTACAGTTTTATCGCCAATACGCGTTCTTCTTGCAAATCTCGAATGGCAGACTGAATCCCTTCACGGCCTAAGCCAGAATCTTTTACGCCACCATATGGCATGTTATCGACACGGAAAGACGGAATGTCATTAATAATCACTCCACCAACCTCTAAGTGATTCCACGCATACAACATTTTATTCAAATTTTGCGTATAGATGCCCGCCTGTAAACCAAAACGGCTGCTATTAATTTTGGCGATACCTTTTTCAAAGTTTTTGTATTTCTCTAAAATCGCTACAGGGCCAAAGATTTCATCTTTATACACTTCTAGCGATTCATCGACATTTTCTAATAAAATTGGATCGAGCAAAGCCCCCTGATGTTCACCACGAACCAATGCTTTGGCACCTTTTTTTACTGCTTTATCGACCCATTTATGCACGCGTGTTGCTTCTGCTTCCTTAATCATTGGACCGACCATGGTGCTTTCCAAATGAGGATCAGCGGCTTTAAGCTGCTTCATTCTCGCCACGAGTTTTTTCTTCACATCGGCATAGATATCGGCATGCACCAAGATGCGTTGTACGCTGATACACACCTGCCCTGCATGGTTATACGCCCCACCGACTAAACGTTCAATAAATGCCGTTGAAATTTCAGTATCAGGCTCAACCAATACCGCAGCATTACCGCCAAGTTCTAAAGTCACTTTTTTACGTCCCGCACGTGCTTTCATATCCCAACCGACAACATCAGAACCTGTAAAGCTGAGCAGTTTAAACCGGTCGTCAGTGACCAAGACATCTGCATGTTCACGTGGACAAGGTAAAACTGAAAAAGCACCTTTAGGTAAATCCGTTTCTGCCAAAACTTCCGCAATTTTTAAAGCTGAAATAGGCGTCAAACTTGCAGGCTTCAAAACAAATGGACAGCCTGCGGCAATGGCAGGTGCAATTTTATGCGCAGTCAGATTGATCGGAAAATTAAACGGGCTGATCAACGATACAGGACCAATTGGCACATGTTTGACCATGCCTTGATAGCCAGATGCCGCTGCGGTAACCGCCAATGGGATCATGCGACCATCATCCATCTGTGTGACAGCATCGGCAGCAATTTGAAAGGTATTAATTAAACGTTCAACTTCAGCAGCTGCGGCTTTACGCGGTTTTCCACCTTCCGCAATTAAAATTTCAGTCAATTCTGCACGCATTTCATTAAAACGTTTAACACAGTGCAGTAAGATTTTTTGTTTTTGAAAAGGTTCCAATGCCGCCATTGCAGCGCTAGATTTAACCGCTGAATCAATGGCTTTTTCAATGGTTGCAGCATCTGCGAGTGCAACGCGTGCATATACGTCTTGGGTATATTTTTGATCCACTTCTAACCACTGATCGGTAGTCGCTGCTTTACCTGCAACATAGAGCGGATAGTCTTTTATATCTTGTACGGCTTTGGACATGACGATATTTCCATGATCTTGAGACATTATTGATAAATGTGAATAAATCTATGCCCTCTATCATGCGCTGACTGAACACAGAGTTCACTATATTTAAGTAACAAAATGAACCACAAGCCTCAAACTCAGCTACCTAATTGCCCTGAATACCATCCCTATTTTCAGATCTATGCTTGCACTGAAAAAATGATGATCGAGTCTCTATATAACAATGACATTAAATTAGAAAAGTTATTTAAAATAAAAAATCTCATTATTTATCATAATATTAATAAATTCTTCAAAACTAAATTAATAATAAAAAATGTGAATACAACATGAAAAAAGCCCATCAAATGACGGGCTTTTTAAATCTATGATTTAGCTATACGAACGCTGTGTTTTCACTGAAGCCTTATTCACATTTTCTAAAGCGGCAACTTCCTCATCCGTTTGCGCTTTGCGAATAAAGAACACTGCAATTGCTGCGATGACTACTGGAATTCCCACAGCCATAAAATTAATTTGATGTGGCAATTCTTGTGATAATAAATAGCCGATCAGAATCGGGCCAACAATCGCACCTGTACGACCGACTGCAGAAGCCCAACCAATACCTGTCGAACGTACAGACAAAGGATAGTACTGTGCAACATAGCTATACAGCAAGATTTGCGAACCAATTGCTGATGCACCTGCGACTGCAACCAACAGGTAGATCACAGGCTGTGGAGAATTAAAGCCGAGTAAAGATAATGCCACAGCACCTGCCAGACATAATGTAATGATCACCGGTTTTAAATGGAACTTATCCGCTAAGATACCTCCCCCAATCGTACCAATTACCGCACCAATATTCATCGCCAATAGGAACGTCAAACTGCTACCTAACGAATAACCTGCGGCCATCATTAGTTTTGGTAACCAACTACCTAATGCATACAGGGTTAATAGACACATAAAGAAGCATAGCCAAAAAAACATCGTACTTATGCCACGACCTTGCTTATACAATGCTCTAACAGACGCTCCACCCGGAACAGCAACTTCAGTCAGTTCAAGTTGAGTATTTGCAGTCACCGTTTGCTCTGGTGCAATGGTTTGAATCATCCTACGAGCTTCATCGTGACGATTCACCTTCACCAAAAATGTGAGCGATTCAGGTAAAAACTTCCAAGCAAATGGCAACAGTAACAGTGGAATACCCGCAATGAAGAACATGATTTGCCAGCCATAATCCGCAGTAAACCATGAACCAAATAAAGCCGCCATGATGCCACCCATTGCATAACCACTGAACATAGTGGTCACTAAAGTACTGCGTAGATGCTTAGGTGCATATTCAGACGTCAATGCCACAAGGTTCGGTAATACTCCACCAATGCCAAGTCCAGCAATAAAACGTAAAGCACCAAATTCCGTAGGATTTGATGCAAAACCACCTAAAAATGTGAATGTACTGAATAAAAATACACAGATCATGATGACTTTTTTACGGCCAATCTTATCAGCCAAAGTACCAAACATCATGGCACCAAACATCATCCCTGCAAGTGCTGTACTCGCTAGCATACCTGCTTGAACAGCTGTTAATCCCCAGTCTTTCATCAATAAAGGCAGCGCAACACCATTGATCGCTAAGTCGTAACCATCAAATAAAATAAGAATTAGACACCACATCATGATGCTGAAATGCGATTTTGTGAACTTAGCGTTATCGACAACGCTATTCACATTCATTGTGCTTGTAGACATTGAACCTCACCTCCAATTGTGAGTTTTATTTTTCGCTACAATGCCGTTTTTCAATGTAAATTGTCCAAAATTACAAAGGTATAGACCCATACCTTTCAGATATATCTATGTCGTTTGGGAATAAAATGTCATAAAAACTTAGATATTTTTGAAATATTTATACATAAAAAAATCGATGGACTGCGGGTCTAGTTTTAATAATGATTAATTATCAATGTGTTATTAGAAGCTAAACCACAATCAGACGATAGATTATTTGATATGAAAATTGTCAGAATAAAACTCAAATTTTATAGAAAAAAATCGCAGTTCTACGATCTAAGTCGTAGATTTCTAAATCATAAGTCATCAGCCATCACTTAAGTCGATAATTAGGCATTTAAACTGTTGTTTTAGCTGACTTACATTCAGGTTTTCCGACATTTTTAGGCTGAGAATTCCCTCAATTGATGATTTTTAAATGCGTTTATTGTCTAATAATCATCCATGTTTAAATAATTCAAGTCTCAATCTATCAATAATTTTCTCATTTTCCTGTTTTATCCTTCTACTTTTCTGCTTATTTTTCCCTTTTCTCCGCACATAAAAAAACACCCCCTTCGCTTTGAAGGGGGTGTTTTCGAATAATGAGCTGGCGATGACTTACTCTCACATGGGTAACCCCACACTACCATCAGCGCTAAGAGGTTTCACTTCTGAGTTCGGGA
>NZ_JBLIYY010000010.1:0-132935 GCF_057480965.1 Acinetobacter sp. P37 | reverse complement strand
TCGGCTATATTACTCTTTATTTCTAAAGAGTCAACCAGTAATTCAAATTATTTTTAAACTTAAAAAATAAAACCCAACTTAACCAATTCAACCAAGTCATTGTTTTATCAGAAGTTTTAATCTTCATCACCGCCGATGGATGTGCATTCTACAGCATTTTTGATCCAACGCAACACCCTTTTTATGATTTATTTTACGCATGTCGCTTTTTTAAACACACAAACATTCTTTTGTATTATTATTGGGCTATATACGCCCTATTTCATATAATAAAACGTATATACACCCAATTTTCATTCCATTTAATTTAAGATTTTTTGATTTCATATGGTTGTTTTTAAAAAAACTGCCTATTTAATAATGGCGTGCTCCATTTCACCCATATTATATGCAGCTCCCACAGCAAATATTTTCACAACCACTTTCTCTATTTTGAGTTATGCCAAGTGGGAAACCACTTCACCCAAATTTTGTGTGATTAATAATTCAAGTTTAGTCAATGATTTTAAAAAACTTGCGCCAACCCACAGCACTTATAAAATTACAGCCATCAATGTAAATAACATCAAGTCTAGTCATTGCCAAGTTTTATTTTTTTCTAATCTATCAGCAAAAGAAGAACAAAGTATTTTAAACAGCCATGTCAATTTCCCCGCCCTTTCTCTAAGCAGCAACAATAGTGAATGTGAGTCTGGCAGTGCATTTTGTTTGTATAAAAAAAATCAGAGTTATTCGTTTAAAATTAATATGGAAAGTTTAACGCAGTCACAAATACATATTGATCCACGCGTTTTATTACTGGCGAAGTCATCGGAGTCAGCTGAATGAAACAACTCTATAACCCAATTACATTACACCAATTATTTACGCGTTCGCAGCTCACCATCTTTGCTTTAACATTTACGATTTGTTCTGCGATTTTTTTGGTGATTTCCACCTATACAATGCATACCTATGCAAAAAACAGCTTAACGATTTTATCAAATGCGATTAACGAACGTGTTCAACCGGCTGTGGTGTTTAATGACCAAACAACGATGCGTCAAATTTTAGATGAATACACTCAACTGTATCCCATTCGATCGATAGAAATCACCAACCTTCAAAATGCGTCACTTGCTCATGCTGAGCAAAAAGAAATTTCAACATTCTCTAGCCAAGCGATTTTAGATTATTTCTTTTTTAGCCAACCGATTCGCTTAGATATTCATCATGATCAGAAAAGTTACGGCGAACTGGTCGTATATGGAAACTCTTCAGATTTAGTTAGTTTCTTCCATAAAATTTTGCTGGGTTTGTTTTTAGGTTTTATTCTTTTATTAGCTACTGTGTTTTGGTCGGTGAATTCTGTTTATCAATACTTAATGCAATCCGTTCGCTCGATTGTTGAATCAGCTCAAACCATTAGCATTAAGAAAGATTATAAAATGCGGGTTTCAAACTCTGATATTCAAGAATTACACGCACTCAGTACCGCCTTTAATGGTTTACTTAGTGAAATTGAACAGTCAAATAAAAACTTGATTTCAGAAAATGACAAGCTAATTCATCTAGCACGTCATGATGCATTAACCCAATTGCCAAATCGTAATTATTTTTATGAAAAGCTGTTTGAGCTATTTGACTTAAAAGCGAACGCTGCTGTGTTCTTTGTCGATATTGAAAACTTTAAACATGTGAATGACCAATATGGACACTTAGCTGGTGATGCAGTACTGCGTGCCTCATCACATTGTTTAAAACAAGCACTTCCAGATGATGCTTTCGTTGCGCGACTCGGTGGTGATGAATTTGCAATTATTATCAATCGCTTAAACTTCCTGACGGAACTCGAAGTCTTTTGTCACAAAATACATGACTGCTATGGTTCCACATTTGTTTATGAGCAACATAATATTGCATTACAAGCTAATATTGGTGTGGCACTGATCCAAAATGCAAAATCGCCAGAAGATTTGATCGCAGATGCGGAACGCGCGATGTATGATGCTAAACTTTCTAATAATCATTGGTGCATTGCACTTCAACGCCCCAACTCATAGGATTTGCTATGTTAAAGAACGCATTTAAAGTTTTATTTATAATTGCATTCACGGCCACTATGACAGCCTGCATGAGTTTAGGTAACTTAAGCTACAAACAAGCACGCATGCTTAAAAAAGAAGGGTTTGTCTTGACCAATGATGGTTGGACACTTGCCCTACCAGAACGACTTTTATTTGGTTTTGATGATTATCAAATTCAACCCCACCAACAAGTCAAGTTAAATACACTTGCCACTCAACTGATTAAATATCACCTAAACAAAATTAAGTTTATTGGTCATACGGATAATGTTGGACAAGCCAATTACAACCAACAACTGTCAGAAAAACGTGCGCAAAGCGTCGCAAACGTCTTTTTAAAGCAAGGTTATAACAGTTCAAATATTCAAATTATTGGCCGTGGTGCTGAACAACCGATAGTCTCTAATGACACTGAAACCAATCGTGCCATCAACCGTCGTGTAAATGTCACCATCATTCCCTAAATAGCAGAATATAAAAAAGCCACCTTATGGTGGCTTTTTTATTTTTTATAAATTTCAGGCATAAAAAAACCGCTAAATGCGGCATCTTTTTCATAGTATTACTTTTGAGATAAATGGTCGGAGCAGTAGGATTCGAACCTACGACCCCCTGGTCCCAAACCAGGTGCACTACCAGGCTGTGCTATGCTCCGCTTTCAACTTTAAAAGTTGGGGTGAATGATGGGATTCGAACCCACGACAACCGGAATCACAATCCGGGGCTCTACCAACTGAGCTACATCCACCATCATGTTCTTGCTTGTGAATAACCAATATAACGCATTTTAAATTACAGGCATAAAAAAACCGCTGTATGCGGTATCTTTTATCGACCGTTTTCTTTAAGAAAATGGTCGGAGCAGTAGGATTCGAACCTACGACCCCCTGGTCCCAAACCAGGTGCACTACCAGGCTGTGCTATGCTCCGAATTGGGGTGAATGATGGGATTCGAACCCACGACAACCGGAATCACAATCCGGGGCTCTACCAACTGAGCTACATCCACCATCACAACAAGTTTCAGATTCTAGTATCAGAACACCATTAAAATGGCGCGCCTGACAGGATTCGAACCTGTGACCATCCGCTTAGAAGGCGGATGCTCTATCCAACTGAGCTACAGGCGCATTACCGATGACATAGACTATCACGCGATTTTTGCCTTGAGAAATTGGTCGGAGCAGTAGGATTCGAACCTACGACCCCCTGGTCCCAAACCAGGTGCACTACCAGGCTGTGCTATGCTCCGTTTCATCTCAGCTTTCGCTGTATCGCATATCGTGCGGTACGGTGTGCATTCTAGGCGTGACGTTGATTAACGTCAACACCTATCTTCAAAAAAACATAAAAAATCATTTCAAGCGATTATTTATCAAGCACTTTAATCATTTTTCAAGCAAAAATTAACGTTTTAAACTGGCGCTGAAATTCAACATCCGATCTAAAGGCAATTTAGCACGCTCAGCCAATGCCGCATCTACAAAAATTTCCTGATCGCCTTTTTGTAAAACTTCCAGAATGCCATCCAATTCATTCATCGCCATCCAAGGGCAATGCGCACATGAACGACAAGTCGCTCCCTCACCTGCCGTCGGTGCTTCGATGAGAATTTTATTCGGCACAGCTTGCTGCATTTTATAAAAAATACCGCGATCTGTTGCCACGATTAAACGTTCGTGTGGCAAGGTTTGTGCAGCCTTGATCAATTGCGAGGTGCTACCAACGGCATCTGCAATATCCACCACAGATTCTGGTGACTCTGGATGTACCAAAACTGCTGCATCAGGATACAGCGCTTTCATATTGGCAATCCCACGTGCACGGAACTCTTCATGGACAATACATGCCCCATCCCATAGCAACATGTCTGCACCAGTTTTCTTTTGAATATAGCGACCGAGATGCTGATCGGGTGCCCAAATAATTTTTTCACCTAAACTATCTAAATGCTCAACAATTTCAACAGCACAGCTCGAGGTTACCACCCAGTCTGCACGTGCTTTCACTGCCGCCGAGGTATTGGCATATACCACAACCGTATGATCCGGATGTGCATCGCAAAATTTGGTAAATTCATCGACCGGACAGCCCAAATCAAGTGAGCATGTTGCCTCCAGAGTAGGCATCAGTACGGTTTTTTCAGGAGATAAAATCTTCGAGGTCTCCCCCATGAATTTCACTCCTGCAACCACCAACGTCGTTGCTTGATGGTCACGACCAAAACGTGCCATTTCAAGTGAATCCGAAACGCATCCACCGGTCTGTTCTGCTAGTTCCTGTACTTCAGGATCACAGTAATAGTGTGCAACAAGGACAGCGTTACGTTTTTTGAGTTCCGCTTTAATTAATTCAAACTTTTCAAGCTTTGCAGCTTCCGTTAAGTGATGCTCTTTAACATCACCCAAACGATCCAAATGCGCTTGTACAATTGATTTTGCTTCATTTGCAATTAAGTTGTTTGCATTATTCATCACAACGTCTTCTCTACCCTTAATGCCTGCTACTACACAGGTGCTTCACAACTGACCCATAAATATGGCACTTGGCTATTTTTTACCGGTCATTAAAAAGTTCCACTTATAAAAAAGCCTCACAACGGAGGCTTTTCAAAAACATCAAATATCTTATGAACGGTAATCTGCGTTAATCTTGACATAATCATATGAAAGGTCACAGGTATACACAGTATCTCGAGCACTGCCACGTCCTAAATCTACACGGATCGTGATCTCAGATTTCTCCATCTCTGCAGCTCCTGCTGCTTCGGTATAATCTGCTGCGGCACCACCGTCTTTACAGATTTGAACATCACCTAACCAGACCTGAATTTTTTCAACATCTAAGTTTGGCACACCTGCATAACCAATAGCTGCCAAAATACGGCCCCAGTTTGGATCTGATGCGAAGATTGCAGTTTTAACCAACGGTGAATGTGCGATGCTATAAGCAATATCACAACATTCTTGAGTATCTGCGCCGCCTTCTACCGCCACAGTAATAAACTTCGTCGCACCTTCACCATCACGGACAATGAGCTGTGCAAGACGCTTCATTACACGTGTTAACACGTCTAAAACAGCAGCATAACGTGAATCTGATTCTGAAGTAATTTCTACGCCACCAGCTTGGCCCGTTGCAATCAAAATACATGAGTCATTCGTTGAGGTATCACCATCCACCGTAATACGGTTAAACGACAGGTTAACTGTGGTTTTCAAAAGCTGTTGCACAAGCTCACGGCTAATGGGTGCATCAGTTGCCACATAACTCAACATGGTCGCCATATTTGGACGAATCATGCCTGCGCCTTTAGAAATGCCTGTCATAGTATACAGAACGCCATCTAGTTCGAACTGTTCAGATGCACCTTTAGGTGTGGTATCAGTGGTCATAATGCCCGTTGCCGCATCCAACCATGCATCTTCCTGCAAACTATCTAATGCGGGTTGCAAGCCTTGAACCAAACGATCAATAGGTAATTGCTCGCCAATTACACCCGTTGAAAATGGAAGAACTTCTGTATTTTGAACACCTGTCAGTTCTGCCAGTTTCGCACACGTCGCCTCAGCATTTGCCATGCCGATTTTGCCAGTACCGGCATTGGCATTTCCGGTGTTAATCACTAAATAACGTGGATTACCTGCCAATAAGTGCGCTTTCGAAATATGGACCGGTGCTGCACAAAATGCATTTTGAGTAAAAACGCCTGCGACATTAGAACCTTCAGCAAATTCAAAAATGACAAGGTCACGTCGGTTCTGATAGCGCACATATGCTTCAGCCGAACCGATTTTTACACCTTTCACCACATGCATCTGTGGCATAGATACGTCACCAACTGCCATTTTTCAACGTCCAACTATATGAGTTATAAAAAATACAGCTTAGTGCAAAATCTATAAAAAATCGAGCAGAAGCACGGTTTTGCTGTAATTTTATTGTGGATTTCTTTTGCACATAAAAAAACCAGCCTTTCGACTGGTCTTTATCGCTGTTCGTCGTAAATTAGTTACGCGCCAGCTGAGTTGCTTCATCAAGAAGCACTTGTTTCGCTTTTTGTTGACTCGCAGCAGAAAGGGCTGGGTTTTCAGCCACAATACGGTCAGCATTCGCCGCATTGGCTGCTGCAATTTTTGCAGTTTGCAATACGATTGGACGATTTGGATTGGCAAAGGTATAACGAATACCCGTACGCGGGCTTGCTACAGTCACTTGACCGTCAGTACCAACCTGTACTTGAGTTGTTGTTGGACCAACTGCTTGTTGAACTTTCTCTAAAGAAGTCGTCTGAGGAGCGTTTGCAAAGGCAAAAGTTGGCAAAGCCAAAGCAGCAATCATGAACGGTTTTAGTACTTTTTTCATTGTCTTTTCCGTCTTACGGTTATTGATAGAAACTAAATAACATTTAATCTACTGAACTGCAAATACTATTCAGGTCAGATTAGTAGTGTAAATAAAAAATCAGAGCGCGAAGGCTCTGATTTATTTGAAATTAAACAATGCTGTTTAGATTTTACCGTGACATTGTTTATATTTTAGACCTGAACCACATGGGCAAGGCGAGTTACGACTTTCTGGCGGAACAATCACTTGCTCTGCAGGTGTGTATTGCGCATCGATAACATCATTACCATTGGCTTCAGCCAACAAATTATCAAAGTCATTGTGTGACAATTGAAGATTCATTGATTCAGCTTGAGCCTGTTTTTGAGCTTCCATTTCTGCAAGTTCTTCGGCTGTAGGCACATGAATACGAGATAAATCTGTCACGACATCGGACTTAATCACAGCAAGCATGTTTACAAATAAATTAAAGGCTTCTTTTTTGTATTCTTGCTCAGGATTTTTCTGCGCATAACCACGTAAATGAATCCCCTGACGTAAGTAATCCATTGCTGCCAAATGCTCTTTCCAATGGCGGTCCAATGAATTCAACATAAAGTGACGTTCGAGCATTGCAGCCGTTTCGTCACCCATTTGCGTACGACGTGAACGGTAGTGCTGAAGAACTTCATCAGTAATACGTTCAACCAAAGCCTCTTCATCCAAACGACGATCTTGCTCTAACCACTGCGAAATTGGCAATTCAATCGATAGATCTTCACGTAGCGCCTTTTCAAGACCTTCTATATCCCACTGATCGTGAATAGACTCAGGTGGAATATATATTTCGATCATGCCTTTAGTCACATCCTGAATCATCGTTTCGATGTAATCTTGTAAAGACGGTTCAACAAGAATTTCATCACGCTGAGAGTAAATAATCTTACGTTGTTCGTTGTTTACGTCATCGTATTTCAATAGATTTTTACGAATATCGAAGTTACGTGCTTCAACTTTACGTTGTGCATTTTCAATCGAGCGTGAAACCATTTTATGCTCAATGGCTTCATCTTCTTTCAGCCCCATGGCACGCATCATTGCAACCACGCGATCACCTGCGAAGATACGCATCAAGTCATCTTCAAGCGACAAGTAGAAACGTGATACACCTGGGTCACCTTGACGGCCCGCACGACCACGTAACTGGTTATCGATACGACGAGATTCATGACGTTCTGAACCAATGATGTGTAAACCACCAGAGTTCAGCACCATTTCATGATTTTGTTCCCACTCTGCTTTCAAACGTGCTTCATCTGCTTCAGTCGGCTCTTCAATCTTCGCCAGCAACGCTTTCCAGTTACCACCTAACAGAATATCAGTACCACGACCAGCCATGTTAGTCGCAATGGTTACTGCACGAGGTGAACCCGCTTGCGCAATAATATCCGCTTCGCGCTCATGTTGTTTCGCATTAAGTACTTCATGTTGAATACCAGCTTCTTTCAGCTTATCTGATAAAATTTCAGAGGCTTCAATGGTTGCTGTACCAATCAGGATCGGTGCAACACCAGCTTCATGAATACGTTGAATTTCTTGAATGATGGCGTTGTATTTACCTTCACGGTTTAAATAGATTAAATCGTTTTGGTCATTACGAATCATTGGGCGATGGGTTGGAATAAGTACAACATCCAAGCCATAAATTTCTTTCATTTCTGCAGCTTCAGTATCTGCAGTCCCTGTCATCCCTGATAATTTCTTGTAAAGACGGAAATAGTTCTGGAATGTTGTGGTTGCTAGTGTTTGGTTTTCAGGTTGAATTTCCAAACCTTCTTTGGCTTCTACCGCTTGATGCAAACCTTCTGACCAGCGGCGACCCGGCATGGTACGACCAGTGTTTTCATCGACAATGATCACTTCACCTTCGTGGATGATGTAATGCACGTTGCGTTGGTATAGGTAATGCGCACGAATGGCCGCAGAAACATGGTGTACCAAGTTTAAATTAGCAGATGAATATAAACTTTCACCTTCAGCAAGCAAGCCCATTTGAATCAATTCAGCTTCAACAGTTTCATAACCGACTTCGGTCATTTCTACAGAGCGCTGTTTTTCGTCAATCCAGAAGTGACCACCATCTGGTACCTTCTCTTCTTTTTGTGCATGAAGTTTTGGTGGAATGCTGTTAATTGCAGCATACAACTGAGATGAGTCTTCTGATTGACCAGAAATGATCAACGGTGTACGCGCTTCATCAATCAGGATCGAATCGACTTCATCGATGATGGCATAGGTTAAGCTGCGCTGTTTTTTCTCAGCAGCAGAAAACACCATGTTGTCACGCAAGTAATCGAAACCGAATTCGTTGTTGGTACCGTAAGTAATGTCAGCACGATACGCTTGAGCTTTTTCAGTTGGGTCTTGCATTGAGTAAATAATCCCAATGCTTAAACCTAAAAATTCGAATAATGGACGGTTTAACTCAGCATCTCGCTGTGCGAGATAGTCGTTCACCGTAATCACGTGAACACCTTCACCACTAATCGCATTGAGGTAACAAGCAAGCGTTCCCATGAGGGTTTTACCTTCACCGGTACGCATCTCTGCGATCTTACCTTCATGTAAAGTAATACCACCAATCAGCTGTACATCATAATGACGCATGCCCATGACACGCTTCGCAGCTTCACGACAAACAGCAAACGCTTCAGGTAATAATTTATCAAGGCTGTCGCCTTTTTTATAACGTTCTTTGAATTCTTCAGTTTTTGCAGATAAGTCTGCATCGCTTAGAACAGATATCGTCGGCTCGAGCGCATTAATCTTCTCTACGATTTTACGCATGCGTTTGAGTTCGCGCTCATTTTTGGTACCGAAGATTCCTCCGATCAGACTTGCCAACATGAATAGACTCTCTAAATCTTGCTTGTCAAATGAATATATTTTCTTAGTCGTTATTATGGTGCTAGAAATTCGAAGTACAAGGGTTTTGCACAAAAATCCCCTTAAATATTCTGCGCTCGGGTTCTAGCCCCGGAGACTTAAGGCAAGCTAATGTAACAAATTTTCTGCAGACAACATAGTGACTCTGTCGTGAGATATTTCGCATTTATCCCCCAATAAAACTGTTTTATATGAAATATATTCATAAAGAAATGAAAAAACACTATTTTTAATCATAAAAAAAATCCTTCATATTTATTTTCAAGTTAAACAAATTCAATAAATACGGGGATATTCCATGACGATTCGTTTAGGTGATACTGCACCAGACTTTACTCAAGACTCAAGCGAAGGCAGCATTCATTTTTATGACTTTTTAGGTGACAGTTGGGGCATTTTATTTTCGCATCCTGCCGATTACACCCCAGTCTGCACCACAGAACTTGGATTTACCGCAAAACTAAAAGATGAATTTAGCAAACGTGGTGTCAAGGCCATTGCCCTGTCTGTTGATGATGTTGAGTCGCATCATGGTTGGATTAACGACATTAATAATACTCAAAATACCACGGTCAACTTCCCGATCATTGCAGACAAAGACCGTAAAGTGTCCACCCTTTATGATTTCATTCACCCCAATGCCAGCGAAACATTAACTGTTCGCTCTTTGGTGATCATCGATCCAAATAAAAAAGTCCGTTTAATCATTACTTATCCTGCATCTACAGGGCGTAACTTCCATGAAATTTTACGTGTCATTGACTCTTTGCAACTGACAGACAACCATAAAGTTGCAACACCGGCCAACTGGCAACAAGGTGAAGATGTGGTGATTGTGCCGTCATTAAAAGATGAAGAGGAAATCAAACAACGCTTTCCTCAAGGATATAACGCAGTTACGCCTTACCTTCGTTTAACGCCTCAACCTAAGTGAGGATAAAACGGAGCATTACGCTGTCCGAGCGCAAGATAAGAAGCTCTGCTGTGAGTGACCAAAGCGAAGGTACAAATTTAACTATTTTTAAGCGCAGCACCTAAGCAAACTAAGTATCATAACCATAGTTAATATAGTTTTCCCCCTTCAGAACGAATGACGAGCCCGTTCTGGCAGTCTCCAACCTGCTCATCTCTGGATGAGCTTTTTTTGATTACAAATTCCTCTCAGGGATTAGATTGGTTAAACATCACAATTCCGTTATAACTAATAAAAACTTGAAAATAACAAACCGTGATTCATCAAATTCATCATTTACATTGTGGTAGTTTTTGTCCAACGTGTGCCCCTTTATTTGGACAGAAAGGCTTTCGCGCACATTTGGTCTGTCATTGCCTGCTCATTGAAACCGATAAAGGGCTCGTCTTAGTCGATACAGGACTGGGCTTACAAGATTATTTGCATCCACAAAATCGTTTAGGTCGGTTTATTTCACGCACAGCGCAAATCAAATTTAATTCGCAACTGAGTGCGATTCATCAAATTCAAAAATTAGGCTTTAAGGCTCAAGATGTTCAACACATTTTGTTGTCACACTTAGATTTTGATCATGCTGGCGGGATCTCTGATTTTCCGCAGGCGACTGTGCATGTCTTAGCCAGTGAATATAACGCCACTCAAAACCTTCATAGCTTAAAATCACGACTGCGCTATCGACCACAGCAATTCCAACTGCATCGTTATTGGAATTTTATCGAAAGCATCGGGACGCAAGCATGGTTTAACTTAGAACACACTGCCGGTCTGTCTATTTTTCAAGATGACATTTTAATGCTTCCACTTTTGGGACATACCGTTGGTCATGCCGGTATTGCGATTAAAAATAACCAGCGCTGGTTGTTATATTGTGGCGATGCTTATTACTCACAGCATCAATTAAATTCAAATTTTCATTCGCGGGCCTTAAATCAGCTTGAGCGTTTATTTGCCACCGACAATACACAGCGACTGCACTCCCTTCATAAGATTCAGCAGTTAGCGCAGCATCCGGACATCGATCTCATCTGTGCACATGACCCATTCGAATTCGCTCGCTATCAGAATACAAGCTATGACCGCTAAAATCCTACCAATGATCCTCCTTAGTGTTAGCTTCAGCTTCACGGGTTGCATGACATCAAATCCATTACCGTTAAATGAACGTCCTCAGCATTGGGGGAAAGTCGTTCATCAACAGCATAATTTTTATCAAATCAGCCCAACGCTATTTCGCAGTGAACAACCTGATACAGATCTCGCCCCTGTTCTACGAGAACAGCACATCGATGTGATCATAAATTTACGTTCACGGCACCATGACCCAGAACGCTTAAAAAATGCTATTGATATGCAAAAGATTAAATTTGTACATATTCCGATACACACGTGGCAAATCGATCGTGAAGATTTACTGACGGTGATGAAAACCATAAAAGAAGCTGAACAACAGCAGCAAAAAGTTTTAATCCATTGCTACCACGGCTCAGACCGTACAGGCGCGAGTGTGGCCATGTACCGTATTATTTTTCAGCATTGGTCCATTGAGGAAGCAAAACGTGAAATGAAACAAGGTGGCTATGGCTTCCACCCTATTTGGAAAAATATTGACCGTTTATTCAGCCCTGAAAATGTAAAATGGATTCAGCAGCAACTACTGAATCCATCTTATTAAAGGTCATTCCTCAAATAAACTTAGCGTTTATCGAGTGGTACCCAATCAATCACCCACGCAGATTTCATATTCAAACTTGCATCTGAATTGATCTTTTTACGTGTTGCGTCCGCAGCATCACGGTCCTTCGAAGGGCCGACCATAATACGAATGCCTTTAGATGTAGGACTCTTCGTCACTTTATAGCCTTTTGCACGTAATTTTGCAGCGACGGCATCTGCATTGGCTTCATTGGCAGCCAGTGCAACTTGCACCATCCATTGCTTATCGCCATTTTCCAACAGATCACGTGCTTTTTCAGCTTCAGCTTTTTTCTTAGCTTCTGCTTTACGCTTTTCTTCTGCCTTGTGTTTTTCTTCGGCTTTACGCTTTTCTTCAGCTTGTTGCTTCGCTTCGGCTGCTTTCTTATCTGCTGCTTTTTTCTCAGCTTCAGCATGTGCTTTACGTTCAGCTTCTTTTTGAGCATCCGCTTTACGTTTTGCTTCAGCTTTTTGTTTTTCTGCTGCGATACGTGCCTGATCAGCCTTTTGCTGCGCCGACTGACTCTCTAACTTTTTTTGAGCCGCCAACTTATCCTCAGCTAAACGCTTTTGCTTGGCTTTTTCATCTTCAACCAATTCGGGAGGAATATTATCCGAACTTTGTTGAGCTGAACGATGTGCGTTTAAAGCCGCATATTCTTCTGCTGCTTTACGTGCTGCATCAGCCTCCGCTTGTTGTTGCATCGCTAAAAATTCTGCTGCACGTGCTTCTTGCTCCGCAACCGATTTTTCACGGGTACGTCGTTGTTCTTCGAGCAAACGCTTTTCAGTTTCAACATCAACTGTCAATGATGACATTTTACCCGCACCCTGACCTTGTTGCTCAACTTGAGCCATTTCAGGAGTTTGGCTTTGATTTTGATGTATTTCTTCTTTGCCTTTAAGTAAAAGTGCGGCCAGCAGTACACCACCACCTAATAAAACAACACCACCCATCCAGCGTTGTTTGTTATTCATTGACATTCTTCCAGATACTCCCATACCGCTTCTAAGGTATGAAATGAACCACATACCAGAATCAGCTGATTATTCTTTGTTTCTTCCAGCGCGGACTTAAAAGCTAATTGCACATTGTCATAATGTTCTACGACTTGATGCTGCAGTGCGCTATCCAATTGTGTGATAGATGCCGCACGTGGCACATTTAATTGTGCAATTTTCCACATTCTTACCGTATCTTTCAATAAGTTAACGACAGAATTTATGTCTTTATCAGTCAGCATGGAGAAAACGCTGATCACTTCTGTGTATTGTTTATTGTACTGGAGGAAATTTCGCAATTGCTTTAACAAAAATTCAACACCATGCGGGTTATGTCCCGCATCGAAAATCACCGTTTTTCCTGCAATTTCTCTAACTTCAAAACGACCTTGTAACTTGGCATTGATAATCCCCTGAGCGATCGACTGCTGAGAGACCACCAAACCACTGGCCAAGATTGCCGCTACAGCCGTAGAGATATTTTCGAGTGCCAAAGAACCCACGGGTAGTTTTAAGGTTGAACCTGATGAGGCAAACATCCAAGATTGTCCATCATCACTGTACTGATAAAAATAATCACGATTGAGTACATGTAAAGCGGCTTGGCAATCTTCTGCTTTTTGACGAATGGCTTCAGGCAAAACTTGCTGCCCACCAAAAATTACGGGAATATTCGGACGAATAATCCCTGCTTTCTCAAAAGCAATTTTTTCAATAGTGTCGCCCAACCAATCGGTATGGTCTAAACCAATATTGGTAATCACTGCAACATCTGGATCGACGACATTGACCACATCAAGTCGACCGCCAAGGCCCACTTCGAGGACCCATACATCGCAATGTTGCTGTTTAAAAATAACAAAAGCGGCCAAAGTGGTCGCTTCAAAAAAAGATAAACTTAATTCACATTCACGACGCGCCTGATCAACGGCCACAAAAGCATCAATCAGGGTTTGGTCGGCCACTTCAACACCTTGAAGCTTTACACGTTCATTGAATCGATAGATATGCGGTGATTGGTATAAACCCACATTATAACCTTGCGCATTTAAAATGGCAGCCAATGTCGTTGTGGTTGAGCCTTTCCCATTGGTTCCAGCAACCGTCAGAACTTTGGCATCAGGCTGAGTTACGCCCAATCGATCTGCAACAGGAATTACCCGCTCCAGTCCTAAATCAATACCCGTAACATGAACATGGCTCCAATAATCGAGCCATGTGTTTAAAGAATCAGTTGCAAGTGGTGCTGTGTTCAAGGCAAGTTCATCAATTTCGCTACAATACGATAAACTGTATCACGTAATGCATGACGGTGGACAATTTGATCGACTACACCATGATCAAGCAAATATTCCGCACGTTGGAACGGTTCTTCCAATTTTTCACGTACAGTTTGCTCAATTACACGCTTACCAGCAAAACCAATCATGGCTTTCGGCTCAGCCAAATGAACATCACCGAGCATTGCTAATGATGCAGTCACACCACCATAAACTGGATGTGTCAACACCACTAGATAAGGCAAGCCTGCATCTTTCATTTTTTGGATGGCAGCAGAAGTACGCGCCATTTGCATGAGTGACAACATACCTTCTTGCATACGCGCACCACCAGAAGCAGCGAAGCAAATAAGCGGTTGTTTAGCTTTAATCGCAAGTTCAGCAGCCTGAACAAAACGGTCACCTACAACAGTACCCATTGAACCGCCCATGAAATCAAATTCAAATGCGGTTGCAATCATTGGAATGCCTTTCAGCGTTCCTTGCATCACCACTAAAGCTTCTGTTTCACCGGTTTTCTTCTGCGCTTCAGACATACGGTCTGGATACGCTTTGCTATCAACAAATTTCAGTGGATCTTTGGCTTTAAATTCTTGACCCAATTCTTTTTGTACTTGGTCAAAGAACCAGTTCAAACGATCACGCGCTTTCATTCGCAAGTGTTCATCACACTGCGGACAAACGTAGGCATTAAATGACATTGCAGTACGAGTCACAAGTGCATGACACTCAGGACATTCAATCGTCGGCTCAGTAAATGTCGCCTTTAATGCTTGCTGTTCATCAGGTACATGAATACCTGGTACCGCACGCTCTGTCCATGGCGTAGATGCGCTCAGAATTTTGCCTGTTTTTGCGTCTTGACTCATACTAACTCATCGAGCGCAGCTCGAAGCTCCTTCACTTTATTCACTGTTTCGATTACAGCTTGTTCTGGCGCTAAGTTTGCAAATTGTTTAACAAAAGCACTACCTACAATCACCGCATCTGCAGCAACACCCATGGCTTTCGCCGATGCTGCATCACTAATACCAAAGCCAACGCCGACAGGTACCTGAGTATACGATTTGATTTTTTGAATACGTGCCGCAGCTTCAGCAACATCTAACGTCGCTGCACCTGTCACACCTTTCAAAGAAACATAGTAGATAAATCCACTGGCTTGTTTCACCACATGCTGAATACGTTCATCAGTGGATGTTGGCGCAAGTAAGAAGATTTGATCCATGTCGTATTTTTTCAATACTGCATCTAGATCTTTTGCTTCTTCTGGTGGAAGGTCCACCAAGAGCACGCCATCTACACCGCATTCATGTGCATAGGCAACAAACTTTTCATAGCCGATTACTTCAACAGGGTTTAAATAGCCCATCAGTACTACTGGTGTTTCTGTATCGTTTTTACGGAACTCTTTCACCATGTTCAAGGCATCTAGAGTATTGGTTCCTGCAGCAAGCGCACGCTCAGCGGCAAGTGCAATAACAGGACCATCCGCCATTGGGTCTGAAAATGGAAGACCCAATTCGATCACATCTACACCTGCCTCAACCATTTGATGTAACAAAGGTACCGTTACTTGTGGATGAGGGTCACCAGCCATAACATAAGAAACCAAGGCCTTACGCTGTTGAGATTTAAGCGTTCCAAATCGAGTGGCTAAACGTGACATAGGGTTATACTTTCCTTGAATGAATCAAAACTATGATGTGGGTTTTGTCGAAATACAAGACATCGCATTGTAACGCTATTTTTTACCCATTGAACAGGGCATACAATCCTCTGTCGGCATTTCTCATGCAAACATAATTTTCCAGAACAACCCGAAAGCATCATTTACCGATATTTCAGTTTTTTTCACAATGATCAAAGATGCCTAATTTTAGGATCTGGCAAAATTATAAGGTTTTAGATTAACTTAATTTTATCATCAAAAAAATGTTAAAAATAACAGGCTTAGCATTTACATTTTAATTTTCCTTAAATTGCAAAACCTGCTTTATACTAGCCGCATACTTTTATTTTTTTATCTCCTATGTCCTCCGATTCACAAGTGAAAGTGCCTGCTCGGGCATTTGCACTGCTCCCGCTTATTGTTTTTCTGACCATTTTTTTGGGCAGTGGTATTTACCATTCCATCATTGGAACTGAGTTTGCGTTCTATCAAGTGAAAGCCCCAGTCGCTGCTCTTCCTGCAATTGTATTGGCAATTTTGCTCTATCGCGGCAAGATAAATGACGCGATTGATACATTTATGAAAGGTGCTAGCCACCCGAATTTGATCTTAATGTTCATGGTCTTTATGCTCGCTGGTGCTTTTGCCAGTGTCAGCAGTGCCATCGGTAGTGTCGATGCAACAGTGCAGTTGGGACTATCGATGATTGCGCCTGAGTTCGTGCTGCCCATGCTGTTTATTATTGCGGCCTTTATTGCCACAGCGATGGGAACCTCCATGGGCACTATTGCAGCCTGTGCACCAATTGCCTTTGGTTTTGCTCAAGTCACCGAAATTGAAGTGGTGTATGCCATTGGTGCTGTGGTCGGCGGTGCTATGTTTGGTGATAATCTGTCGATGATTTCAGATACCACCATTGCTGCAACGAACAGTCAAAAAGTTCAGCTTCGCGATAAATTTAAGGTCAATGTCTGGATTGCTGTTCCTGCATCGATTGTCAGTATTTGTATTTATTTATTCATGAGTCAAGGCTCACAAGCGATTGAACACAAAGCTTATAATGCGTGGCTAATCCTGCCGTATTTAGCCGTATTTATTTTGGCCTTTTCACGTTTGCACGTGCTTGCTGTACTGACCATTGGTGTCTTACTGTCTGGCTTGATTGGTATGGTGATTCAACCTGAATTTAATTTCTTAAGCTTAAATAATTCTATTTATGACGGCTTTACCGGCATGTTTGAAGTTGCCCTGCTTTCTATTTTCTTAGGTGGTATTTCTGCCATTATGCAAAAAGAAGGCGGTTTAGAATGGCTAATTCAACGCATTTACAGCATGACACGCTACTTTAAAGTTGGTGCTGAACGCGCAGGTGAAATTGGTATCAGTTTCTTGGTGATTTTCTCCAACCTATTTGTAGCAAATAACACTGTCGCAATTATTTTATCTGGTGACATGGCACGTGAAGTCGCCAAAGAATATGGTGTAGACCCTAAACGTGCTGCTGCGCTCTTGGATATTTTCTCTTGCGTAGTCCAAGGTCTCATTCCTTATGGTGCACAGCTGTTACTGGCTTGTTCGATCGCAAAACTTTCGCCTGTGGAACTGATTGGTAGTGTGTATTACTGTTGGGTCTTGGCAATCTTTGCCATCCTTGCCATTTTACTTCGGTATCCAAAATTAAAAGCTGCGGCATAAGTTTGGCCTTAAAGAAAAGCGGTCGTTTGACCGCTTTTTTTAATGTTGTTTGAAAGGCTTTTCTTAACGAGCAATCTGCAAGTTTTATTCTAATCTCAAGGCTTTTTTTCGCGCTAATAATGTCTCTCCGCTATATGCCTTAAAAGCACGTGCCAAAGCAGACTGATCTGAATATCCTAACTGCAACGCGATATCCGTCAAAATGGTTTGTTGTGAAAGTAAATATTCACAGCGTTTCATTCGTTCAAGCTCCAAAAGCCGCTTAAAAGATGTGTCTTTCTCCTGTAGCTGTCGTTGCAGGGTTCTCACTGACAGATGCAACTCCTCTGCTAACCACTCTATTTTAGGGGCTTGCTGTTTTCGTTTGAGATGATCAGCGATGCATTGTTGCATCTGTAGAATTGGATCTGCATGTTGCGGACGAGCGGCGATCGCCTCTTCGGCCTGACGTAATAACAATTGCATCAGTGACGGATCAGCAAGTTCTGATTTTAAATCCAAACTGTCTGCATGAATCACAAATGAATATTTAAGGGTCGAAAATTCCATTTGGCAGCCATAAAACTTTTCATAGTGATAACGAGCCATCCGCGGTGCATGGGCAAAATGAATACAGAGTAACTTTAAAGAATCTGGAAAAATTTGCTTGGCCAAATGTGCCATACAGGCCATCGTTAATTCATTCACCAAAGCATACTCTTCATCATGCTGAGGCCAAGACAGTATAATTTGATGATCTTGATGGCTCATATTCATCGGCACAATTTGCGCCCCATCAATCACCAAACGACTAAACCGCATCACATATTGCAAAGCATCTGCTACGCTATTACTCAGTGTCGCCATATAGCCTAACACCCCAAAATGCTCCGCACGAATATACTTGGCCATTTCAAAAACCAATTGCGGGCAATCCAGATGCTGCTGAGTCAGTTGCATGATGGTATTAAAAAAAGAATTCGGCGATTGAGAGTCGATCGGCAAAGACAGCACATGCTGAATTTGCGCAGCATACGGCGCAATCCATTCGAGCTGTGTATAGTTTAATTCACGCTCAATTAAGACCATATTCCATAGTTGGAAGTAACCGTTTGGGATCTGAATTTCAGCCATCTCGCCCCTCTTTCTGACCTGCCAATTCTGACATTTTATATTTTCATCATGGCGTAAAATGTATAAAAATTGGCAATATCTGTCAAAACAAAGTGCAATTTCTCCGACATACTGCAATCAATACGACTCGCACAGAAAAAATATCATGAATGCTATCGTCAAATATCAAGTCGAACCCATTGTTCGCACAAAGCTGAATTTTAAGTTAGAAGAAATCCCGCGCTATTGGTTTGGCGGAGACCCCTTTTTAACACGTATGTTTGATGCCTTGAGCCTGACCTTTCCTGATGGCGAGCGCTATTTCATTGAATCTGTACGTCTGTTCCGTAGTCAAATTCAAGACCCTGATTTACAGCAACGTGTCGCTGACTTTATTCGTCAAGAAGCACAGCACGGTATGGCGCATGACAAAATGAACATGTTAATGAAACAACAAGGCATGCCTGTCGATGCGTTCATTAAACGTCTAAATAAAATTTTTAAATTTGAACTGAGCAAACGCTCACCTGAATACAACATTGCCATGACGGCTTCTGCCGAGCATTTGACTGCGCTGATGGCTGAAACGTTCTGTAGCCAAAAGTCCGTACTAGAATCTGCGCATCCTTATGTCCGTGCATTATTTATTTGGCATGCGATAGAAGAAATGGAACATCGCGATGTAGCTTTTGATGTGATGAAAGATGTGGCTAAGGTCGATGAAAATTTAAAGAAATTCACTTTGGTTTGGACCAGTGGATTGATGCTCGGCTTTACCTTATACCGTGCCAATGTGATGCTGAAACAGGACGGCTTCAGTTTCACTGAACGTTTAAAATTAAATATGAAAGGCTTACCGTGGTTCTTTGGTAAAAATGGCACCCTCACCCGAATGAGCAAACCATATCGAGATTGGTTTAAAAAAGACTTCCATCCGAGTCAGCATCCCATTGTGCAAAATTATGATCTTTGGTTAAAAACTTATGAAGAAACCAATGATCCAATTCAAGCTGCGGAAGTGTTTTGGCAAGCTGCAAAATAAAAATTGAATAAAAAAAAGCCGCATCGATTGCGGCTTTTTTATAGGCTTAGACTTACCATTTGGCATAGTGCTGCTCAAGTAAACCATATTCATTTAAGAATACAATTTCTTCGCCATCACGTTGAATTGTACCGCTAATTTTTGCCTGCCATTGACTGAACTGACTACCGACCAATCTTAAATTCAGGTTTTCATAGCGCCGCCAACCTGTGGTGACGATCAAATTTAAGCTGTTATCTAATGAACTAATATTCCATTGATTATCGCCTTGTTGCTGGAACAGCACATCAGACATGGCATACAGATGTCCATTGACCCACAGACAATTTTCATTGCCAAAGCTTTCATTTACCCCAGAGGCAAGATTGATCCCAACGCGTCGATTTTGACTGTCCCAAAAGTTACACGACAGCCAGAACCATGCGGTTTCAGGACGAAGAAAACCACAGGTATCATCTAAAGACACCAATGTCCGGTCATGGAATTGAATGGTCTTGCCTTGCTTATTGATAAAGAAACCTTCACAGCCTAACGTCGTTAGTTTTTGAGTATAGGTCCAACCATTAATCCCTGTGGGGCTACACATACTTAGCGGATCAGTCCCTGCACAAAACACTCGAGCGCTCAGTTTGAGTTCGCCATGTTTCGACATTTGAATGTATCGCACACCATTGGCATGCTGAATGTCCAGTTGAATCCCTGACTTAATAAAATGACTCTGATTAAATAAAGGTTGTTCATCTAAAACGGTATTGCGTGACAGGAAATTAATCGAATTCCATTCCAACACTTCATTCGTAATATGATCATACACATAGACAAAACCGTGCCCTGCCCACGCGATATCGGCGATCGCTAGACCAATCGTATAATGTTCATGCTGAATACAACAAAATTTAAATTTTTTATATTTTAAACGCTTACGCCAACCTTGAAGTCGTTTTCCATACGGTGTCTTATATTCATACTTACTTAAATCGATGCGATTGGGAAGTTCACTAAAACGCCCATAATGCGGCTGTCCATTCGGCCGTATTAAATCCATATACGCCATTCCATTGAGGTTTAAGGTCTAAATCCTGAATGTTATTATGCCTATTATTTAACGCCTGAAAAGACAATCCATCTGATTTCAGGCGAATATCACAAAAAAATATAAAAGCTGACATTTCAGCTCTTAATCATCACAATTATTCATTTATTAAGATGTAATCATTTTTCCATGAATTTTGCTGGCTATGCGGGGTTTCAACCAATTCGATATAGCGCCCATAGACATGATCAATCGCAATACAATCATCGACATCTAGGGTTCGGTCGGTATGTTGTTTTTGCCAATGTGACTCAAAAAAAGCCTTGCCCCGTTGTTTTGCAACGCTGGCATTTTGTCCCGTCACCAAAACATAACGATGTAATTCACCAAATTCGCGGGCATCATATCCCCCGAGATTAATCAGCCATAATTTTTCATCTTCAGCTCGGGGCGCGGCATCACAAAATTGGATACGATAATGCCGATTTTCAGTGCTGACTGTATGTACCTGTGCCCAAGCATCAATATGTAAGCCTTTTTGCTCACCAAACCATGCCGTTCTCAGTTGTGGATAAACCTCTTCTAATGCGTTACCCACTGCAAGAATGACATCATGCACTTCGATATTTGCTCTTGGATGGCGTCCGCCGAGCATCACCATAAATAAACTGGACACAATCTCCCCCTATTTTTGACTTCAACTGCCCACATAGGGCTGAAGTAATTTCAACAAAATCACGCCGCCTAAAGAGAGTACTGCATTGTTGACGAAATGAATGAGTAAGACATGCCAAATGTTACGCGTCCACAAATAGATGAGGTTGAGAAATAGGCCTGCCGCCATAAAACTGATGGTCGCAATCAAATCGCCATCAAAATTATGATAATGTATCAAGCCGAATAAGATTGAGTTCAGCAAGACCAAAATCACTCGCCAAAGCCACGGCTGTACAAACAGCTTTTGCAGCAAGGTATAGCGGAAAATAATATCTTCAAGCAAAGCGGTAAATAATGGCCCAAGGCTGATGATCAGCAAGCTAAAAAACGCAATCGTATTAGGATCAATGGTCGATTCTTTTTCAATGCTCTCACCAACGGGCAACAGACTGCGTGTAAAAGAAATCACTACTTGTAAGACGACTGCACCGACAACCACCAACAGGCTTGAACGCCAAAAGGCCTGTTTATACTTTTGCCAGTGCGTATACAGCATCGTTTTATAGAGCCAACACACGGCAATAAATAAAATACCGCGAAAGATCGAATCACCCAAAGCAACCTGAGCTGAAACACCAAAAAATTGGTCTAAGACATAACTGTTGAACAAGATCAGCGGAAGAATGCACAGCGCAAAAGTATCACGCCATTGCCAATAAATATGGGTTGGAAAGGATTCTGCACGAACCAATTGGGTAAACGTCATTGTTATAAAGTCTTTCTAAAGCAATAAAATTTACACAGTATTGTGATTTATTTCACACTTTTATTCTGCATCTGTTTTGTAGAGATTTGCCTTAATAAAATTTTCAGCCAAAAAAAAATCGCGCGGAACTGCTTCTGCGCGATTTTTTAATCCTCACCTTTAACAAAGCAGGGCTTTTCCCCTCTTTATTAAAGAGGGGTTGGGGGAGATTTTACATCTCAACCATTTCCACGCCATCAATGCGGGCAACGGTCATTAAATCTTTATCGCCACGGCCTGATACAGTCGCAATAATGATTTGGTCTTTGTCCATGGTCGGTGCAAGTTTCGTCACATAAGCCATCGCATGTGAGCTTTCTAATGCAGGGATAATACCTTCAATTTGGGTTAAATCACGGAAGCCTTGTAACGCTTCAGTGTCATTGATAGGCACATAGTTCACACGGTGCATATCTTTGAGGAAACTATGCTCAGGGCCTACACCTGGATAATCTAGACCTGCAGAAATTGAATGTGTTTCAATGATTTGACCTTGATCATCTGACATCAAGTACGTACGGTTACCGTGAAGTACACCGACATGACCTGCATTCAATGGTGCAGAGTGCTTGCCCGTTTCAATGCCGTAGCCTGCCGCTTCAACACCGTACATTTTCACATCTTCATCATTTAAGAATGGATAGAACAAGCCCATCGCATTCGAACCGCCACCCACACATGCAACAAGAGCATCTGGCAGACGGCCTGCTTGTTCTTGAATCTGTTTACGCGCTTCACGGCCAATGATCGATTGGAAATCACGTACCAATTGCGGATATGGATGTGGACCTGCAACTGTACCAATCACGTAATAAGTTGAATCAACATTGGTTACCCAGTCACGCATCGCCTCGTTCATGGCATCTTTCAATGTTTTTGAACCGCTTTCTACAGATACAACTGTCGCTCCAAGCAAACGCATACGGTACACATTCATGGCTTGACGTTTTACGTCTTCTGCACCCATGAACACCACGCATTCAAGGCCTAAACGCGCAGCAATCGTTGCCGTTGCTACACCGTGCTGACCTGCGCCTGTTTCCGCAATAATACGTTTTTTTCCTGAAAGTTTAGCCAGCAAAGCCTGACCAATGGTGTTATTCACTTTATGTGAACCTGTATGGTTCAGGTCTTCACGTTTTAAATAAATTTGCGCACCACCCAACTCTTTCGACCATCGCTCAGCATAATACAAAGGACTAGGACGACCGACGTAATACGCCAAGTCACGGTCGAATTCTGCCAAAAACTGGGCATCATCTTTCATGCGGAAATAGAGCTTTTCTAAGTCCTTAAGTGCTGCCATTAGAGTTTCTGACACAAAACGCCCGCCATGAATACCGAAATGCCCTTGTGCGTCAGGGAATTGGGTATAGTCAATCTTATTTTGCTGATCCACGATGGACTCCTTGCATAAAGCGTTCTATGAGTTGTTGGTCTTTAATACCTTTTGCCGATTCTACACCACCACTCACATCTACGGCGTAAGCACCAGTGATTTGAATCGCTTCTTCAATATTGTCAGGCTTTAAACCGCCCGCCAAAATTAAAGGAATATCGAGTTTTGGGAACTGTGCCCAGTCAAAGCTATGCCCTGTACCGCCTTTCAGCTCAGGATGCCATGCATCTAACAGTACGGCACTTGCCCCTGCTTCTTGAAAGGCTTGAATCTTGCTAATCACATCTAAATCAGGCTTGACCTGAATGGCTTTGTACCAGCGGCGTCCAACGGTCTGCGCAATTATTTGGCACTGTTCAGGGCTTTCATCACCATGAAATTGCAGGATGTCTACAGGTGAAATTTTTAAAATATTCTGTATGTCTGCAGCCGATGCATTCACGAATAAACCCACTGTCTGCACATACGGCGGCACATGCTGAATCAGCTCAGCAGCTTGCGCTGCCGTTACACTGCGCGGGCTTGGCGCAAAGAATACAAATCCGATCGCATCTGCGCCAGCTTGGACGACAGATTGAATATCTTGAATACGTGTAATTCCGCAGATTTTGGCACGGGTTCGCATATTGTTTTGGCTCTGACTCCGCCCTATTCATAGCCTATCTATGAATATGAAGGCGAATCATTGTAATGCAATTTTCATGCATTGCGTGGATTTTCAGCATGATTCCACTGCAAAAATAAAAAGCCCTGAATGATCAGGGCCTTTTGACATTTTAATGAATTATTTCATTGCATAACGTAATGTTACCCAAGCAGTACGGCCTTCTTGACGGTAGTAATAATCACTCCAAGAGTCATACACCGTGTAATATTCTTTATCAAACATATTAGCAAGCTTCGCTTGTACAGAAAATTCAGGAGTCGCTTGATAGGTTAAACGTACATCTGCTGTCGCAAAACTGCCAAAGCTTGTTGTATTAGCGGCATCCTTATAACGCTGGTCTTCTGCGTGTACAGAGCCACCTAGCGTCCATTTATCCATCGTATAATCTGCAGATACATTCAATAATTGGCCTGCACGACCCGCGATTTGATTGCCTTTTGTCGCCCCCGAATTATATTCAGGCTCTTGATACGTATAGTTTAAGTTCCACGTGAAGTTGTCCAGTGACTGTCCGAACTCAGCTTCCACACCCTTAATTTTTGCTTTCGCAATATTGGTTCCGCCTGAAATCATATTATCAATTTCATTATGGAAGGCAGAAACAGACCAGTTCAGCCATTGCGACCCTTTGAATCCAATTTCAATATTTTCAGACTCTTCAGGGACTAAGTTTGGATTTGACCAGCCCGGATAATATAAGTCATTAAATGTTGGTGAGCGGAAAGCGGTACCGTATGAAACATAAGTGCTGTAGTTGTCATTAAATGAATAACCAACAGCGACATTGCCTGTGGTGTGATCACCAAACTGTTCGTTATCATCTAAGCGAATAGCAGCTTGCAGGTTCACTCGACCAAAATCACCAAGATATTGCGCATAGTAACCGACATTATCACGCTCTTTTTCATCGTAATTGGTGGTGCTGTCGACTTGATCATTTAAGTAATCCACACCCACCAATAGTGTGTTATTGGCATTGAAAGATAATGTGTTTAACCAGCTGATGCTGTCTTTTGTGGTATCAAATACACCAGTTGATTTATCTGCACTAAAGGTTTCGTATTTATCTTCTGAACGGCCAAATTTAAGCTGCGTTTTCCAAAGATCTACAGGAGAATAGCTAAAGCCTACGCCATACACATTTTGCTCGACCTTGTTGTAAGGATTTACGTTATATGGACTATCGTAATTTGTTTCACCATTTACATAGAGAACATTAAAATCAGCTGCAAATTGATCATTAAATTGATGACCCGCTTTGATGGACGCAGAATAGTTTTCATAACCATCTTTATCTGTTTCAGTCGGCAAAGTTGTTACATCTAAACCTTGTGTTTTCAAGCCTGCCAAACTCAGCGTCGCCCAAGAATTATCCTGACGAATATTCACACCGACATTTGCATCGTAAGTTTCATGTGAACCATACTTGAGCGAAGCAAATGGTTTTACGCCATTTTGCGTCCCTTTACGGGTGAAGATTTGAATCACACCGCCTACAGCTTCAGAACCATATAAACTTGAGCGCGGACCTTTGACCACTTCTACACGTTCAATTTGATCAACTGGCAAATGCTCAAATGAAGTTTGGCCTGAAGTTGCCGAACCCAGTTTTTGACCATCCACCAATACCAATACCGCAGTAGAACCTGTACCACGAATTGAAATACTGGTTGGCTGACCTAAACCACCAGAGTTGGTATACGTTACGCCCGGCACTGTACGAAGCAATTCTTGTAAAGAAGTAAATTGCTTACGTTCAATTTCTTCACGATTAATGACTGTGACTGCTGCCAAAGTTTTTTGTGCGTCTTGCTCAACAATATTGGCAACCGTGTTTGTAATCACTGGAAGTTGATAAACTTGGTCTGCTGCCATCGCAGCAGAAAGTGGAGATAAAACAAAAAGC
This sequence comes from Acinetobacter sp. P37, assembly GCF_057480965.1. NCBI lineage: Bacteria > Pseudomonadati > Pseudomonadota > Gammaproteobacteria > Moraxellales > Moraxellaceae > Acinetobacter > Acinetobacter sp. P37. The sequence continues at coordinate 106,682 of NZ_JBLIYY010000010.1, read as the reverse complement.
GACCCGACAAGAGTCTTAGAGAAAAAATGCATGCTGTATTCCCCGATCGCACCGCCCGTGCGAATAATAAAATGGATAACGCAGGCGGATTCAGGGTCAGCAATGCAAGGCCAATATTGGCGCAATGATGCAATCCCGCTATAACGCCCGCCGCATTATGAATAGGTCTGCATCAGGCCGGTCTCCGGACTTACGTTATGAATAACGATTCACCGTTGCGGGGGCAGTGTCAGATAACAACAGCTCTATACTGCTGGACTGACTTCCCAGTTTCACTTCTCAATTAAGGAAGCACCTGAAGCATGGGCAGATTAGTTTCTGCCCCACAGCAAGTCAAGCTGAATATGCAGCAACACTAAAATGCCCGATAGATTTGATTGTTCGATAAATCGGAGTTCTCTATACTTAAGCCATTCACAACAGTTGGCATGGGAAGTTTCCACAACACTGCCCCCGCAACGGTGCGCAAAAGTAAATTTGCCAGTCCGATACCTGCTCACTGTGTTCTATCACTCAATCATTTACGTGGGGTAAATGTATGGAGCATCGCATGTCAAATTTAGCTCGCCCTACAGCACTCGCTACAGGCATTGCTGCCGCTTGGGCTTTTTCTACATCTTGTTTTGCAAATGAATCGCGCATTGCTCAACCAACAATGGATACCATTGTGGTGACTGCAACACGCTCACAAGAAAAATTAGAAAATGTGCCAGCACGTATTTCCATTATTGATGAGTCGCTCATAGATCAATCACCAATTGCATCATTTCCACATTTATTAATGAGTGATGCTTCTATCAATATGGTGCAGCTGGGTGGCTATGGACAACAAGCTTCATTTTTTTTACGTGGCACAGAGTCAGACCACACTTTGGTATTGCGTGACGGTGTCCGTTTAAATAATGATGCCAGCGGTTTAGCGCCAAATAATTTTATAGATACCACAGACATTAAGCAGATTGAGGTTTTAAAAGGCCCAGCATCTGTCCTTTATGGCACCAATGCCATTGGTGGTGTGGTACAAATCATTAGCAAAACCCCTGAAAAAAATGCAGCTTTTATCAGCGCTGAAATAGGTGAAAATCAAAGCTATAAAAGTACTGTCGGGGTAGACCTAGCCAAGCAAGGTTTTTATGCGCAAATTCGTGGACAGCGTTTAGAAACCGACGGCACACTGATTCATGAACATGAAAATGCCAGAGCTTCTAGCTTTAATCAAAAAGGCGTGTCTGCCAAATTTGGCTATGAAGAAACACGCTTTGGCACTTCATTGGATTATTCTGAAAACCAAGGTAATGCTCAATATGAGCAATACAGCTGGAATTCACTGCAATATGAGCAAAAGTCGCAAGATTTTAAAAATCAAATTGCAACCCTGAAGTCACGCTTCAACCCCACAGATCAGCTGACCCTGAATGCTCGCGTGTCTTATTTTAAAGATGAGTTGGAACAGCTCAAAATCTTTGAACAGACCCATTATGAATCCACTGAATATGAACTGACCGCAAAACAGCAAATGACGCCGTCTCAGAACATCATCGCAGGCATCACCCATCGGCAGCTAGAAACATCAACGCTAAAAACTGCAGAGTCTTTTCATCAAGACTTAAACAGTACGGGTTATTATCTACAGCACCAATATCAAACTGATAAATTAAAAACTCAAGCGGGTATTCGTCGTGAAGACCATGAAAAATATGGTCAACACACGGTCGGACAAGTTGCTGCGCGTTATTTTTTCACGCCGTTGTTTAGTAGCTATGCCAATATTGGTACAGCATTTAAAGCGCCAACCATGAACGACTTATATTATGGCGACTATGCAAACCCTGACTTAAAACCCGAAGAAAGTCAATCCTATGAAATTGGGCTAGACCTACAAATGACACCACAACTAAAAACTGGTATGTCTATCTACAGAACTGAAATTGATAACCTTATTGATTCTGATCCCAACAATAACTGGAAGTTTGCCAATATTGATGCAGTGACCATTCAAGGTTCAGAAGTCTATGTGAATTGGAGCAATGAGGCATTTTTTACAAAGGCCAGTTATAGCTACAATCAAGCAAAAAATGATAAAACAGGTTTGGATTTGAGCCGCCGCCCACGTCAAAAACTGGCATTGTCAGCTGGTTGGGCTGATGAACATTATGGGCTGTCAACAACGCTGAGTGCGAACAGCCATTCAGACAGCAGTAATTATGATGAGGATGTGATCCCTGGACATGCTCAGATTGATTTCAATAGTTATTACCAACCCAACGAGCAACTGCGCTTCTTTGCCAATATTCAAAATGTCGGCGATGTTCAATATAAAACGGCTTCTGCTGGCAATTTCGACGGCAAATTCTATTTAAATGGCGGCCGTTTGGCTTCCTTTGGCATCACAGTTAGATATTAATTTCACACTGATTTATTCAACTTTTAATCAAAAAATGGACAATTAAAATGGGCCACCGCTTAAGTAAAATTTATACCCGCACAGGCGATTCAGGTACGACAGGGCTTGGCGACGGATCACGCGTAGCCAAAGATGATTTACGTATTGAAGCCTTAGGAGATGTCGATGAACTCAATTCAAGCATTGGTATTCTGCGTTCGCACATCGCACTTAGCAGTATTGAAGACAAAGCGGCTTGGGATAAATCGCTCAGCCTGATTCAGCATTGGTTATTCGACCTTGGCGGTGAAGTCTGCATTCCAAACTTCAACTTGGTACAACCTGTGTCAATTGAGTTTTTGGAAAATGACATTGACCGTATGAATGAAGCGCTGCCAATGCTCAAAGACTTTATCCTGCCTTCAGGCACTTTAGTATGTAGCTTTGCCCATCAAGCTCGTGCAGTTTGCCGCCGTGCAGAACGTCGTTTAATGGCTGTACATAACCGTGACCAGAACATTCAAGCGCCGTCATTGCAGCTTTTGAACCGCCTTTCAGACTGGTTATTTGTCGCATCGCGTACATTACAACGCGCTGAAGGTGGTTCTGAGGTGCTGTGGCAGAAAAATATTAATGACACGATTGATCAATAATTTTTGGATTCAAAAATTGCTCAAATCCTTTGACCAATTAAAAGTCTATTTTACATTGAAATAAATCGAAACATTTCGTCCGATCATTCTTGTATTTCAGGATGATCGGATCAAAATAACAGTGTCATCTCCCTGTCATTCTTACAGGACATTATGTTCTTAACATCCTTTTTTGTAGGCCTCGTATGCGCATAATCGGTCACCGTGGCGCTCGTGGTGAAGCACCTGAAAATACCCTAGGTGGTTTCCAATATATTCAAGATTTAGGCATACGCTCAGTTGAATTTGATGTGCGACAGCTAAAAGATCGCGCCTTAATTGTGATGCATGACGATCAATTCATCCGTACCACCGGCCAAGATAAGTATCTTTATGAATGCGAAAGTTCTGAACTAGAACCGTATAACCATGCAGTGACATGGTCAGAATGGAATAAAGTTGAGCCGACGCCACTGCTCGAACAAACGCTCAAAATTATTCATAACTTCGATCATATTGAAGTCGAAGTGAAAGCAGTGAAGACACAGACTGAAGCTGAAGCGCTGACTGAAACCTTGGAACAACAGCTCCAAGGTTTCGAACATTCCGCGGTGATCACCAGTTTTGACCCTAAAATTCATCTTGCTTTGCAACAAAAAAAATCCGGCTTCAAACGCGGGCTTTTGGTTGAAACGGACGTAAAATTTAAAGCGATTGAACAAGCACTTGAATTAGGTTGTATCCAAATCGGTTGGATGAACCAACTTGCCAATTCAGACATTATTCAGGCCACACAGCAGGCAAAATTAAATGTGAGTGTATGGACCGTCAACGACGTTGATCGTGCTAAACAGCTTAAAGATTGGGGCATCAACGGTTTAATTACCGACTATCCTAAATTAATGATGCAGCATTTTTAATGCTGCTTTATTCACCTAGATTTGTGTAATTCACTTCTCGATCAACACGTCGCTATTTCAATCGGTCTATTTTCTTTCTAAAACCAATACAGTTTGTCCAAGACTGTTTTGCATCGTCATGTGTTTCCCTTTTATTTGAAATTGTGTTGCGGCTTGCAAGGCATCTGAAAGTTCAGCCTCTTGAGCCAAAGCCGAATCACAGCTGAAATAACCTGCTCGGGCATTCAGATCAATGCTGTGTTTTAAGGTATCGATCACATAAGTGCCACTGATATTGTTACATCCCGTATTTCCCTGAATTTGTCGAAATTGCGAATTGAACTGAAGATAAGGTTGATGATGAAAGAACTTTGCTTTTTGTCCAGCGATTTTCACAATCGTCCATGGAATATCTTGTATCCCATCGTTCACGCGAATAAGTTTTAATGGCTGCTCAATACTGTTGCCCAGTGATTTTCCGTGTGACTTTGTAGTCACCTTCTGCGTCGGAGAATTTTGACAAGCCATCAGTCCAAGACAACTGATCAGAAAGCTGCCCCAGATGCAGTATTTGATAAGTAATTTCAGATTATTTTGACAAATTTGCTGATTTTTTGGCATCTTTTTACTCCACAAAAAGTCAAATAACTTCAGTCGTATTATGTTACTGTTTAGAACAATACAACTGTACAATAACAGTAGTGAAAACGGGTTTTCCCGTGCTACTATTCTGTACGTTTAAAATCCCTTAAAAATTTAATGGGATTCGTCCTATCTATACCTCCCAAGGTTTCAGGAGTGCTGTTGGAGATGAATGCTCCCCTACCCAAAGCCCCAATGAACTGGATTGCCATTTTTGCATTGGTGTTTTTACCTATCGTCGCAGTTATTGCAATTCCGTTATATGCCATTAATCATGATTTTAGTGCCGCTGCTTGGATCAGTATGTTTGTTTTACTGGGTTTCAGTAGTTTAGGTATTACCGCAGGTTATCACCGCTTATGGGCACACCGTGCTTATGAAGCAACCTTGCCTTTAAAGATCATTTTAATGCTCATGGGTACTTTTGCAGTTCAAAATAGTATTTTATTTTGGGCTTCAGGCCACCGTACACATCACCGTCATGTTGATGATGTGGATCAAGATCCATACTCAATCAACCGTGGTTTTTGGTATGCACACATTGGTTGGATGCTTCGTGATTATCCAGCAGCAGCACCAAACTATAAAAATGCACCTGACTTATTAAAAGATAAAGTCGTGATGTTCCAAGACAAATATTACATCCCTTTAGTGATTGCCGTTCACGCAGCTATTTTGTTACCAATTGGTTGGGCTGTAGGCGACATGTGGGGCGTTCTATTATTGGGCGGTTTAATGCGTTTAATCTTAAGCCATCACGTAACTTTCTTTATTAACTCACTTTGCCATATGTGGGGAAAACGTCCGTATACTGATGAAAATACGGCACGTGACAACTTTGTTCTAGCTATTGCTACTTGGGGTGAGGGTTATCATAACTACCATCACATTTTCCAATACGACTACCGTAATGGTGTGAAATGGTGGCAATATGACCCAACTAAATGGCTAATTTGGTCATGTTCTAAATTAGGTTTGGCAAAGAACTTACGCCGTATTCCAAGCTTTAATATTAAAAAAGCTGAGTTGGCAATGAAGTTTAAATATGCTGAACAAGACCTTGCGATTTATGGTCTGAATATGACCGATGACATCGCCACAGCAAAACAACGTATTTCTCAAGAATATGATGCGTTTTCGCAAACTTTGAATGACTGGGCAAAATTAAAAGAACAGGAAATTCAAGCGAAGAAAACAGCAGTTGCTGAAAAAATTCATCAAATGGATGACAAACTCAAACTTGAATTCCAGCAAGTTGAACAACGCCTATCTCAGCACCGTGAAACACTGAATCAATTGATGCGTAATTTGAAAAAGAAAACCGCTTAACTGTTTTAAAGCTCCTCAAATGATAAAGCCTCCCTTGTGGAGGCTTTATTGATTTTAAGCTACAGTTTTTCTATCTGGTCTTTGCTATAGTTTAAACATAATTTGAATTTTTAAAGATCATTATGCTGTTCAATGCCCGCTATAACACCCTGCCACCTCGCCTGTACCATCATCAGCAGCCTGTACCCTTAAAAGGCTCAAAAGCAGGACATTTTAATGCGGCTCTTGCAGATGAGCTGCAATGGTCGGCAGAAGATCAAGCTGCGTGGGTAGACATCTGCAGCGGTCAAAAAACCTTTGCTGAATTTGAACCTTTGGCCATGGTCTATGCAGGTCACCAGTTTGGACAATGGGCAGGCCAATTAGGCGATGGACGCGGCTTATTGATTGCGCAAATCATCGATAAACATGGGCAAACCATTGACCTCCATCTCAAAGGTGCCGGCTCGACCCCTTACTCACGCATGGGCGATGGACGTGCAGTGCTGCGCTCGACCATTCGTGAATATTTGGCAGGACATGCGCTGAACAACCTAGGCGTTGCATCCAGCAATGCGGTAGGTTTTACCAGTTCTGAGCAAGGTGTACAGCGCGAAAAACTCGAGCTCGGTGCGATGATGCTACGTACATCTGACTGTCATATTCGATTGGGGCATTTTGAATGGATCAATCAATATCAAAGCGATTTACTGCCTGAATTCACGCAAAAATGCATCGAATGGCACTACCCTGAATGCTTGAATGCCGAACAACCGATTTTAGCTTTTGCCACTCAAGTCATTCAGCGTACCGCAGTGATGATTGCCAAATGGCAGCTCATTGGTTTCGCACATGGCGTGATGAATACTGACAATCTGAATATTACTGGTTCAACGCTCGATTTTGGACCTTATGGATTTATGGAGCGCTTCCGCCCAAACTGGATCAACAACCATTCGGATTACCAAGGCCGCTATACCTATCAGCAGCAGCCGAGTATTGGGCATTGGAATCTCTGGCAATGGCTGAATAATCTCATTCCGCTCTGCCCTACGGACTATGACAAAGAACAGTGGAAAGAAGATTTAGCTAAGTGCTTAGAGCATTTTGAACTGACCTTCTTGGAACATTATAAATTGGGCTTAGCTCAGAAAATGGGTTTGCCAAGTTTCCATAAAGACAGCTTTGACTGCGCCATGGCCTTTTTGCGTATTCTGCAAAGTGAACAGCTGGACTACACGCAAAGCTTTATTCGTCTGCAAAATCATGAATATGAAGCCATTAAAGATGACTGTTTAGACCGCCGCGCCTTTGAAGGTTTCTTGGCACAATATGAAAGTATCCGTGAGCATCAGGACACCGATGCTTTAGATGCGGAAATGGCACAGGCCAATCCGCAATATCTCTTGCGTAACCATATGGCGCAAAAGGCGATTGAGCTTGCTGAACGTAATGATTTTTCAGAAGTTGAGCGTTTGTTTACATTATTGAGCCAACCATTTACTAAACAACTTGACCTAGAAAAAACTGAAGATTTAGGACCTTTACCAAGTGATGTGCCTGAAGTGATGGTCAGCTGCTCGTCTTAAAAAATTATCCACAAATCCACATTTCACTCGAATCAAAATTGTGGATAATTTAAACATTATCCACAATTCAGAAATCGATGGACTGCGAAAGCAGTTTATCCACTAAATTACAATGACAAGAAAAAATATCACGATCTTTAGTTTCGCTATCCTAATCTGCCTTGTTGCAAGCTATTTGGGCTATCAAAAATTTGAAAAATATCTACCTACACCTGCCAATGCACTGGCCTTTCCACCTAAATTAAGTGATTTGCAAATTCAAAAAATTCGCACAGAAACGCCGATCGACAATATTCAGGTACATAAAGCTGAGCGTTATTTAGAGTTAAAACATCAGGATCAGGTCATTCGGCGTTACCCGATGCGTCTGGGTTTTCAACCGCTTGGACATAAAGTTCAAGAAGGTGATGGCAAGACGCCAGAAGGAACTTATCATATAGATTGGCGCAATCCGCAAAGCGCATTTTATAAATCTTTGCATATCTCTTACCCCAATGCGGCCGATAAACAGAAGGCTAAAAATCTAGGGGTTTCTGCAGGTAGTGACATTATGATTCATGGTTCGGCGACCAGTTTACAAATGAAAGCTGCACCACAACTGATGACGTATTTCCCACAAAAAGATTGGACTTGGGGCTGTATTGCAGTGCGCAATATTGATATGGATGAAATTTGGCAACTGGTGAATAATGAGACCGTTATTCATATTCATCCTTAGGCTTTAACGCTCAGGCTTATTTTTGGGTATCCCCTATGATTGCATTACATGCTGTAGCTGCGAAGACAGCCTTAGCCCTGCCAGAAACCACATGCAGCCAGCCTTTTGGTGAAGGCTGTGATGTGTTTAAAGTGATGGATAAGGTTTTTATGCTGAGTTTTCATTTAGAAGGCAAAGCAGCTATCAATTTAAAAGTGCTGCCAGACAATGGCGGAATGCTTAAAGACATTTATCCCTTTATTCGTGCGGGCTGGCATATGAATAAGCAGCATTGGATTTCTGTTTTTACAGATGAAGAATTGGAAGAAGAACTGCTGCAGGATTTGGTACTGAATTCTTATGAATTGGTGGTATCAAAGTTAAACAAAGGACAGCGGCAGAGGATTGAATTGCTGAGGAGTGTTTAGATAACACTTCCCTTTCGATCTGGTTGATTTTGCAAATTTAGTATAATCGCAATTATGTTAAATGAAGTAAAATTCTATGGATTTTAATATCCATAGAAATCTTTTAGTATTCATATTTAAAATGAAATTTCCCATTATGAAAAAACCAATAATTTTTTCGATATTATTACTAACTTGTTCCTTTTCATAGGATTTGTTGCACAAAGATTTGAAAGGTAAAGCGCCCCTAATTAAGCCAAATTTAAGGCGTAACTTGGCTAAGTGGTCGACCTAATTCCGTAAATCTGTTAAGGACTGCTACACGTGCATGGATCTCATTCACTTGGCTATCAAAACTCCTTGCACTGAGTTTATCTCCTAATAATTTGATGCAATGCATCTTAGTTTCAACCAAACTTCGCCGATGATAGCCTGACCATTTTTTCCATAGTGTCCTGCCTGAGAAGCACTGCTTCGCAAGATTAACCGTTCGAAGCAATTCATTTCGCTCTAGCGAGCTACTCTTTGTATCTTTCCATGGTTTCGCATTTTTTCTAGGTGGAATCACCGCATGCCCTTGCCGATCTGCAATGACCTGACGGCATTGCTTGGTGTCATAAGCTCCATCAGTATAAACAGAGTCAATCCGCTCATCTTGTGGAATCTGATTAAGTAAATCACCAAGCACCTGTGAATCACTGACATTATTGGTTGTAAGCTGAACTGCTCGTATTTGTAGGGTTTTAGCATCTATACCAATATGAAGTTTACGCCATTGGCGACGATATTCAGGTCCATGTTTCTTGCGTTTCCATTCGCCCTCACCTAGAAACTTCATGCCTGTAGAGTCCATGAGTAGATGCAGCCCATCGCTACTTTTTTGGTAGCTGATTACAATATCAATATGCTTTTGTCTTCTACAAAGCGTGGAGTACGAATATCACTGATATTCGGAGCTATCCAATTTAATCCGCAAAGTTTAATCAAACTTTGCACAAAGCCAGTAACCATACGTAAAGACAGACGAAATAAGGATTTAATCATTAAGCAGCATTGGATGGCTGCGTCGGAGTAGGTTTGATTTCGCCCTTGTTTGCCTTTTGATGGCGCATACCATTGCGTAACAGGATCAAACCAAAGGGCAATATTTCCGCGACTCATGAGTGCTCGGTTATATGCGGGCCAATTGGTTGTGCGGTAGATTTTGTGTGTAGACTTCTTCATTTGAAAATTATATCGCTGAAAAAGCCTTTACAGATAGGTTTGTGCAACAAAGCCCTTTTCATATGCGGATGACAATGAACAATGTGATGGAATTGCATATGCAGCAGACACATTGATGACTTTTCATCAAATGGGTTCAGATGTAGAAAAAGCTAAAAGTATTTATAGCAACCTCTTCAAAGAGGAAGGTGAAATTTTCAATCAGATAGTAGATGAAGTGAAGAAATCACCTGTCTATATACCAAAGAGGAAGAAGCAGAAAAAGCTATAGAAGACTTTAAAAATAAATGGAAAAACTATTGTGTAGAAAACAATATAAAGTGATTCGCAATTGAATTGATTATCTGCATAGTGATTCTAAAGATTTCCTAAAATTAACATAATACACGTTATACGAAATAATTTGTTTTATCCAATATAAATCATAATCTTATATAAATTCGCCCTAGAATTGAATGCACTAGAGCAGTTTTTATATGAATATTCACTCAATTTGCGTATTTTGTCAGAATTTTTCAAAATCATTTTTTAGTGACAGTGAACAAAGGCTCTTCCCTAAGCCTTCATGGTATTAAACCTTCTTCAATTGCATCACTTTAAACAGCACATACAGCAGTAAAATCCATACGGGCTGCATCAGCACCGACAGCATAAAGCCCTGATTCCACATGATGTATAAAATCATCAGCATGAACACCAAAACAAAATAGTTGGTGAACGGTGCAAATAAAGCAGGAAACTTGGTCAGTATGCCCTGTTGCTGCATCGCTTTTCTAAACTTCAAATGAATCAAGCTGATCAGCATCCAATTCAGCACCGCAGCGCTCACCACGATATAAATCAAATAACTCAATGCTTTTTCAGGTAAGAAATAATTCAGCAGCACACAGCCAAAAATCAGCAAAGCAGAAAATAAAACTGCAGCAATCGGTGTCCCGTGCTTATTCACCTGTTTAAAGGCTTTTGGCGCATTGCCCTGTTCTGCCAAACCAAGCAGCATGCGGCTATTGGCATACATGCCGCTATTACAGACCGAAACGGAGGCCGTCAAAATAATAAAATTCAGCAAATGCGCCGCCCAATCAATCCCCATCTGATTAAAAATCATCACAAAAGGACTATGATCCAAACCGCCAAGTTTCAACTGATTCCACGGCACCAGCGACAGCAGTACCGCCAAGGAACAGATATAAAATAAGAACACGCGGATTACGGTCTGATTCACCGCTTTCGGGATATTTTGATCAGGATTTTCAGTTTCAGCCGCCGCCATGCTGATTAATTCAATGCCGCCAAAAGCAAACATCATAAAGGCTAGCATGTAGAATAAGCCTTCAAAACCGTGCGGGAAGAAGCCGCCATGTACCCATAAATTACTAATCGAAGCGGTAGAGTCTGCGCCTGCTGTAAGTAGCAGGTATATACCAAAAATAATCATGGCAACAATCGCCACAACCTTAATCATCGACAGCCAAAATTCAGATTCTGCATACAGTTTGACATTGGCTAAATTGGCTAGCGTAATCACAGCAAAAAACACCAAAACTGAAACCCAAGCAGGCACATGCGGCCACCAGTAATTGATATATTTGCCTATCGCGGTCAGCTCGGTCATCACTACTAAAATATACAGAATCCAGTAGTTCCAGCCCGTTAAAAAGCCCGCAAACTTGCCCCAATACTTAAAAGCAAAATGACTGAATGAACCTGTGACTGGCTCTTGCACGATCATCTCGCCCAGCTGGCGCATAATCAGAAAAGCAATCAAACCACCAATCAAATAGCCCAGAATTATCGATGGTCCAGCCGACTCAATAATATGCGCAGAGCCTAAAAATAGCCCTGTCCCGATTGCGCCACCCATTGCAATCAGCTGAATATGACGGTTCTTTAATCGGCGCTGCAGTTGAGGCATTTCGCTGCTCACAACACGTTCTCATCTTATAAAAAAGTGGATTGTAGCCTGTGCAGCTCTTTGCAGCCAAATATTCGCAGATCATTTCTGTATGAATCATTATGGAATACAGCGCGTGAGCTGCATTTCTCCATAGCACTTGGTCAAATTGATAGGATGGACAATACGGGCCATAAGATTCCACTCGAACAGCCGGAAGCTTTAGCCGCCAGTATACTAAAGTGGCTGAATATATTGTCCCTTTAAATATAAACAGCCCTCAATAGAGAGCTGCTTTTTAGCATTCACTTCACTTGATGGATGATTGATAGTGAATGCAGAACGTCAAACCTATTTATTCATGCTGCAGTGTCATGTAAATCTTTATTTTCGCTGTGGCACTTCAGCCCACCGTGCATAACTCTTCGTGCTTTTCAGCACAGTGTCCGCTTGTTTTGTAGCGACGCCACTATAGTCCTGAGAGAAACTATCTGAATATTCATCAAAACTCGCACCATCAAATAATGGGAAAGTACCGGCTTTTTTCTGAATCACCACATCATCAATCATCCAGCCACGGAAACCATTATAAAGTCCATCGACCGTTCTAAATTGGAATTTCAGCTGAACATTGGCCTTGCCTGCATATTCATCTAATGAAATTGCTTCTTGCTGAACAGCAGCCGGTGCGAGGTTAAAGCCTAAATTACTGTATGGAATCGGCGCGCGCTCATATGCCGAGGATGGATCTGCCAGCGGGTTTAATCGAGCCAAGGTCTTAAAGCTGTTGCCACCGTCGGTAGAAACTAAAATATTCATCAAATCGAACCCTTGATTATTTGGATTGACCGACTCAATTTCCCACCATGTTTTAAAGCTTAAACTCAAAGGCGCTTGATACTGGCTTAGATTAATGGCAGGTGAGATTAACTCACCCATATTATGGGTATTAGATGTTCCGCCATCAAACTCTGGAGCCATAGATGAATCACTTAAAGCGCCAATAAAGTTGCCATTTACTTTGTCACCATACCAATATGCAGTATTGCCTTGCAGTGGCTCAGGCACCTTGCCTTGACTTTGGTCATTTGGCGCTAAGCGTACACGCTGATTCACTTGATTATTACGAATGTTGTGACCTTTGTTTAGCAACTGCCAATCAACATTGGCCACACTTGGCTGCGACCTTGTCCATGCATTGCGGGTTGCTGAGTCCACTTCAAAAGTTTCACGCCATACCACATCTGCAGATGCTGTTTCGGGCAGTACTTCAAATTGATAGCCCGATGCAGAAGAAGCAATGACCGTAACTTTTTTCGTAATAGCATTAATTCCTGCACCGTTAATGGTGAGCGTGGCATTTTTCAATGCTTCAAGCAGATCATTGCTCACATTAAATGAAAGCGTGAAATATCCATTGGCATCAGTCAAAGCACTAACAAATGCGCCATTGGTCGCTGTACCGCCAGACAATGACACTTGCGCATTCGCCAAAGGTTTCCCTTTAAAAATCACTTGACCAGAGAATGTTCCGACCACTGCATCATTGACTGGTGCATCACTTAGTGTCTGACAGTCTTGGTCTAAGCAGTTGAGAACCACATTCAACACAATGCTCTTATTGGTATTTTTAGGATGGATCAAGAATGCCGAAACTGCAGACTGTCCATTTTTAGTGACCAAAACATAATATGTGCCTGCAGCCAATTTAGGCAGTTTAACGATGCCTTGAGCATTGGCAAGATAACTTTGACCTTTAAAATGAGTTGCTGTCGGTAAACTATTGATCGGTGGAAAGAACTGTTCAGAATCATCTGCTGTGATTGTATTTGTTGCTGTTTTCAGACTGCCTGCTTGTACTTTTTGCCATTCTTCATCACTTAAAATCTGAATCGACGCAGCATTTAAAGCAAGATTATTCACATCTAATAAAGTCAGCTCTTCTACGCTCTTTTGTACCATAGCATCGGCAACTGGCTCTGGCGGTACACTCCCTGTCTCGTCACGATCACTACCACCACATGCCGTTAAACCCAAGACACCCGTGACCATTATTATTTTTACAAAAGCGCTATTTTTCATCTGTTCTGCCCTCTGGCTGTTCCATTTTTAAAAATTGTTATGTCTACATTGAACTTTGCCAGCTCAAACATACTGGTTAATATTCCAGCAAAATAATAACCAATTTTCATTAAATGCGCAAATTTCGCATTTTATATCTTTATGGCTTTCGGTTCTTCTTGTATTTAAAATTAATGCAACTAGCTATACACGTAGCAAAAAAAAACAGGCCGAAGCCTGTCCTTTTAGTATTTACAATCTATTTTAATCTTCTGGATATTCAAAACGGTAGCCGACGCCATACACAGCTTGAATCCACTCATGACGGTTGCCGGTTTCCGCTGCATCTGAAATCTTACGACGTAAATTTTTAATATGACTATCAATCACACGGTCAGCCACTTCAAAACTGTCTGGGTTAATATGATCAAGCAATTGCGCACGTGAATACACCTGCCCTACATGCTCTAAAAACAACTCAAGTAAACGAAACTCAGTTGGCGTTAAGCTCAACGCTTTTTGTTGATACCAAATGCGTTGCTGTGCTTTGTCCATACGGAATAAATCATTGGCTTCAGGTTCAGCTTTACGGTCTAAACGGCGCAGAACTGCTTGTACACGTGCCACCAATTCTTTCGGACTAAACGGTTTGCAGACATAATCGTCAGCCCCCATATTCAACCCCAATACACGGTCGATTTCTTCAGTTCGTGCAGTCACCATAATAATTGGCAGATCAGACTGCTCACGGACTTTACGGCAAATGGTTAAGCCATCCATACGTGGCACCATTAGGTCCAAAATCATTAGACTCGGCTTACGCTGCGTGAAGCTCTCATAGGCTTCTTGACCATCATGAAACATGCTAACTTCAAAGCCTGCAGCCTCTAGATAATCACGCACTAGCTGTGCAAGTTCCACTTCATCTTCAACCAACATGATATGTTTCATGCATGCTTCCTTTTAATATTTCATCTGTTTGGGAAATGTCAATTTGCAACGCAAACCGCCCAATGGAGAATGATCAAAACTCAACTCTCCACCCAATGCTCTAGCTATTTTTACGGATAACGCCAATCCTAATCCTGTACCACCAGTTGCACGCGTACGTGAATCATCCACACGATAGAAACGCTCACCTAAACGTTCCAACTGTTCATCAGTTAAACCAAATGGGCTGTCATCAACATACACGGTCCACTGGGTTTCGTCTTGCTCAGTATGAACATGCACTTCACCACCAGCTTCCGTATAACGAATACTGTTACCCAATAAGTTGACCATAATCTGTTTAAAACGGTCTATATCTAATTGTAATGAAGTCCCTTCGCCCATTGCGGTAATTTTCAAATCTGCTTGCTCAAACTTCGGCTTAAAGCTTTCAACCTCTTGGATCACTACATCCCAAGGATTGAGCGTGGTCAAATAACAATTCAGTTGTTGTGCATCGGCTTGTGCCAAATCTGCCAAATCTTTGGTCAATTTTTTCAAACTACTCACTTGATTCAGCATCGAAGTAAAATGCTCTGGCGTTGGCTTACGAATACCGTCCTGCATCGCCTCAATTTGAGCCTGTAACACGGCCAATGGCGTTTTCAATTCATGTGAAGTATCAGCCACCCATTGACGACGTGACGTTTCATGCTGATCGAGAATTACGGCCAACTGATTCAATTCATTCGATAAATCACCAAGCTCATCATTACGGTTCACCGCAACTTGATGTTGATAATTGCCCTTGGTTAATTCACGTGTTCCCATTAACAAACGCTGAATCGGTTTTTTAAAGTATGTTGCCAATAACAATGCTGCAATCAAACTTGCAATAAACGTAAGCGCATAAACCAATAATAAATAACGTTTTTGCTTACTAAAGAAGTTAATACTGATCGCATCATCTTGATCGAGGACAGGTTTGAGCCCCAAATATCCCACGATTTGATTATTCACCATAATCGGACGATAAGAGATTTGTTCATCTGTCGGCTCACCCACAACAAATTGGCGATGTGCATCATATAAAGATAAACGCGAACTCAAGCCCAAGCGGTCAGGCATTTGGATAAATTGTTTCTTACCACCATTATTACTGTTACTTTGTGAGGATTGATCTGCATCTTTTTCATCCGTGTTCGACTCTTTTGGACGGAATACATTTTGGTTCGTACTTAAAGGAAATTTTAAACCTTCAAAGGGTTGGAACTCAGATGGTAAGTTTTGTTCCAGCCATTTCAGCTCTTCAATTTTTTGCTCTGCCGTATGCTGTGGTGTTGCCAGCATCGATGCTGCATTTAAACTATGATCTTGGAAATAGCGCTGCTGCAATGCAATGTCATATTGACGACGTAACCACCACCGAGAGAGACGATCATAGTCATCTGGCGCTGCCTGCCCTTCAATTTGCAGAATCTGTGCCTGAATCGCATTGCCCCAATCATGATAGACCGTATACACATCGGCTAAATTTTCAATGACATGGTCAAGCTTTTGCATCTCGACATCGGCCACATATTTGGTGAAATTACGCTGCATATTCCAATGCAAAACGCCAAGACTTACCGTTGTGATGACGAGCGTCGTCAACAGCACAGTCAGAAACAAGCGTAGGGCAATCGGGATACGACGTATTTTCAAACGAGAACTCTCATTTTTCTTCTATATTCATTATTGTAGCGAACACGCAACTAAAAAACTCTCCATTGTTTCTACATCTTTATTATTTAATCTTTAACCATCGGAAAAAGATCTAATCTGGTGGGGTAAAGACTATGAAACTAATGACCAAAATGGCTTTAATCGGTGCAAGCGTACTGAGCATGGGTGCATTAACTGCCTGTCAATCGACAACCGCACCAAAAGATAACGATCATGGCCGTATGATGAAACAACATCATGGTGATCACGATCGTCGTATGTCACCTGAGCAACGTGAACATTTTAAACAAATGCGTGCCGAGCAACGTCAAGTGTTTGCTGATATGCAAAAAGCCTGCGATGGCAAGGCTACAGGTTCAACAGTTCAAGTAAAAGCTGGCGATAAAAATATTGATGGTACATGTACCATGGTGTTCAAAGCAGACCGTCAAGACATGAAAAAAGCACGTGGTGAACATCATCCAATGCGTGGCGACATGCGTGGTCAGATGCAACGCGGTGAGCCACTGACTGATGCAAAACGTGCAGAACTGACTAAACAGTTTGATCAACGTTTAGCTGAACGCCAAGCGAAGCAACAAGCCATTATGAAAGCATGCCAAGGCAAGACTGATGGCAGTGCGGTTGCCATTAAAGTTGGCGAACAGCAAATCAATGGTAAATGTGAAGTTCGCTTCCAACCTAAAGCCCCTGTTGTCCCAACGCCAGCACCAGTGAAATAATCCAAACTTAGATCGCGATATCATTGCGTAAAAAAGGCACTCCCATGAGTGCCTTTTTTATTGGACATATCTTTTTACGCTTTTTGACTATTTGTGTCATTCATTTTCACCTAAAAGCGTTTACACTCAATGCACTTAGCTTTTTCAAGGGATATTTCTTTGACTTTACAGTCACCAACAAATCACCCTGAAATGCTTGTACCCAATAAGAAGATGTTGCACGATTAGAACCATTCCAATACGTGTCATTGAAGACACGTTCAAATGTTTATTTAGGATTACTAACGCTGGTAGAAACCAGTATTGAGGAAAACGATATGCCACAATACAAAGCGCCCTTACGTGATATGCAATTTGTTCTGCATGAACTTTTAAAAGCAGAAGATCACTATGCACAACTGCCTGCATTTTCAGACACCGTAAGCCGTGAGTTGGTTGACCAATATCTAGAAGCTGCTGCTGACTTCTGTGAAAATGAACTTTCTCCTCTTAACCAAGTCGGCGACCGTGAAGGTTGTACTTGGAATGATGGCGTTGTAACAACACCAACTGGTTTTAAAGAAGCGTATCAAAAATATATCGAACTCGGTTTCCCATCTTTATCTGCTGAAGAACAATACGGCGGTCAAGGCTTACCGGTTTCTTTAGGCAACATCATTTCAGAAATGGTGGGTACTTCGAACTGGGCATGGGGTATGTACCCTGGTCTATCTCATGGTGCTGTCCGTACATTAGAACATCACGGTTCTCAAGAGCAAAAAGACACTTACCTTCCTAAACTTGTTTCAGGTGAATGGACTGGTACGATGTGCTTAACAGAATCTCATGCAGGTTCTGACTTAGGTATTATCCGCTCTAAAGCTGAACCACAAGCAGACGGTAGCTATGCAATTTCTGGCGAGAAAATCTTTATCTCTGCTGGTGAACACGACATGGCTGAAAATATCATCCATATCGTCCTTGCTCGTCTTCCAGGTGCACCAAAAGGCACGAAAGGTATTTCATTATTCATCGTACCTAAATTCAATGTAAATGCTGATGGCTCAATTGGTGAGCGCAATGCGGTACGTTGTGGTTCGATTGAACACAAAATGGGTATCCATGGTAACGCGACTTGTGTCATCAACTTTGATAACGCAAAAGGCTTCTTGATTGGCCCTGAAAACCGCGGTCTAAACTGCATGTTCACATTCATGAACACTGCACGTATCGGTACTGCTGTACAAGGTCTTTCAGCTTCTGAAGGCGCTTTCCAAGGTGCACTTGCTTACGCAAAAGACCGTTTGGCAATGCGTTCACTTTCAGGCCCTAAAGCACCTGAAAAAGAAGCAGATCCAATTATCGTTCACCCTGCAGTACGCAACATGCTGCTTACGCAAAAATCATTTGCTGAAGCTGGTCGTGCTCTGGTTTACTTATTGTCTTTCCATGCCGATATCGTGGAACAAGGTGCAACTGAAGAAGAACGTAAGTTCTCTGACAATATCTTGTCATTATTAACTCCAATTGCTAAAGCATTCTTGACTGAAACAGGTTCTGAATCTGCAAAACACGGTGTTCAAGTATTTGGTGGCCACGGCTTCATTTCAGAACACGGTATGGAGCAAATCGTACGTGATACACGTATCTCTTGCTTGTACGAAGGTACGACTGAAATTCAAGCAATTGACTTGTTAGGCCGTAAAGTATTGGGTACTCAAGGTGCAATGTTGAAAGACTTCACCAAGATCATCCATAAATTTGTTGAAGCTAACAAAGACAACGCTGCCATGAAAGAATTTGTTGAGCCGCTTGCTGCGCTAAACAAAGAATGGGGCGACTTAACCATGCAGATTGGTATGAAAGCAATGCAAAACCCTGAAGAAGTGGGTGCTGCTGCAGTCGATTACCTCTACTTCTCTGGTTATGTAACGCTTGCTTATTTATGGGCTCGCATGGCGCTAGTTGCACAAGAAACTTTAGCTGCAGGAACAACAGATGTTGATTTCTACAATGCGAAAGTAACGACTGCTCGCTTCTACTTCAAGAAAATCTTACCGCGCGTTCGCTCTCATGTAGAAGTGATCGCAGGTGGCCTAGATCCTCTTATGGCATTGGATGCAGAACACTTTGCATTCTAATGTGAATATCTAAAACATATTCAAAAAATTGTACTCTTGAGTGCAGAAATAGAGAAAGGACGGTCATAGCATTGGCAGTCCTTTTTCTTTATAAATAGTCTCATAATTTTACTTTGGTCAATTTTCTCCACGCTTTATGTCGATACAAATTGCCCCAAGTCCACAGATTCAAACAATAAACAGGTGAACGAACATGCCAATTTATAATGCGCCGCTTGCAGATATGAAATTCATCTTAAATGATGTTTTTAAAGCAGAACAATTCTGGCAAAACAACGAAAATCTTGCTCACGTTGATGCTGCTACTGCAGAAGCCATTCTTGAAGAAATGGCAAAATTTGCGCAAAACGTCACTCATCCTTTAAACCGCACAGGTGATGAAGAAGGCGCAAGCTATAGCAATGGCAATGTCACGACTCCTGCTGGTTTCAAAGAAGCATTTAAACAATATGCAGAAGGCGGCTGGATTGGTCTAGGCGCAGATGAAGAATGGGGCGGTCAAGGCATGCCAAAAATGCTGACTGTTCTGTCTGACGAAATGCTGTTTGCAACCAACCCATCATTCATGCTCTACCCGCTTCTTTCTGTAGGTGCAGGCATGGCATTAAACAGCTATGCATCACAAGAGCAAAAAGAAACTTATTTGCCAAAAATGTATACAGGCGAATGGTCAGGCACGATGTGCTTAACTGAACCGCATGCAGGTACAGATTTAGGTATTATCAAAACTAAAGCTGAACGTAATGAAGACGGTACTTATAACATTACTGGTACGAAAATCTTCATCACTGGCGGTGACCACGACCTTTCTGAAAATATCATCCACTTAGTTTTAGCGAAAACGCCTGATGCGCCTGCGGGCTCACGCGGAATTTCACTATTCATCGTACCTAAATTCTTGGTGAATGCAGATGGTTCATTGGGAGAGCGTAATGCTGTAGGCCCTGGTTCTATTGAACATAAAATGGGGATCAAAGCGTCTGCAACATGTGTGATGAACTTTGATGGCGCGAAAGGCTACCTGGTTGGTAAAGAAAATGAAGGCCTTGCAGCGATGTTCGTCATGATGAACTACGAACGTCTGTCTATGGGTATTCAAGGCCTAGGTGCTTCTGAATTTGCTTATCAAAATGCAGCGCAATATGCGACTGATCGTTTACAAGGCCGTAGCGCTTCTGGCGTTCAATCGCCTGCAAAACCTGCAGACAGCATCTTAGTTCATGGTGATGTACGTCGTATGTTGCTGAACGCACGTGCCAACAATGAAGCGTCTCGTGCATTTGCGGTTTATGTTGGTCAACAACTGGACATTACCAAGTTCTCTACTGACCCAGAAGCAGTCAAAGCAGCCAATAACCGTGTTGCGCTGTTAACACCTATTGCGAAAGCGTATTTAACAGATACAGCTTTCCAAGCAACGCTAGATGCCCAAATGGTCTTCGGTGGTCACGGCTTTATTCGTGAATGGGGTATGGAACAATGTATCCGTGACCTGCGTATTGCACAGATTTACGAAGGGACCAACGGTGTTCAATCGCAAGACTTAATTGGTCGTAAAACCATTAAGTGCAATGGTGAATTCATTGCTGAATATATCCAAGAAATTCGTGATTTTGCCAATAACTTAGATGCCAGCTTGAACTACATCAAAGATGCAACATTAGATGCAGCAGCTGAAGTTGAAGCGGTGACTCAATATGTACTTGAAGCTGCTCGTGAAAACATTGAGTTCCCGAACTCAGCAGCAGTTGATTACCTACATGCTGTAGGCCTACTCAGCTTTGCCTATATGTTTGCCCGCATTGCAGATGCAGCAAAAGACAAAGATGGCGAGTTCTACCAAAACAAACTTGCACTGACTCTTTACTTCACGCAGCGTATTTTACCTGAATTGGCTTTACGCATTGCTAAAGTAAAAGCAGGTTCTGAAGTGATCATGAACTTCTCTGAAGATTACTTTACCAACCAAGCTTAATTAGCCGTACAAAATCAAAAATGCCCGATTTATCGGGCATTTTTTTATTTTACTGCTCTTATTACATAAACACTGAGTGCAATTTTTTCAAAAAATCATAAGCATACTTACTTATTCACAATCTCCTAATTCCATTCGATATGTAAAACAAGGATGGAGCTGATCGTCTAGCATTGGAAATTTCGCCCAATGCGTTTTATCTTTATCTAATTTAAATCCGGCCTTATTTAAGACATTTTGTGATGCTAGATGTTCCTCAGCACAAAACGATGAAACAACCTTCGTGACATGATTCTGCTTTAAATACTTAATTACCCCAATTAAGGCCTCAGTCATATAACCACAACCATGAAAATTCACCCCTAACCCAAAATGTATTTCTCCATGGTTTTCTTGATTGAAGAAATACAGTAAGCCCATCGCTAACTGCGTATTCTTATCACTAATCACCCATGCAAAATCAGTATTATCTGTCGACCAACAATGATCTGCCCACTTTTCTAAAACACTCTTGGTCTGTTGAATCGTTAAATGTGGTAACCGCTGAAGATAACGAGTTGCTTCTATATTCGAAAAATATGTATCAAATAATGAAATTTCATCTCCTAACTGATACTTTCTCAGGCATAAACGTTCAGTTTCAATCCTATTGGGCATGATTCTTTAGCCTGTTATTTCATGGGATAAAATTTTTTGATCGACTCCGCCATTTCAGCATTCGACCTTTCCAAAGCTTTTGCCACATTCATTGCATCTACAACGCTGCGATTTTGACTCACTTTAAACTTACCCAAAATTGAGTCTATTTCGATTTCAATCGCTATAATTTTTTCCAGTTGTTCCGCGATAAAATCATGAGGCGCATCGCCCATTTTCCATGGCACGGGTTGGCTAGCTTCATGTTGTCGAGTCAGCCGAGCCAAAACTCCTCGTAAATATTTTTCATCGTCAACTTTACGAATTGTGCCTTTGACATGTACCACGCGATAGTTCCATGTCGGCACAACGCGATGATGTTCCTGCTTTCCTTCATACCAGCTTGGCGAAATATATGCTTCGTCGGCATGAAAAATCACATAGGTTTGTGCTGACTAATTTAGCAATTCAAACATTGGATTGGCCTTGGCAATATGACCGCGCAATATGCCCAATTCGCCTGACTCAGCGTCATATTCTAGTGGTAAATGATTCACTTCCAACTCATCATCGGGTGCAGTCAATATTACTGTCGCTAAAGCATACTTACGCATTAGATCAATCAGATCAGGCAGTTCATCATGTTGAAAATGCGTTGGTTGATACATCGTCGCTTCATTCTTATAGGACAAAATTTAAGCTCAAACTTAACATTAAAACCTTTATTAAACCTAAAAAATATTTTTGTCATATTCGCTTCATGTGCATGAAATTTGCTTGGTATTTAATGACTTGTTCTTCATTGAATATTCACGCAATTTACACAGGAGGAATATATATGACACACCGTGATCCTAAAGTAGAAAAAATCGAAGCCCTCCTCGACCGACTTGGCAATATTGCTGTAGAAGGTTTTCATTATCTTGCGCTGTTTGTCATCGGCTGTATGATTTTATGGTCTGCGGGTCATACCATTTTTGAAATTATTACGGTTAAACAATTCGCCACAATTGATGATATTTTGCTGTTATTTATCTATCTTGAACTGGGGGCCATGGTCGGAATTTACTTTAAGACCAACCATATGCCTGTACGCTTTTTAATTTATATTGCTATCACAGCCCTGACTCGTTTACTGATTTCGGACATTCAACATGACCATAAAGCAGATATGGGCTTGGTCATTACCACAGGTTCGATTCTAATTTTAGCAGTGGCCATTTTGATTGTGCGCTATGCCTCTTGGACTTACCCTTCGGTTATTCGAGATAAGCATTCCGAGAAGCCATTACCTGAAGGAAAAACCCCTCGCCCACAAGATGATGAATTGGCTTAAACACTAAATCGTTCCCTCTCCTTTTAGGAGATGAATAGCACTGCTACGCAAGGAAGAGGTTATAAACCTTATCGATTAGGCACAAGCACATAGCGACCATTTTCAAAGATCCAATACATTCCACTTGGGGGTGCCGGTAAACCGATCCGTTTCCAATCACTGATAAAGGTATAGGTCGAACTCGAAATACTAGCGCTGGCAGGATCGCCATTGACCCAACTATAGCTCTGCGAATTTTGAGTAATCGTGGTCGGCGCGTTGTATTGAATACTAATGCCACTTTGTGGATACTGCGGATAAGGTCGATTTGGATATTGCGGATAAACCGGCGGGCGACTTGGATAATGAGGATAATGTTGAGGATAATTCGGCGCATGCTGCGGATAGCCAGGCCGATTCATCGACGGTGGGCGGTGTTGTGGTTTTGATGTATCCACACCTTGGTAGTTTGCCCATTTGTTTTCCGCAAAAGTACTGGCCGAAGCACTGATCAGCATCACACCTGCAATCGCATAGAATAATGTTGCTTTCACTCAAGCTCTCCTTCACGGTATATAGATTAAGTATAAAACCCATTTTAGGAGAAAAAATGAATAAAAATCCATCAAATGCAAGAATTTGTTAATTTTCCGACCAAGCTGATTGCACCTTCAAGCTAGCCTGTTTTTCATTGGATTATGCTAAGATTGATTTTATTTCGTAGTGGATCAAATGCTGTGTCTGAATTAAGTTTTGACCGACTTCATCAATTTTTTTCGAAAGTACCAAGTATCCAAGAAGCCTTAATCGACTCCTACGGCACCGATGGCAAAAATGCGTGGTGGTTTAAATTTCAAATTAATGTAGATCACCCTTTAGCATGGCAAACTGTTCAAGAATTGGGCCATGTATTGAACTATATTTCTAAAAATGAACGCTTACCGACTCAATTTTTACCGGTTTCTCCGCCACCATATATGAATGGCGAAGCAAAACAATTCTTGTCTTGGGTGATTCAATGTAACCACGCCGATTTTCCACCAGATGTCATCTGTGACTGGTTAGAAGCTCGTTTGCCACAACCAGTAGATGATGCCGATAAATGGAAAATCAAAACCGATATTAAAGAATTGGATCAAATGTCAGATAAAGATTTAGATCAAATCGTTCCGCCGAATCCTGTACCGAAGAATTAAAACTGATTAAATTCCTCCTAACCTCCCTTTAAAAAAGGGAGGAAAGTCCCTCTTTTTAAAAGAGGGATTTGGGAGATTAAGACAATTCTAAAAAGTAGATATTCCGCTCCATTCCATAAAGCGATACAACATATATTTCAAGGTCGATTCATCCGCATATTTACTATAATCGACACTCATTTGTTTACCATCCAGATTTGACCAAGCGGTATTAAAATACTGTGATGCATCTTTAAAAACTTGAGCATCTTTCAGACCAATCACGCGTAAATCAGTTTCTAAATTATAATTTTTCAAGTTACGCGCCGTGAAATTGGCAGAACCTAAAATCATATCGGCTTGATAAGCAGTACGTTTTAAAATCATCTTGCTATGGCACTGCTCACCTTGAGTATTACACCAACGTACATCAATACCCGCATCATGTAATTCGGATGCTACAGGTCGATTTGGAATGCCATTTTTGGTACGTCCAAAAGCATCTTTATTCGGATCGAGTAGGACACGCACTTTCACACCACGTTCATGCGCAGCAATCAGTGCTTTGATAATTTTACGTTCAGATAAATAGAACATGGCAATATCAATTTCAGTTCCAGCTTTCTTCGCGCTATCAATTAAGTCGAGTGTGGCATCATAAATTGCTTTTTCAGTCAATACTTGAACCTGTGGCTGAGTTTTTGCCGCTTCAACATCTTTAATCACTACAAATGGAATATTGGCATTGGACATCATGCCTACGGCTTGCTCAGTTTTTAATAGGTCAATTGCAGTCATGCCTTTGACGGTTAAGGCCACATTGGAATGTCGTGAGCTACCATCATGTGGATTCATAGAGGTGACCAAACCTTTCCAACCGTCAACGGTATCCACCACCAAAGTTTTTCGGTGATTCGCTTTAAAGTTAAACAGATCCATATAACTACGAATCGTCACTTTCTCGGTTCCCAATGGGTTCGGTAACCAGCCTTGTTCAGGATTATTGCCAATATCTTGACAGCAGATATACCAAAAGCCTGACCATGCAGGATTGGATGCACGAAGCGGTACCAAATTGGTTTCGATTAACTCAATTCCACCTTGACGCAATTGACGATAATGTTCAGGTTGAATGCCGCCATATACCGAATTGACGGGGTCAGTAATCACAAAAATTTCCACTTGAGGAGATAGTCGACGCTTCAAAATCAGCGCATCGGTCAACTCCTGTGTTAATTGTTCATGTTTTAATTGAGAGTCACCAACTTGCGGATTAAAGAGAAACATATCCAACACAATGGTCGACTGTGCTTCCTCAATCATTTTCAGCATTTCTTTAAAAATGCGATGTTCCTGTTGCTGCTTTCCTTGCGCATCGATATAGGTTTCATCCACTAAAAAGTTCACTTCAGCATGGCGAAGTTTTCCCGTGTAGTTCAACCCTTCTGGGAGTGGCTTTAGCGTGTGATAAGTTGCCGATGCCAAATAACCTAGAACCAATAAACCAATGACCACGCCCACATAGCGACGACGTGACCAATTGAGCTTGTGATGTATTCGTTGAATGATGCGCATAAGAAAAAACCTAGTCTAATGCGCTCAGACTAGGTTTTATTCATTGATTTTTCAAGAGGATTTCTGTGACTTTACTTAGACTTACTTAGAGAAGTCTGTGCAAATTCAATTAGAAACCAAATTCAAGACCAACCGTAAAATTACGACCGACTTGTGGAATATTGGCAAGGAATGACGTATGAGAGTAAACATCTTCATCCAATAAATTATTGGCTTTGAAATAGACTCGATAATCATTTTGATCTTTCAATTGACCACTATAGGCCACACCCAAATTCACCATGTTGTAGCCATCTGTTTCACGCTCAAATGCAGTGATTTTGTCTTGTTTGAATACATGTGAATATTCTGCAAGACCTGACCAACCATCGGCAAAGTCAACATCGACCTTGGTTCCTAAGCGCCCTGCAGGCACACGTGGCGCATTTTCACCATCAATTTTGCCGCGAACATAATCACCAAATACACTCAGTTTATACATGTCATTCACTGCATAACCCACTTGAGCTTCCGCGCCATAGAACTTGGCTTTGTCTTGGGTGTAATCAACTAAGCGGAAGTTTTCAAAATTATCTTTGGTTGCAGCATAAATGTAGTTGTCATACCAGTTGTGATACACATGAACGTGATAATCCAACTGATCTTTTTCGTAATGGAAACCCAGTTCTAGATTATTGGATTTTTCCACATCCAGATTTTCATTTCCGCGTTCATAGGTATTGGTCGCAAAGTGCTTACCATCTGCATAGAGCTCTTGCGCCAATGGCAAACGCTCTTGATGAGAACCCACCAAGGATAATTTATAATTTGGTGCAAACGCCCAATTCACAGCTCCTGAATAAGAGATGCCATAATCATCATAATCTTTTTGTGCAGAATCGATTTGAATTTTCTGCTGATCGACACGGGCGCCCAGCTCGACATGAAAATCACCAAATTGTTTATGCTCTAAACCAAACACACTCCATTTTTGGGTTTTATTTGGGTTCATCAATGACTCTTCACCACTGATATTGAGCTTTTGCTGATTGTATTGTGCGCCTATCACCCCTTCCCAATCCGCAATCGGGTTATGCACCAACTCTAAACGACCATCATAGCCCTGACTTTTAAAGGTCGTTGCCGCTGTATCACCTTCAATTTCATCATGTTGATAATCGGTATAACTTGCATGTGCACGGATTTTTTGGAAGCCCGCAAACGGATTCGCAAGTTCGGTACGGAAATTATAACGTTCTGACTTTAAATCGACCCATGGGCCTGCGGCATCATGATCGTGATCATGCTCATCGGTATGCCCATGATTGTCATGACCATCACAATGTAAATGGTCATCATGTGGATGACAGCTTTCATATTCATGACTATGCCCCGGCAAGCCATATTGGTCTTGACGGTTGCTATAAGACAGTCCAGCAAAACCGCGCTCATGAATCCATGACGCACCTACACTGACATTTTGCCCTTCTGCAAAGGTGTTGCCAACGCGGCGTTCTTTTTCTAATTCGCCATCATGATCATGGAAATAATTGGGTGCAATATAGTCATTGGCTTTACGCTTTGATCCCTCAACTCGCAGTGCAAAATTTTCTCCTAGCGCAGCAGTGACACCTGCACTCGCTAATTTTTCGTCACTACCTGAGTTATAACGTAGCCCAACCTGCCCCTCTGAGCCATTTTCAGGCATCTGCGTTGGAATTTTTTGATCGGTAACATTCACCAACCCACCAACCGTCCCAGCTGCATATAATAAAGTGGATGGCCCACGAATCACTTCTACTTGTTTCGCTAAAATTGGATCAACCGTCACTGCATGGTCAGGGGATAAAGTTGAAACATCTGCTGTTTCAGATGCATGCTCCAACACTTTGACACGTGGCCCATCTTGACCACGCAGCACAGGTCGACTTGAGCCTGCACCAAACTGATTTGAATACACTCCAGGTTGTCCGGCAATGGCATCACCAATAGTGACTCCACCTTGTGCAAGGGCTTTATGTTGAATGACATTATCGGCAACAGCAAAATCTGCCGCACTTTGGTTTAAGGGATGGACCTGAACATTAATGGCTTCGAGCTTTTGTACCTGTTGTTCTGGGTCATCGGCATAAAGGTTGGGTGCAATCACTGCAAAAATCGAAACAGTTATTAAATTCTTATGAAAAGACATGTTGGAGAGACTCAAATCAGGCTATTTTTGAAAAATGTTATAATATAACATTTCATTACTTTTGCAATAAAAAACATTCTAATCTGCCCAAATCATATACACTCACCGATACTACATTGTATTTATTCATATATTTATTTTAGTTCAATGCCTTTTACCATATCCCATGCTGTACTCGCACCGCCTATTTCCAAATTAAGCGGAAACCGCCTGCCTATTGCAGCACTCGCAATTGGTAGCATGGTGCCAGATTTATTCCGTTTATTTACTAATGCTGACTATGCAGGTTCACATCAATGGTCGGGGTTAATTGTTCCAAACTTAATCCTTGGTTTGCTGTTTTGTGTGCTGTGGTATGTGCTTTATCGCCCGATGTTATTTGCTTTTTTTGGTTTAAATAAGCCGCTGCATCTACAGAGTCTTAATCAATTCTGTGGGTTTATGCTCAGTCTCATCCTCGCACTCATCATTGGAACTTCGACGCATATTGTTTGGGATGGCTTGACCCATGTTGACTTTCGTACCTTTGCATTTAAGGATCTATTGAGTCTACCGATTCAATTTTTTGGTCATTCATATCCCCTACATCGCGTGTTGCAAATTGGATTATCTGGATTGGCACTCCCCGTTTTGGCATGGATGATTTATCGTCATCATCTTCATTATCGAAGTACAGTAAGCATCCCCACATCCATCAAAGTCTATGTATATGGTTTAGCGGCCCTGTCTTTAGCTGCGGGCATCGCAAGTTATTTTTATTTTGCTGACAGTATTTATTCTGATACCTTTGTACACGACTTGTATGCCTATGTCGGCAAAGCCATTAATTATTTTTTCCGTGCATTTTTAGCCACGTTTAGCTTCGGTAGTCTGATATTTCTGATCTTAAGCAAGAGCACCAATATTTTTTCAACGTCATCGGCTTAAGCCCATCATTGACCGAAAATTTGCTGTAAATTTGGCAGTTTTAGCAATAAGTCCTTGTGACAAAACAGCCAAAAAGAGGCATAATCCCCTATTCGAATAAAAGCGGTACGCTGTTTACGTATTCGCTGACCTTAACCCATATAGTTGGATTTCTAACGCTATGATGCGAACTCATTACTGCGGTTCTTTAACCGAAGCTCAAATTGACCAAACCGTTACATTATGCGGTTGGGTTCACCGTCGCCGTGACCACGGTGGTGTAATCTTCCTTGACATGCGTGACCGTGATGGTCTTGTTCAAGTGGTTATTGACCCAGATACTCCTGAAGCATTCGCAACTGCGGACAAAGCACGTTCAGAATTCGTATTAAAAATTACAGGCCGTGTACGTCGTCGTTACGCAGGTACTGAAAACGCGAATATGACTAGCGGTCAAATCGAAGTTCTTGGTAAAGAAATCGAAGTGCTTGCTGGTTCAGAAACTCCGCCATTCCCATTGAATGACGACAACACAAATATTTCTGAAGAAGTACGTTTGAAATATCGTTTCTTGGATATCCGTCGTCCAGAAATGTTAGATCGTCTTCGTTTCCGTTCTAAATTGACTAACCTAATTCGTAACTACTTCGAAGAAAATGGTTTCTTAGACGTGGAAACACCTATTTTAACGCGTGCGACTCCTGAAGGTGCGCGTGACTATTTAGTACCAAGTCGTGTTTCTAACGGTAGCTTCTACGCACTTCCACAATCTCCACAATTGTTCAAACAGTTGTTAATGGTTGGCGGTATCGATCGTTACTACCAAATTGCTAAATGTTTCCGTGATGAAGACTTACGTGCTGACCGTCAGCCTGAATTCACACAAATCGACGTTGAAACATCGTTCATGAGTGACGATGACATCATGGATTTAATGGAACGTTTAACGGTTAAGATGTTCAAAGAACTTCTAAACGTTCAGTTCGACAAGTTCCCACGTATGACGTATGCAGATGCAATGCGTGACTATGCATCTGATAAACCTGACTTACGTATTCCTTTGAAACTTGTTGATGTTGCAGACATGATGCAAGACGTTGAGTTCAAAGTATTCGCAGGTCCTGCAAAAGATCCTAAAGGCCGTATTGTTGCGCTTCGCGTACCAGGTGCTGGCGCGCTTCCACGTAGCCAAATTGACGAATACACTAAATTCGTTGGCATTTATGGCGCGAAAGGCTTGGCTTACATCAAAGTCAACGAACTTGAAAAAGGTATTGAAGGTCTTCAATCTCCAATCGTTAAATTCATCGAGCCAATCGTGCTTGATCTATTGAAACGTGTTGGCGCTGAAAATGGCGATATCGTATTCTTTGGTGCGGACAAAGCGAAAATCGTAAATGATGCGATGGGTGCTTTACGTATTAAAGTCGGTCACGACATGAAACTTGCAACTTGCGAGTGGGCGCCACTTTGGGTTGTTGACTTCCCAATGTTCGAAGAAACTGATGACGGTAAATGGACGTCTGTTCACCACCCATTCACGCTGCCAAAATCAAGCGTTGAAGAAGTGAAGAACAACCCAGGTGCTGCACTTTCTGTTGCTTACGATATGGTATTGAACGGTACTGAAATCGGTGGTGGTTCACTTCGTATTTATAACCTAGAAATGCAAAAAGCGATCTTCGAAGCGCTTGGTATTTCTGAAGAAGAAGCAGAAGAGAAATTCAGCTTCTTGTTAAATGCGTTGAAATTCGGTGCGCCTCCTCACGGTGGTTTAGCATTCGGTCTTGACCGTTTAGTGATGTTGATGACTGGTGCATCTTCTATCCGTGACGTGATTGCATTCCCGAAAACTAAGACTGCGGAATGTCCTTTAACTCAAGCGCCTGCGCCAGTTGAAGCGAACCAATTACGTGACTTAGGTATTCGCTTACGTGAAAAACCAAAAGCTGAAGAATCTAAATAATCTTACATTTTTAGATTTAGATTTAGATTTAGATTTAGATTTAGATTTAGATTTAGATTTAGATTTAAAAGTTTAAAAAAACCCTGCGCTATGCAGGGTTTTTTATGTCAACCTACAAAAGGTGGTAGAAAACCTACAAAACATAAATTTAAGATTTGATGTACTTTGCTAATATCAAAACGCTTCAAGTACGTTATGATGTTTCACTACATCCTTTGAGCAATGGACAGCTCAATTTTCCACTTCCAATTATTTTGTTTTTAGATTCAGATCTTTTTGTACTTTTCACTGAATAAGTCCGGTCTCTTGGCAAAATTTATTTTATTCCATGCTGTAAATTTTGAGACCTTGTGATCCATGTACTTTATATTCAAAATCATCGCGCTATTGCCACTTTGGCTGTTACAAAACTTGGCCTTGATGATCGCGTTTATTCTTAACCTGTTTAACTCATCAATCAAACGTATCACCAGCATCAATATTCAACTGGCCTACCCAGATATGTCAGCGACAGCGAAGAGACAGCTCGTCAGTCAAAGTATCCGCAGCCAATGCTTGACCTATATTGAATTTATTAAATGTTGGGGTATGCCACCAAGTTATAGCCTGAGCTTACTGAAAAATATTTATGGTGAAAATATCCTCACGGAAGCACTTGCGAATAAAAAAGGTGTGATCGTGGTGGTTCCTCATTTTGGCTGCTGGGAATTACTCAATGCATGGCTGAACTTGTATACAGAACCGATGATTATGTATAAACCGAATAAAAATAAAGGGATCAATCGTTATCTGTTAGAAGCACGTGAGAAGTTTAGTGCAACCTTAGTCCCGACAGATGAAACAGGGATCCGTGCCATTTTTAAACATTTGAAACAAGGTGGACTAACAGTCATTTTACCTGACCATTTACCGAAGGCTTCAGGCGGCATATATTCCAATTTTTTTGGGCAAAATACTTTATCGATCACGCTAGTTTCAAAGCTTGCTGCAAAAACCCAATGTAATGTCATCGGCTTAAGTTGTATCCGACAACCCAACTTAAGGCACTTTGATGTGCATTGCCAAACCTTAGCAGAAGAGATTTCCTCTAAAGATTTACAATCCTCTGTCGACGCATTGAACATCGCGATGCAAGACATCATTAACCAAGCGCCAGAACAGTATATCTGGTCTTATAAACGCTTTCGGGTCTGCTTTGGCAACATCAATATGTACCGCAAATAAAGGCGATCTGAATAAAATTCAACCTTTAGATTTGTGTAGCACGGGCTTGGATTAATCTTATTCAATTGAGATCGATTATCGACAGTGGCATAATAGCCTCAATTTCCACTTTAAGTGATTCTCATATGGCTATGCGTCCTGAAGTCCGTCGTCGTGCAATCGTGTTGATTGTTTTTTCTGTCGTACAATGGTTGTTCATGCGCTACATTTTAGCCAACGAATTATTTAACTTAACCACCTATAACCGTATTGTTTTATTCTGTGTCAGCAGCCTTGCAGGTGCCTTATTAATCTTTGTCGGTTTGATTTATATGGTGTTGAAAGGTAATGCGGATAAGGAATGATTAAATAAACTCTAGGATTCAGTATTTTATGTATGGCTGGTATACTAAAAAATAGTTAGATTGCTTATTGCTTTATCATGCATAAAATTTTATTTATTGTTGACCATCTTGGCTGTGGCGGTGCAGAGAAAATTACACTCAAATTAGCAGAGTATTTAGCTAGTAATGGGCATGATATTCATCTCGCTGTTTTAAATGGCAATTCAAATCATTACTCTTGTTCAAAAGCAATTAAATATATAGATCTTAAAGTCCAAATTTCCTTTTCTAAGGGGAAAATGTGGAAAAATAAAACACTAAATGAATACGAGAAACACCAAATTAATGAACTATTAAAATATAGCTTTGATCTTATTATAACCGGGTATAATAACGGGCATTGGTTGGCACCTTATTTAAAAGGGAATGTATGGCACTGGATTCATGGTGATCTTTTAGAAGTTCGTAAATTTAATAACCCTTTGAAGCAAATGAAAGAATACCTACGTTTTTTCAAAAATAAAAGAAAATTTTCTAAATTATTTCACAATCGAAATTTAATCACTGTTAACCGTGATCTAGAAAATAAAGCTAAAAGATATGCTAACCCAAGCTCAGTCAAAACTATTGCCAATGGTGTAACGGTTCCATCTCAATATCTAAATCAATATTCATCTACAGACAAAAAATGGGACGTCATTTTTGTTGGAAGATTAGTACCAATTAAACAAGTTGATCATGCTCTTAAAGCTTTTGCCATGTGTGAAACAAAGCGCAGAATGGCTATTGTTGGTGATGGTTCAGAACGTAAAAAACTTGAAGAGTTAAGTAAAGAGTTAGGTATTGCTGATAGAGTTAACTTCTTAGGATGGGTTGATGATCCACAAGAACTTATGCTTCAAAGTAAATGCCTAGTAATGTCATCTTTATACGAAGGCAGCCCTGTTACTCTAGCAGAGGCAATTGCTCTTGGCGTTCCAATTGTTAGTTATGACTCTTCAGCAGGTATTACCGATTTATTTACTACAGATACTGCAAAATTTGGATTAGTTCCTAAACAAAATATTCAAGCTTTAAGTAATGCATTAGAAAAATGCATACAAAATCCTTATAAACATAGCAAAGAGTCTATAGATAAAGTATGCATGGAAAATATGCAGAAAAATATTCTTCGACTATGTAATTAAAATTTTATCTGCTTTTCATCAAGTAGACTGACTTTGGCAAAAGGGTTAGTATAAAATATTTGAATTGTCTGATGGTGTAATATCTTATAGATAGAGATTTTTTAACCAACTCACAATATAAGTCATAGTCACTGCCAGTTTGATGAAATTGACGGGCATACTGAAGTGTGTACTTAGAATAAGTTTTTCTTAATTTTTCAAGTTTATATAAATCATTTTCTTCCACCAATTTCTTATCATATACTCTCATTACTCCCATAGGTAAAATTGGATTGATTTTTTTACCAATAGTACTAATTCCAACATCCACACGGTACGAACCCAATTCCTCATCTATGTGATAAATAAATCCCTTTCTAGCCTGCTCAATATGTATTTCAATATCTAATGCTTGAGGATGTAATTCATCAAAATAATCAAATATAAAATCATTTCGGAACATTTTTGATGAATGAGCAAAAAAGGGTAAATTTAAATATAAATAATCTAAATCGAATTTACCCTTTTGATGGGTCCATTCTCGCACTCTATTTCCTTCGACATCAATATATCGCATATTATGAGTGCAAATTGAGCAATCTAAATTTGACTCCATAATATCAAATTGTCGTTGCAACTTATTTGGAAGAGCCAAATCATCTCCATCAAGATGATAAATATATTTACCTTTGGCTTTTTTATATACAGTCTTAAGGTTTTCTAAGGGACCAATATTTCTCTCATGAAAAATTGGAACTATAATATCAGGATATTTTAGTAAAAAATCTTCTATTATTTTTCTAGTTGCATCTGTTGAGCAATCATCCCCTACAATAACTTCATACTGAAAGCTAGTATCTTGGTTAAGAACACTTTTTAGAGTCTGCTCTATAAATTTTTCTTGATTATAGGTAACAATACAGACTGAAACTAATATACCCATACTAAATAGATCCTTCTTTTTTTAGTTCTATTTCTAGCGCAAGTAAATCTCTTTTTCTATCTTTAATTCGTTTTACAGGTGTCCCAATATAAACACCAAGCTCTGAACAATTTTTATTTACTAAACTTAATGCACCAACAGCAACACCTGTTTCTAAAGTAACACCAGGTAAAATTACACTTCCAGAGCCAACAATCACATGTTTTCCAACTATTACATCTGAACTCGTTACATTTGTATATTGACTTGGTACTGTAGGATTAGTCATAAACTGCCCACTATAGTCATCATTACTACTATAAACCGAAACCCGAGATGAAAGTCCTGCAAAATCTTGAACTGAAATTTTCCCTGCTCCAATGAGACTTACACCAATCGCAAGATGGACATAATCCCCAATTTCTATACCACTATCCCCGGCAGATAGTACTGAAAAATCATCTATACGGGTATGACTACCAATACTAATATTTTTACAATTATAATAAGAAGCCTTATCTGAAAGTAAGCAATTTTCACCTACATGACGAAAGCCCATGGCTTTAATTTGCTCTTCTGTTAAAAAAGCCATCTTAATTATCCTTAATTAAATCAATAATTTTCTGTACTGAATCTAGGCTAAGATTTGGATATAGCGGTAAGCAAAGCACTCCCTCTGATAAGAGTTTCGCTTCAGGGGTGTCTGATTGATATTCCTTATAAATAGTCAAATCAGTCATTATCGGATAAAAATATTTTCTTGCAAAAACCCCATTAAGCTTTAGTTTTTCAAACAACTCATCACGTCTAAGCGGATACGGCTTAGAAATAACGATTGGAAAATAAGAGTAATTATCTTTTTCTAAACTCGGACGTTTAATACAGTGAATTCCTGATATGTCTGCAAGCCCTTTACGATACGTTTCATCTATTTTTTTACGTGCTAATAATGTGCTATCAATAGATTTTAATTGCAATAAGCCAAGTGCAGCATGTACTTCGCTCAATTTACCATTTAAAGAAATATCGTCTATTGTATTCTCATTCACAATACCAAAATTCTTTAATCGGTCAATGCGTTGTTTCATTTCAGCACTATGGCAAACAATAGCTCCCCCCTCAAAAGTATTAAATACTTTGGTAGCATGAAAGCTCATTACACTTAAATCACCATAATTTAATAAGCTTTGACCGTTATGTCTCACTCCAAAAGCATGCGCAGCATCATAAATAAGTTTTAAATCATTTTTATCTGCTATTTTCTGCAAACTATCGACATCACATGGAATTCCATAACAATGCACAGGAAGTATCGCAACTGTTTTATCTGTAATTGCTTGCTCAACCTTTCGTGGGTCAATATTTGAAGTATTAGGGTCGATATCTACAAAGACAGGGGTTAATTTATTCCAAACTATTGAATGAGCTGTAGCTACAAATGTATAAGGGGTCGTAATCACCTCCCCATCAACCAGATTTAATGCCTGAAGTGCTGTAACTAAAGCAATCGTTCCATTATTAAATAATGAAATAAAATCGACACCTAAATACTCACAAAGCTCTTTTTCCAACTGCTGATGCAAAGGCCCACAGTTGGTTAAAATTTTATTTTTCCAAATTTCCTCTAAATAAGGAATAAACTCTGCAAGCTCAGGTAAAACAGGTTGTGTTACATAAATTGGCTCTTGACTCATATCTCATTCACCAAAGAAATGAGATATTGCCCATAATCGTTTTTACTCATGCTTTGCCCAATTTCTAAAACCTGTTCTTTGCTCAGCCAACCACTATTCAAGGCAATTTCTTCTAAACATGCGACTTTATAACCCTGACGCTTTTCAATGGTTTCTACAAACTGTGCTGCTTCCAGTAAACTTGAATGTGTACCTGTATCCAACCATGCAAAACCACGTCCGAGCAATTCCACATTTAGATCACCGCGCTCTAAATATATCTGATTAACTGTGGTAATTTCTAATTCTCCACGTTCAGAAGGCTTCACTTGTTTGGCAATTTGAATCACATCATTGTCATAAAAATATAGACCTGTGACCGCAAAATGAGATTTAGGTTGTTTAGGTTTTTCTTCTAAAGAAATTACTCGTTTTTGCTCATCAAACTCAACCACACCAAAACGCTCTGGATCTTTGACTTGATAGCCAAATACAGTCGCACCTTTTTGACGTGACACAGCCTGACGCAACATTGGGGTAAAACCTTGACCGTAAAAAATATTGTCGCCAAGCACTAAACAAACATTACTATCTCCAATAAAGTCTTCACCAATTATAAATGCTTGTGCTAAACCGTCTGGACTAGGTTGGACTGCATATTCAAGCTGAATACCGAATTGAGCGCCATCACCCAATAAACGCTTAAAACCATCAATATCTTCAGGGGTACTAATAATGAGTACGTTACGAACACCCGCAAGCATAAGCACCGAAAGCGGGTAATACACCATGGGTTTATCATAAATAGGCAATAACTGCTTAGATACCCCTTTGGTAATCGGATATAAACGTGTGCCCGAACCGCCTGCTAAAATAATACCTTTGGTTGTATTTGACATTACAAACTCACACCTAATCTTTCACGTTGGTAACTGCCATCTTGTACGCGACGACACCAGTCTAAATTGTTTAAATACCACCCTACCGTTTTACGAATTCCAGTTTCAAATGTTTCCATTGGTGTCCAACCTAATTCATTTTGAATTTTTGTAGCATCAATTGCATAGCGTAAGTCATGCCCAGGGCGGTCTTTTACAAACGTAATCAGTGACTCATACGCTTGACCATTGGCTTGTGGTTTTAGCTCATCCAAAATCTTGCAAATAGTTCTAACCACTTCAATATTTTGCTTTTCGTTATGACCACCAATATTGTAGGTTTCTCCAACTACACCCTCAGTTACCACTTTATATAAAGCACGTGCATGATCTTCTACAAACAACCAATCCCGAATTTGCTGACCATTACCATATACAGGTAAAGGTTTAGCATCTAGCGCATTTAGAATCACCAGTGGAATTAGTTTTTCAGGGAAATGATATGGACCGTAATTATTTGAGCAATTCGTTACTATGACAGGTAGACCATAAGTTCTGTGCCAAGCGCGTACCAAATGATCCGAACTAGCCTTACTCGCTGAATAAGGTGAGCTTGGCGCATAAGAGGTTGTTTCGGTAAATAAATCTTCCGTGCCTTCTAAATCACCATATACTTCATCTGTTGAAATATGATGAAAACGAAAGTTTTGTTGAGCTTCAACGTCAAGCCCCACCCAATACTTTCGAGCAGCTTCCAATAAAGTATAGGTTCCCACAATATTAGTTTGAATAAATGCTGCAGGGCCATCAATTGAGCGGTCTACATGCGACTCTGCGGCTAAATGCATAATTGCATTAGGTTGAAATGCATCTATTGCAGCTATAATTTGTTCTGTATCACAAATATCAATTTGTTTGAACTCATAGTTCGGGTATTGATCGATTTCTTTTAACGATTCTAAATTACCCGCATAAGTCAGTTTATCTATATTCAGAACTTGGTTATTGGTATTTTGAATAATATGACGGATGACAGCTGAACCAATAAATCCTGCACCGCCTGTAACTAAAATTTTCATAACCAATTCAAATCAACCATAATGACATTATTAAATATACTTAGTATCAAGAAAATTAATCAACTTATCCGCAACTTTACAAAACTGATATTCATTTTCAGCATCTTGGCGTCCAGTCTGTGCAATTTCATAAGCTTGCTCGGGATGTTCAGTTAAAAAAGTAATATTTTCAGCTAGACTTTCAACATCCCCACACTCCGCCATCAATCCATTTTCACCTTGTCGAATAATCTGCTGAACGCTAATATGATCACTCGCAACCACTGGTTTCCCCCAGGCAAAAGCATCTAATATAGCCAATGGTTGGGTATCATTCATTGTAGGAACGAGTGCAATATCAATATCTTTATAAAACTTTCTTTTTTGTTCCTCACCAATCCAACCTAAAAACTCTACGTCACTCTCCAAATTCAAATCTTTAACTTGCTGAAATAAAAAATCTTTCTGTTCACCATCCCCTGCAATCAACAATTTAACCAAGTATCCTTTTTGCTTTAACTGCTCCACAGCAGAAATTGCTATGTGCGTACCCTTATATTCAACCAAGCGCGTCATAATTCCTAAGACCACAGGTTCCCCAAGGTTTTTAGCAAAAGAAGGTTCATCATCTGGTAAATGTATTAAATTTGGAATAACTGCTTGTGGTCTTTGACTCAAATCCACACCCTTCTTTTTAGCAGCCTCAGCAACACACTGTCCTACATAAGGAGTAATATGAATAAATCCATCTGCACGTAATGTTCTTTTCACGTTATGACTATGATTCATCGCAATAACAGGGCATTTAATTCGTGCAAAAAGCATTGCATTTTTAAATAAATAAACCGCACGCCCACTATGAGCAATCACAACATCAGGACGATAAGAACGTAGCCATAAAGCGAGTTTTACTGCAGCAATTAGGTCATAAAATCCTGAGCTATTAAGAAGAAACTTTGGATAATTTTCAGATTTTAACTTTTTATTTTCATCACCATATACCAAAATATCTTCATGCCCCTTACTTTCTAATGCATCAAAAGTGTTCAGCATTGCTTGCCAACGCCCACCTGAAGCATCTCCATAAACTGTGTGAACTATTTTTAATTTTTTCAAGAAAAGGAGCCTTTACGGTAAATTTTACCAATTGTTCATTAGAACTATATTCTAATATTTTCAGCTAAGAGAAACCATCACCTATTTTAAAATAATCCTTTGCCTATTTTCGTTAGATCTCACTTCTGACAAGATTATAGAATTTTGTTACCATACAAAGTAGATAGATCAAACGCTCAAATATGATGAAAAGAAAACCTAGCCTTTCGGTTCTCGTTATTCACGACCAACGTGCTGGACACTTAAATCCCAGTCTTGGCGTATATGACTACTTAGAAACAGCTTATACAACAATCTTAAATAAAGTCGAAACTCCCAACGTAAAGAAGTGGCAAATAAGCCTATTAAAAAAACTTAGTTGGTATCCTGCTTTTTTTGATTTTTGCTCAGCCATTTTTTTTGAGAATTTTCAGTCAAAGCAAAATATTGATTGTATTATTTGTTCAGGCATGCCGAATTTGCTCTATGGCATTTTTGTCAGTCGCAGATTAAAAGTTCCATTGTTTTACGCAGGTGATTTACGCAAAGTAAATGGACAACTGGTGAACTGTACAATTACAGCACTAAAACAAAATACTGCGTCGGACCAAGTTGTGCTTACCACCCCGCCAGTTAAAAAAGACTTTATTAATCTGCAACAGGACCAACTCGACCAAACAACAGCTTTATTAATCTTAGGTGGTCCAACAGATGAGCATCCTTTTACATATGACGATTTTGAAAAAATTATCGATAAATTTATTGCGTTTTGTACTCAAAATCAGTTGAAAGGACTCATTACTAATTCACGACGTACACCAAATTTAGATTGCTATTTTCAAAGAAATCATCTTCCTGAAAATATTCAATTGCATTTAGTTCAAACACAAAATGCACCACCTCTTGTTCAGCTTATTCAACCGACTACTTATATTTTTGTTACAGAAGATAGCACCTCAATGCTAGCTGAAACCATTCAAAGTGGGCGCTTTATCTGTTCAATTTATAGCTCCAAATCTGTTTTAGAACCTTTAAATCAGAAATACCTTCAACATAAACTCATGCAACGACAAAACTTAGCAGAAGATTTTCAATGTCCAAAATATAAAAATACCCAAGACTTTGATTTAACTGGACCGATTGTTCAAGCTTTTAAACGTAATTTAGGATATTAAAATGATTTCCGTCATCCTCACTCACTACAATAAGGGTTTATTGCTCAATAGAACAATCGACTCACTACAACCCGAAGATGAAAATTTACATGAAATTATTGTGGTGGATGACTGTTCTACAGATCCAGAATGGCCGACTAATTATCAATACTTATTGACCAATTATCCCAAAGTCAAAATTATCCAAAATACGAATAATAAAGGTCCTGCTGTTCGCCTAAACCAAGGCGCATTTACTGCAACTGGTGATTATCTCTTTTTCATGGATTCTGATGATATTCTGGCTCCAGATCGCTTAAATATGTTTTTACAAGAGATGCAAAAACAGCAAGCGGATTTGTGCTATGCAGAAAAAGTAAAGATTCACGATGTCAATGAAATTCAAAAACATACTACTGGAATCTGGGAATCTAGTACGACTCCCTTAAGCTATGTACTTGAAAATAATATTATGCAGATGTGCGTCATGTGTACGCGAGAATTATTTTTAAAGTCTAGAGGCTGCAATGAAAATATATTTATTCAAGATGAATCTCTAGCTTTAAACTTAGCCAGATATTCTCAAAAAATTATTTCTAGCGATTTACATAGTGTGTTTGTTATCTTAGATAAATCTGAAACAAAAACCATTCGTGGTGAAAATCGTTTATCTCGCCACTTAGAACAACAGCACCATGATATGTTTTTTACAATTAATGATTTTATTCAGGATAATCCAGAGCTTCTAGAAAAAGATAAAAAGCTACTCACTCAAAAGGCACTTTCAACCTACTGGAAAAGTATCCGTCATACTCCAAAACAAAAAATTTCAGACTTTTTCATCTATTTAACTTCACGTATCAATCCAATTTCAACTTGGGATACACATCGTCCAAAACTAATAACTTATTTCAACCAATTAGATCATGTACGTAAAATTAATAATAGAGAGTAATCAAGCTCTCTTACCTAATTTCATCCGCAACTTCACAGCAAACATTGAATCTTTTCCACTAATTTTAATCCGTTGTAATTGCATGAAATCTAGTGAGGTTTCATCAATCCCCTCTTTGGTGGTCACAGCATTGCTATAACCTGCTTCCTTTGCCATACGTACGTCACGGTCCGAATAAATACCAAATGGATAGGCAAAACTACTCACAGACGTATCAATTAACTGCTCTAATTGTTTTTT
This sequence comes from Acinetobacter sp. P37, assembly GCF_057480965.1. Taxonomy (NCBI): domain Bacteria; kingdom Pseudomonadati; phylum Pseudomonadota; class Gammaproteobacteria; order Moraxellales; family Moraxellaceae; genus Acinetobacter; species Acinetobacter sp. P37. The sequence goes on along the minus strand of NZ_JBLIYY010000010.1, from coordinate 65,043 downwards.
AGATTCTGTAAGTTCAAATAAGCATGCTGCATCATCCAATTTATCCAAATTGGCATGAGTCAAAGTATGAGAACCAATTTCAACCCAACCACTCTGTGCCAACTGCTTTATTTGCTCATCACTTAATTTCGGCTCACGCGCTAACTCACCGCTATTATGATGGGCTTTTTTATAGGTTGACCAATCTCTATCATGACGATCCACCACTACATAAATGGTGGCTTTGGCTTGATATTTTTCTAAGATTGGATAAGCATTTTCCAAATTATCCAGATAACCATCATCAAATGTAATGGCAACAGTTTTTTCTGGATGCCGTCCCCAATTTTGTTGCAACTCATGCATCGTCACAAAATGAAAACCTTCAGCTTTCATCCAAGCTACTTGCTTTTCAAACTCTTCAGGTTTCACCCGCAACTTATTAAATTTCGCCCCATCAATATGCTCGCGTACCATGTGATACATTAAAACACGTGGTCTTTTCCAGTCTACTGCAGGTTTCCACCATGCATATTTATAACTCAATACGAGTAAAATCATGAGGACAAAAATACAAATATAAATCACGACATGGACCAAACCAAAGTTTCTTGCCAAATAGTGCCACAGTCCTCCTCATAAGAAAAGTAGAGATCTCAATTTGAGATCACCATTTTCTATTTAAACATCCATTAAAAAAGCTGATTTCTGTTTAATACAAAAATCAGCTTTTTGAGTATTTTAAAGTGAGTTCAATATTATTGTGTACATAATGCTTGAGCTTCTTTAGCTTTCACCGTAGTAAACTTACTTGAACCATCCTGTGGTAAATTGATATTAATAAAAATTTGATCACTACTTTCATTTGGATTGGTAATTTCACGTCCCAATGAAGCCGCAACAATTTTACCCAATTCATAATTTGACATATAACAATTTGAATATTGAAGATTATCTACCCATTTCTCAGCACCGTTGACTCCAAACATCAGAACTGGAACAGCAGCAGATTGTAAAATTGGTGTACCATGTCCCCATAAACCATCTTCACCAAATAGTTCGCCATGATCCGATGTATAAAAAATGAGGGTTGGTTTAGAACTAACTTTTTGAGCAGATATTCTTAGAGCTTTAAAGAAGTCATCTTGAAAATGCATTGAGTTGTCATAAGTGTCGACCAATTTCGCAAACTCATCTTTACTGCCTGTATAAAAATTATAAGCTTTCGGATAGTTTTCTTCATAAGCAAAATGACTATTACGCTGATGTAAAACCATAAAATATGGTGTTTTCCCCAATGCCTCTTTTTTCTTTTCAATCAATTCGATTAATCGCATATCTGTTGTATTCTCTGGCATTTCTTTAGAGAACACATCATGGAATTGATCAATATCTTTCATGTTTACTAAAGAAGCGAGAACGCCAGACTTTTGATTAGAAAGATATAAGGTATTGCGACCAGTTTCTTTAGCAAGCGTAAATAAATTTGTTTGCATGGATAATAACTGCTCAGCATTATCTGGTTCATAAATAACATTAAGCAAAAGTGGAACACCTATACGTGTAGAAAAACCTCGACTGATGCCATAAAAATATTTAAACCCTGATTGCCCATTAAGTGAGCTCAAAAATGGGGTGGTTTGCCTTTCATAACCATATAAGCCCAAATGTTTAAATGCAGTACTTTCACCAACAACCACAATCACATTAAAGTCTTGCACTGTATCAATATTTTCAACACTGTATTTTGAATATACTTTTTTAGCTTCAGGTTCTGAAAATAAAGATTTACTGCTTCCAATTAAAAAGCTGGAAATACAATTAATGGTATTTCTCACAACTGGGTAATGTAGATTATTTTCAAAGACTTTTCCCTTTAAGGCTGGAACCATAAGTCCCATTAAACCTAATACGGCAACCATAAAAAAGAGGTATTTTTTATATCCTGCTTCTTTATTGTTTACATATTTCAAAATATAAATAGTATTTAAAACAATCAGCAGTAAATATAGACAGAGCGGAATAAGGAAAATTTTTATTCCACCAGACAATCCTCCCATAATATCGGCAAATTCATAAAAAAATTGACTAATATCATAAGGCATTAATAAACGGCCAAAATAGGTCAAAAAAACAATATTGGAACCAATAATGTAAATGATAAAGTTAGTTACAATTAAGGAAAAAGTTTTATACCCAGATAATAAACAGAGATAAAATAAAATGAAAACTAATAAGTAACTTTCAACATATTTTGAGAACTCAATACTTACTACGCCATTCTTTGTTAAAAAGTATTCTGCCCCCCCCAAAAAAAGCACTAAAAAAAATGTATAAAAAAAGTGAATTACACTCTTTTTATGTAGAAGCAATGTCATTCTTATCTCCAATAATGTTCTTGTATCAGGACTTGCTGCTATTTTCCTTAGATACAAATTTTGAACGCCACTGTACTTAAGTTTCGGCTTTTTTTCCATCATTTATTTTATTGATATTGTTCAAAAAAAGCGTAAGCGTTAGTCATTGCATTTTAGTATCTTAATTTATCTAGATGTTTATATTAAAGAATCTGTTCATTATTTGAATATTTCAACTGCAACTCGAGTTGCTTCAGCAAAATATTGTGGTTGAGCTAATTGAGACAAGGTAGTAAAACGAGTAATATACTGTTGATGAAAAAGGTGATCGACAGATGTTGTAATCCGATCTTCCTTCAACCGATCCACTTCAATCACCCCGACTTTACAACCCGCGGTGAGAGCCTCGTAAATCATTGAAACACTATCTTCAGTTACCCAAACCGCTTCGGCTTTTTGCATTTCTTCGAAAATCCAACCTTGCGGAGTGACTTCAACTGGGAAAATCTGTACTTTTTCAATATTTTTTAACTGTTTTAATTCTGCTAAAAACGCTTTTGGTGTGCGCCGTGAAGTGGTCAAAATGATTTCTGAATTTGGATTCAGCTCGACTATCTGTTGAATTGCATGAAGTACTTTAGCTGCATTCCACTGATGGCGTTTTGAAGAGCCACCCAAAGCGATTAGGATTCGACCATGCTGATGCCGCTCTTCATTTACAATAGGATTTAACGCACCTTGTGTCGTTAGTACTTTATTTGATGCTTGAATACCATCGTGCTGTGGAATCACAGCATAATCAAACCATGCAAACGGCAAGCTTGGCTTCATTAAAATAATGGTTTTGGCTTTGTTATACACTTTGCCTAACAGCCATACTCGAAAATGTGTGTGGCTACCGACGCCAAAAATATAGGTTGGCTCGTGTTCAACAGTATGAAGCTGATGGCTAAACAGCGCAGAAATAAGTGTCACTATAGGCAAATCATCAATTGAAATTTCTTGAAATGTGACTATTTCCTGAGATTGGCGCTGCATGGCTTTAAATAAACCCAAAGCTTGTGAGCGATGTCCTGCTTTACCATCACTGATATAAACAATATGCATAGTCACGTTCCCAAAAATTCAATATCTTCAAGCCAATAAAAAAGGCGAAACTTAGTTTCGCCTTTTCATCTTAACCGATCAGCTTATTTTACGTAAGTTAACCAGTGCGCATATTTAGGGTCTTTACCCTGAACCGCATTAAAGAATGCAGTTTGGATTTGCTCAGTGATTGGACCACGACAACCTTCACCAATTTGACGGTCATCATATTCACGGATTGGCGTCACTTCAGCAGCAGTACCTGTGAAGAATGCTTCATCAGCAATATAGAATTCGTCACGTGTAATACGACGTTCAACCACTTCAAAACCAAGGTCTTTCGCAATCGTAATAATGGTTTGACGGGTAATACCATCAAGTGCACCACCCGCGATGTCAGGAGTATGAATCACGCCATCACGAACTAAGAATACGTTTTCGCCTGAACCTTGACATACATAACCTTGTGGGTCGAGTAACATTGCTTCGTCATAGCCAGCATGTGCCACTTCTTGGTGTGCAAGAATTGACAAAGTATAGTTACCAGATGCTTTTGCTTTACACATGGTCACGTTTGGATGATGGTGCGTAAATGAAGACGTTTTAACACGAATACCCTTCGCCATCGCTTCATCACCAAGGTAAGCACCCCAGCTCCATGCAGCAACAACGGCATGAATTGTATTGTCAGTTGCTGCAATACCTAATTTTTCTGAACCAATAAAAATAATTGGGCGTAAATAGCAAGAAGCCAATTTATTTTCACGAACCACATCAATTTGAGCTTGTTCTAATGCTGCATGATCAAATGGGACTTTCATTTGATAAATTTTTGCAGAATTTAATAAACGCTTAGTGTGTTCTTTTAAACGGAAAATAGCCGTTCCATTCGGAGTTTCATAAGCACGGACGCCTTCAAACACACCCATGCTGTAATGCAATGTATGTGTTAATACGTGAGTTTTCGCCTCACGCCAGTCAACCAATTGTCCATCTTGCCAAATAAAACCATCACGATCAGCCAAGTTCATGGCACACACTCCAAATTTTTATACACAGTCATTTTTATCCAATGCAAACGTTGCAGTTGGATCAATTAATCTTTGCCATAGCTTGCAAACGACCACTCGGGTATCGTGCCAATCGTCAGCTGAAACTTGCATGGATTGATTCGCAAGTGCTAAACGGTGGCTCTCGGCTCGTTCACGGAGATAAGCTTGAATCAATGCTGTCGCATCGGCGCTGGATAAGCAATCCGTTCTTGCGGCATCCTCAAGGATTCGTACGTTGTCAGAGTAATGGGCGAGATCGGGATTCGACCCACTCCATGCTAATACTGCATACTGTGCCATAAATTCGATGTCAACGATACCACCTGCATCTTGTTTTAAATGAAAAATTCCATCTTTTTGCTGCTCTTTAGAAGAACCTAGATGGTCTTTCATTTTTTGGCGCATTTTGAGCACTTCTGCACGAACATTGTTCTCATCGCGTGGCTGAGTCAAAATATTGCAGCGCAAGTTTTCAATTTCAATCCGTAAACTGTGCTCACCTGCAATCGTTCTGGCACGTACTAAAGCTTGATGCTCCCAGACCCAAGCATTTTTATGTTGATATTGCTCAAAGGCTTTTAAGCTGGTCACCAGTAACCCCGCCTCTCCCGAAGGTCGTAAACGTGTATCCACCTCATACACTCGACCATCTAGGGTTTGCGTGGTCATTAAGGACATAAATTTTTGTGCCACCCGCATGGCAAATTCAAAGCCACTAATTGGTTTCTGTCCATCGGTATCGGCTTGTTCGTCCATATAGTGAATAAACACCAAATCCAAGTCCGAACCATAACCCAGCTCGATGCCACCCACCTTGCCATAGCCAATTACCGCGAAAGCCGTGTGATCAATCGAACAACGCTGCCCTTCTGCATCGATTGGATAACCATGTTTTTTGGCAACAATTTGATATGCCAAATGCAAGGTTGCATTCACCGACACTTCAGCAATATCGGTCAATGCATCCGATACTTTCATCAATGGGCTTTCGGCCAACACATCACTAGCAGCTACTGCTAAGACATTGGATTTTTTAAATAATCGAAGAACACGCATCTGATCTTCAACTTGATCAATTTCAATTCGAAGTAGTTGTTGACGTAGAGAGTCTTCTAAATCTTTACGCTTTGGTAGCTCAAAATCCATCGACAGAAACTCGTCCAACAGCACGGGATAATGCGTCAATTCTTCGCAGATCCAAGGACTCACTGTTGCCATTTTCACTAATCGTTGTAATGCCCCTTTGCTCTCAATCAGCATCACCAAATAGACTGTACGGCGCAGCACCGACTCCACCAAAGGCATGAGACGTAGTAAGGCCACCTGAGGTTTATCTGACTGTAATATCGCCTCAATGAGATGTGGCCAAAAGGTTTTTAAGCGCTGTACAGCTTTGGCAGGTAATTTTTTCAGCGCATGTCCATACCAAAATTCGTGAATTAAATTTTTGGCATCATCATCTAGAACATCGTTCAACTGGGCTTCTAAATGACTAAAACTTTCCAATAACGGATCGGGTTCTTTTTCTTTGATAAGATGTTCAAATTGGTAAATGACTTTGGCACGTTTCTGATTGAGCACATGCAAAAAGTCATCCCAAGATGCAAAACCTAAAGTATCTAAAATACGTTGGCGGGGTTCAGGCTCATGTGGCAACGATTGGGTTTGCTGATCATTGAGCGCTTGAATCGCATGTTCAATGCGACGTAAAAATAAATATGCATCTTCTAGATCAGCAACTGCGGTTTTTTCTAATAATCCAACTTCACCTAAATGATGCAGACTCACTAAACATTGACGGTCTTGCAACTCGAGTTTTGAACCGCCATAGATGAGCTGAAAGACTTGAACAATAAACTCAACTTCACGAATTCCGCCTGCACCGAGTTTAATATCATCTTCGATATTACGACGTAGCACTTCACGTTCGATCATGGCTTTCATGTCACGCATAGCTTCGAAAGCGGTGTAATCGACATATTTGCGGAAGACGAAAGGTCGGGTCATTTCCAATAACTCGGCGCCTTCTTTACCGCCCGTGACGATACGTGCCTTAATCCAGGCATAGCGTTCCCATTCGCGTCCATGCTGGCTTAAATATTTTTCTAATGCCGCATGACTGATTGCCAAGGCAGAACCATCACCCCATGGGCGAAGGCGCATATCTACACGGAAGACAAAACCATCTGCGGTAATATGGTCAAGCAGGTAAATTAATTTTTGTCCCCACAAAATACAGAACTGCTGTACATCGATACATTTTCGACCATTGGTTTCGCCCTGTTCATCAAAGGCAAAAATAAGATCAATATCACTTGAAAGATTAAGTTCCTGTGCACCAAGTTTTCCCATGGCAACCACAATTAGGTCTTGAACTTTCCCCTTATAGCCTAGCGGTTCGCCATATTTCGCAATCAACGGATTCAGCGCAAAATCTTTTGCCGCACAGATGGACGCATCGGCAAAGTCTGAAAGCTCTCGAGTTAAGGTGACGACATCGGTGAGTTGATTGGCATCTTGCCAAATCCAACGAAACATCAGACGTGCGCGCAGCACACGAATTGCACGCATCCAACTATTTTCATCTTGGATATCGGCAAGGCTGCTTGCGACAAAATGTTGAATTTGTGCTGTACTGAGCGAGGTTTGAAACTGATCAATTGCATAGTCTTGTTCTAAACTGGCCTGATGGATTCCGAGCACCTGTTCAGCATATTGACTGGCACGTAATGTTTTCTGCAATTGCTCCGCATTCATTTCACAAACCCTAGCGTGATTTTTTTCTAGTTATAACAGTTGATAACGCTTAGGGAAAAGTATTTTTAGGCTTTTATACCAATAGATGCGTATTAAAGTTCACTTAAGGTCCCATCTTTATAAGGTCGCATCTTTCTGTGCACTGCTACTCTCGGTATTTAGGGTTTGATGCAGGCTCGTCGCCTGTGGCAACCAGACTTTAAATTGTGTGCCTTCACCTTCTTTCGAATTCACCACAATTTCACCCTGATTTAAGTCCACAAAACGTTTACAAAGGACTAAACCCAACCCCGTACCACGTTCTCCTGCCGTACCTTTAATACTAACCGTCAGTTTTTGCTGAAATAAATCATCGATCTGAGCTTGGGTCATCCCCAATCCAGTATCTTGAATAGTGAATACAACCCGTTCTCCATCTCGATCGGCTGAAATCGTCACCACACCTCTACCATCGGTATGGGTAAATTTCAATGCGTTTGACACCAAGTTTTGCATCACTGATGTGATCATATTGATATCTGCATTGACTTTAATACCTTCAGGCACGGCATTGATCAGTCGAATATTTTTCTTCACAGCCAAGCTATTTAAGACATCACTGACGATTTTTGCAGACTGATGTAAATCAAAATTAATCGGGTGATAAACAAAGCGACCACCTTCTGCCATGGCCCAGTTCAACAGGCTTTCTAAGAGGTTATACGTCGATTGTGTGGTGTCATATAAATAGTCTGCAATATTTTGCACACTCGAATCATCTAAGGTATGACGCTCCTGTGCCAAAACTTCAGAAAATCCAAGTAGACCATGAAAAGGTGCTCTTAAATCATGCGCAATAATTTGGAAAAATTTAGTCTTACTAAAATTCAGTGCCGACTGCTGTTCATAGGCTTCTTTTAATTCGGCATTTTCAACACGAAGTTGAATAATATTGACTAGACTTTGTACAAATTCTTCAACGATCTTTAATTGTTTGGCTTCAAATGCAGTGACTTGATCATCGAATAAAATAACTTTACCGATAGATTCTTGATCATATTTTAAATCGAAAGCGACTAAACGCTGATGCCCTAATCCAAGTTCTTGCATATAGTCGGAATAAGCTTGGTAATTTTCAGCGTCTCGGTCTATACGAGAATGTTCAGCAAAAAACTGATCTAGACGATCATCATCAGCTTCGGCCATAAAGGCCTTAAATATGTGCTCTGACGCATACCATATATAAGGTTCATTTTTAAATGCGAGGACAGCATTATCGACTTGCACAATACCACGCGCGAACTTTAAAAATTCTGCAATGCGGTTGTCGTCGGTATAAACCCCCATCAATAAAGACAAACGACAGGCAGTTAATAATTCGGTTTGTGTACCAATATCCAGTAAACGTAAAGCCATCCCGTTGCTCTCCTCAGGGTTTATCTTAAAGATAAAAACCAACTGTTATGTTCAAGATTAATAGCAAAAATAGCCCAAACACTCAATAACAAAACCCAACAAAAAGACAAACATCATTTACGAATGCGCTATTTAATCGAACTTTCATCCAATTAGAAAATAAAAATATCTATAAAGAACATCATATTAAATGCAATACAAAAATTAAAACAATAAAATTAGAAACTTAAATTAATTTAAATTTTATTGACTGTTTATTTTAAATCGTACTTTTCGCGTTTTATTCAAACTAAAAACATGACCAAAAGAAATATTCATTTACATAAGACCTAAAAAACTGGGTTTAATTTTCTTTAACCACATCACAAAAAATAGTGAGTTTTATGACTATTCTATGACCAGATTGCTCATCAGGATGCTCGTTTCAGTCAGCTACACTAAATGAATCTATTTTTAAGTTTTTCTATTAGACTAATTTATTAGTTTTTATCAGTTATGTGTGTCATTTGAGCATTAAACCATACTTGCTTGCTTTTACTTTATTAAACTGAGCTAAAGATTCGTTTCATGCTTCTAGTGCACATGAACTCATTCACCCAAATGACTGAAGCTGAAAAAGTGCCATGCCTTATTCATCAGATATATAAGTTATCGCATAAACATTCCGCGAGCCTTCAAAGTCAAACGGAGCATCAAACTCACGTCGTTCTTTAATAAAGTCCCCAATCCTGACTAATTTTCGAACTTCCGCACCAAATCTACACCTAAAAGTTAAGGCATTCGGTTTGACCTATCAAACGCTTTGCTTTACAACTAAAACTTGAACGAGCCATAAAGAACAGATCAGCCCCCAAAAAATGATATAAATTTAATTGTTCAATAGCTTTAAGCTATGAATAACAAGCTTTCAATATTTCCCTTCTCGGTTTTGCGCTAAAATTGGGCGTCAAACTGCACTTCTTTTGTATCATTTTTCTACGAAATGACCACATCACAGGATCTTGCGTTGACTGAAAAGCAATGAACCCCGATACTTTCATAGTTTTATTTAAGCAAATCGGTTCATAGAGGCGAGCCACAAGCTCGAACCTCAAAGACACAATCTAAAGCAAGGGGCTATATATGGCTGGTGGAAAGTCAACTATCATCTACACACTGACCGACGAGGCGCCATTATTGGCGACTTACTCTCTGCTGCCGATCATTGAAACCTTTACTAAACCTGCTGGCGTTGAAATCGTTAAACGCGATATCTCAGTTGCAGCACGTGTACTCGCTGAATTTTCAGACTATCTAAGCGAAGAACAAAAGGTGCCAAATAACTTGGCAGAGCTTGGACAATTAACCCAAGATCCAAGCACAAACATTATCAAACTTCCGAACATCAGTGCTTCAGTTGGCCAATTAACTGCTTGCATTAAAGAATTACAGTCTAAAGGTTTTGCAATTCCGAACTACCCAGAAAACCCAGCGACTGAGGAAGAAAAAGAAATCAAGGCACGTTATAGCAAATGCCTAGGTTCTGCTGTAAATCCTGTACTTCGTGAAGGTAACTCTGACCGTCGTGCGCCTACTGCAGTAAAAAATTACGCGAAGAAACATCCGCACTCTATGAGCGAATGGAAGCAGTGGTCACAAACTCACGTTTCTCACATGGATGAAGGTGACTTCTACCACGGCGAAAAGTCTATGACTTTAGACCGCGCTCGCAATGTAAAAATGGAATTGATCACTAAGTCTGGTGAAACTGTTGTTCTTAAGCCTAAAGTTGCGCTTCAAGACGGCGAAATCATCGACTCAATGTTCATGAGCAAAAAAGCACTTTGCGACTTCTATGAAAAAGAATTAGATGATTGTAAAGAAGCAGGCATTTTGTTCTCTCTACACGTAAAAGCGACCATGATGAAGGTGTCTCACCCAATCGTTTTCGGTCACTGTGTGAAGATTTACTACAAAGATGCATTCGAAAAACACGGCAAATTGTTTGATGAGTTAGGTATTAACATCAACAACGGTATGTCTGGTCTTTACGAAAAAATTGAAACTCTTCCGACTTCTCTTCGTGAAGAAATCATTGCTGACTTACATGCTTGCCAAGAACACCGTCCTGCACTTGCAATGGTTGATTCTGCAAAAGGTATCACTAACTTCCACTCACCTAATGACGTAATTGTAGATGCATCTATGCCTGCAATGATCCGTGGTGGCGGTAAAATGTGGGGTGCTGACGGCAAACAGTACGACTGTAAAGCTGTAATGCCTGAATCTACTTTCGCGCGTATCTACCAAGAAATGATCAATTTCTGTAAATGGAATGGTAACTTTGACCCACGCACTATGGGTACTGTACCTAACGTTGGTTTGATGGCGCAAAAAGCTGAAGAATACGGTTCACACGACAAGACTTTCGAAATTCCTGAAGCAGGTATTGCAAACATCACTGACCTTGAAACAGGTGAAGTGTTGATGTCTCAAAACGTGGAAGAAGGCGACATCTGGCGTATGTGTCAAGTGAAAGACGCTCCGATCCGCGACTGGGTGAAACTTGCAGTAACTCGTGCACGTAACTCTGGCATGCCTGCGATCTTCTGGCTTGACCCATACCGTCCACACGAAAACGAACTCATCAAGAAAGTTCAAACTTACTTGAAAGACCACGACACTACTGGTTTAGACATTCAAATCATGTCTCAAGTACGTGCGATGCGTTACACACTTGAACGTGTTGCTCGTGGCCTAGATACAATTTCTGTAACTGGTAACATCCTACGTGACTACCTCACAGACTTGTTCCCGATTATGGAATTGGGTACTTCTGCGAAAATGCTTTCTATCGTGCCTCTAATGGCTGGTGGCGGCATGTACGAAACTGGTGCGGGTGGTTCTGCGCCTAAACACGTACAACAACTTGTAGAAGAAAACCACTTACGTTGGGATTCTTTAGGTGAGTTCTTGGCACTTGCGGTTTCTCTTGAAGAAATGGGCATCAAAGAAGACAACGCGAAAGCTAAACTTCTTGCAAATACGCTTGATGCTGCGACTGGTAAATTGCTTGACAATGACAAGTCTCCATCACGTCGTACTGGCGAACTTGACAACCGTGGCAGCCACTTCTACCTTGCTAAATACTGGGCTGAAGAACTTGCTGCGCAAGACGAAGATGCAGAGCTTAAAGCAAAATTCGCTCCTCTTGCTCAAGCACTTGCTGAAAACGAAGAAAAAATCGTTGCAGAACTTGCTGAAGTTCAAGGTAAAGCCGCGGACATCGGTGGTTACTACGCTGTAGATACAGCAAAAGTAAATGCTGTAATGCGTCCAAGCGCAACTTTAAATGCTGCTCTTGAGGCTGCCCAATAAGTTGATGCAAAACTAACTTAAGTTAGTGATGTAAAAAAACCAGCGCTTCGGCGCTGGTTTTTTGTTTGACAAAAGAATCGCTTTAGGGAATGTAATTATTTCTCAAATGAATTATAAAATTAAATACATCACTTTAATTTAAATAGTAAATGATTATCTTAAATTAAATTTATATTATTGAAATTCAATAGGTATCTTAAAATTCTTAAGCTCATTATTAACTGATCTAAGTATTTCTAAAGTAATTATTTTATTTTTAGTTAATTCCAAATCTTTAACTTTAATAAAGTTTTCAGGATCTAAAGTTTCTTTACCATTAATACTCACTATAACATCACCAATCAATACATTGGCATAATAAGCTCTAGATTGCTTAACTAGCATGGCGATATATACACCTGTATTTCTTTGATACAATCCCCTTTTATCTAATGGTATAGAAGATATCGTAACACCCAATAAACAGGACTTTTACTGATATCGTTTTTTACAAAAAATCCAACTGAGTAATCATAAATAAAATCCAAATTATTAGGATCATCTTGTGTGGTATAAGAATTTATAGAACTGTTAATCTTTGTGAATACTACATGAGTAGCACCAATTTTTTTAGCTTGGGAAGACAAATTTGAATGAGATAAGTTTCTATCTTTAAAATTACTAGAACCTAATATCTGAAAACTATTTTCTGCAAGTAAAGACGTAGTTTCTGGCACATTTCTAGTCTCCTGAATATTAACTTCCTCACCTAATTTCAAGTACTTGAAATTTGATCTATCTACAAGCCCCAAATCTGCAGGTTTATAAAATTTTTCAACATTGTTTCTAAATAATACACCATCACTCCGTGAAGAATTGGTATATTTTCCATTAGATAATGTCGAAGTCATTTTTTTTTGATCGGAATCTGATGAATATTCATTGACTTTTAACAATGTTACATTTGAATTTGTACTCAATCTATTTGTAATAAAAACCTCTCCATTTTTATCCTTATATGTATACATCGTATAACCATAAACTATAGAATTAGATAAAATTAGACAAAAAACTAATAAAAATTTCTTCATTACCCCTCCCCCAACTAATGACAATACTGACTCTAAGCTTTGATTATTTACTTATACTTTCATAACTGTAACAAATATATTATATTTACGAAAAATATAGAAGTTCATAAAAAAATCTGTCGAATCACCTTTGAACTGACTTTAATTCTTTTCAAAATTTAGAAATTTACTTTTATATTATTTCCGACCTAGAAGCCTTTTGAGCTTAAATATAATTCCTCCTCAACAATCAAAAAACGTATTCAGATTTCTTCTTTCAAGCTAATGCTAATAGCACTTCTAGAAATGAACCCGACTTTACCATTAGCTTTTCAACTTGAGTTGCTATTAATGGTTCTACTGATTTAGCCCTAGAGTATCCGAACAAAATTTAGATACTTATTCAGATGCTCATTTCACAAAGTGACCACCGGATATATGACTAATGAAATCGATAAGATTAGGACAAGAACAACTTAAACCATTAATTTCAGACAATAAAAAACCCCAAGTCTTAATAAGCTTGGGGTTTTTTAGAATTTTGGTCCCGAGGGTCGGACTCGAACCGACACATCATCTCTGATAGTGGATTTTGAATCCACCGCGTCTACCAATTTCACCACCTCGGGAAGGTGTTGAAACGTATAATAAACTGTTTCAAAAACTTGTCAACGCATCATGTTCTCATTTGATTAAAAATAAACCGTATAAGAATTTTTAGATGGATAATCCATCAATTTCAGCGTTAAAACCTAAAAAAGCTTATACTAAGCCAAATTTCATTATCCCCTTTTCAGATTTCTTAACATGCAACTTTCTGACTTTAACTTCAATCTCCCTGACGAACTCATTGCCCGCTATCCGCTTGAAACACGTAGTGCATCACGCCTGCTCCATCTCGATCTCAATGGTGAATATCACGACCATCATTTCACTGACATTTTAGACTTGCTCAATGAAGGTGACTTATTGGTACTGAACGATACCAAAGTGATGAAAGCTCGCTTAAAAGGCAAACGCGCTACAGGTGGTGCAGTTGAAGTCTTGGTTGAACGTATTCTTGACCCAAAAACCGCACATTGCCACATTAAAGCCAGTAATACGCCTAAAGAAGGTGCGGAATTATTTATTGGTCCAGACGAAGTTAAAGTGACCGTTCAAGGCCGTCATGAAAACTTATTTGTTGTGGAATTTTCACAGCCTATTTTACAAGTTTTAGATTTATACGGTGCTTTACCGATTCCGCCTTACTTTAACCGTGAAGCAGAAGCGATTGATACCGAACGTTATCAAACCGTGTTTAACGACCCAACCAAATTAGCGTCTGTCGCAGCACCAACAGCAAGCTTACATTTTGATGAAGCGCTACTCAAAAAATTGGCGGACAAAGGCGTAAATAAAACCTTTGTTACCTTGCATGTGGGTGCAGGTACATTTTTACCCGTGCGCACCAATGACATTGAAAATCACATCATGCACAGCGAATGGTGTGACGTGTCAGAAGAATCTATGGCTTTAATCCGTGAGACAAAAGCACGTGGCAATAAAGTTATTGCTGTCGGTACTACAGCGACTCGTGCGACTGAAAGTGCCGCTCAAGCCAATGGCGGCGAACTCAAGGGTTGGACTGGTGATACACAAATCTTTATCTACCCAGGTTATGAGTTCAAAGTAGTCGATCGCTTAATTACCAACTTCCATTTACCTGAATCTACCTTGCTCATGTTAGTGTCAGCGTTGTCCAGTCGAGATAATATTTTGAATGCCTATCACCATGCCGTCGAAAGCCAATATCGATTCTTTAGTTATGGTGATGCGATGTTAATTGATAATATTAACCACAAATAAAATTACGCCGAAATCATCCCTATGCCGATCGATTCTGTAAAGCACTCCATCCATATTCGTCGAAAAAAGAATGCTGTGGTTTTTCAGAATATCGCTCGGCTCTGGGATATAGGCCGAAACGCCAAAACACACCAAGAGCTCCTCGATGGACTGCATCCATGGAATGCACCCATTACGCTCAAATTTGAAAATTTACTCCCCCTAGCTTTAGCTGCACTGGGTATCGGCTTCATGCTATTTATTGTGATTCAGCCTGATCATGGCTGGGCACAGCTCTGCTTTGCAGCGGGCTTGGCCATGGTGTTCTGGGCCTATATTAGCTATGAAAAAGATGATCCGCTCGAAGAAGTTATTGCGTTTTTAGAAACCGAATGCATTGCCAGAAAATACCAATTGGCTTTTAACCGACAGCCTCAATACATTTCAATGCCACTGAATAATCTGCAATTTATTGGCAATCTTAAACGTATGTTCCCCGTGTTTAAACAAGGCAGCCTTTCGAATGATATTCAGACCTTCGCGAGCACCGTTTGGGAAGACGAAAATCAGCAACAGCATCAAGTCATGGTCTTTCATTATCACTATGTAAATGAACTGAAGGTACGTGACAAAGACGGTGATGAAGTCACGGTTAAAGAAATTCATAAAGACCTGTGGGGCATATTTGTTTTTGATATTGGCATCCATGGACTTGCCGTATCTGCAACAGGCAAAAACTTTGGCTATCCTTATAGTTTTCCTTGGCACAGCAGCGACATTCAAACCAATCAAAAATTAAAGTTTTATGGCGAGAACCAAATGGAAATCGCTAAATTGCTCAGCCCGGGCTTTGTCCTCCGACTAGCGGATTTTTTTCAAAACCGTGAAGGTGATCTGCTATTTCATCCGAGCCACCGCATAATGTGCTATCTTGGCTCTACAGATTTATTTAAAGTCAGTAGTAAAGCAAAACGAATTAAGGATGTTTCGGCATTGCGTGGACATCTCAGAACCTTTAAATTAAATGCTTTAGAAAATTTGAAAAACGACTTAACGCAGTTTTTAAAATAGATTTCATATAATAATGTTTTAAATTACGACCTTTTATCTTGAGGATAAAATTTTATGGGGCTTTTGATCTTTGTTTTAATCATCATTGCATTGGTGATTGGTGCAATCATGATTCGCAACAATATTGTCCGACATCACAATGCAACCATTCGTGCATGGTCAGATGTAGCTAGCTATGAACGTCAAAAAATCAAAATTTTAGATGGATTACAGCCTTTGGTTGAGCAATATTCCAATTTTGAACAAGGGACTTTGGCAAAAGTCACTGAACTCCGTCAAAATATTATGAATTTGAACGTAAATAGTACCGATGTCAGCCAATTACAGCGTATCGAAGCCTTAAATCAAGATCTGATGCGCAGTCTGAATGTTGTGGTTGAAAACTATCCTGAGCTCAAAGCCAATGATATTTATCTGAAAATGATGAATGAAATTGAAGAACAAAACGAAAATGTCGGTGCGGCGATTACTATTTTTAACCGCAACGTTGAGTTGTTCAACAACCACATTCAAGTGTTTCCTAACAATATTATTAATACGCTATTGCTGAGTAAAAAAGCGGTTCGCCCTTTCCGCGATCAAGCTGCCAGCCAAAATTTTGATTATCGTCCGAACTTTTAAGTTCGGGCTTTAATGCACAAAAGTAAAAAAATAATGATGAGGTGATCAAGCACCTCCAAAACTAGAAAGAAAAATAAAATATGCAAAATCAAATTAATGCACTGAAAAATGTGCTGATTCAGGCGTTTTTCAAACTCTATGAGCAGCACCAAGACGACCATATTTACGCATGTACGTTGGTGTTCAATCCCTATTTTTCCATGGACTATATCGCAGTCTCTACGCAGCGTAGTATTTTTGCCGAAGATGAAGATTCTGCTCAATATCTTGCAGCGCATGATCGATGGAATGTGTCGAAATGGCGCTATCGTAGCCTACTGGCTTTAAGTCAAGACTTGGCGCAGTTTAAACTGACATCTGTAAATGAAGTGGGCCATTTAAACTTTGATCCATCTTCTATAAAAAGTACGATAAAGTCTGAATCGGCTAACCATCTTTCAATCTTGCTCAATGCCATACAACAAACAAAAGTCGACTTGGTTCAGTCCTACGGCATTGAATTGGACAATATTCTGTTTTTTATCACGGTCCAGACACAGCCTGAAATAGAAATTTATTCAGCTCAGGTTTTAAATACTCCAAGCACACAACTTGACGATTTTCTCAAATCCAAACAACCACTCAAGCTCGACAGCTTACCCAAGCGTATGAAGCTGTCTCAGTATGATAAAGACCTGCTGATTGATTTGGCTCAAATCGTTGAAATACAACCTTATAACTATTTACATGTAGCTAATGAAGTCTATCTTTTAAGCTTAGAAAAAAGCTATGCAACCACGAACCCCTATATTCAAAAGCTCATTGACAGCATCGTAGCCATGACATCGGACCCGAAAGGTACGTTTGCGATGGATAAAGAAGAAATTTTGCAGCGAATTAACCAGTTTTATTTTAATGCCAAGAGTTCAGATGAAGCCCTGTCACAAGATGCGATCTATAAATTTACAGACTTAACACCCGACAAAGCTAGCGTTTAACCGCAGAATCAAGGAAAATAGAGCACTTTTAGCACTCTTACCATCAGCGAACTGTTTTTTCGCCTTGATCTGGACCTTGTATGAAGTTTGAAAAATTGGCGCAATCGGGCCGTGCTCGTCGCGGCCGTTTAACCCTTGAACATGGTGTTGTTGAAACACCTATGTTCATGCCTGTCGGTACTTACGGTACTGTAAAAGGCATGCTCCCACGTGACATTAAAGAAATTAAATCCCAAGTTATTTTGGGCAATACCTTCCATTTATATCTTCGCCCAGGCCTAGATGTCATTCGTGAACATGGTGGTTTACACCAATTCATGAAATGGAATAACCCGATTTTGACAGATTCAGGCGGTTTCCAAGTCTTCAGTCTTGGCGCTATGCGCAAAATTAAAGAAGAGGGCGTGACTTTCCGCTCTCCGATTGATGGCTCTAAAGTCTTTTTATCTCCTGAAATTTCGATGGATATTCAGCACACACTGAATTCAGACATCGTGATGATTTTTGATGAATGTACGCCTTATCCTGCGACACATGAAGAAGCGCAAAAATCATTGCAGCTTTCATTGCGTTGGGCGAAACGTTGTAAGACTCAACATCATGACGTGCTGAAAAACCGTAATGCACTATTTGGTATTATCCAAGGCGGCATGTATGAAGATTTACGTGATGAATCTTTAAATGGTCTCAAAGAAATTGATTTTGATGGTTATGCCATTGGCGGCTTGTCTGTTGGCGAACCTAAAGAAGAAATGATCAAAGTATTGGATTATCTTCCAGAGAAAATGCCTGCGGATAAACCACGTTACTTGATGGGTGTCGGTAAACCAGAAGATATCGTAGAAGCGGTTCGTCGCGGTGTCGATATGTTTGACTGTGTAATGCCAACTCGAAATGCACGTAATGGTCATTATTTTGTGACCGACGGTTTAGTGCGTATTCGTAATGCCAAATATCGTCATGATCAAAGTCCGCTTGACCCACATTGCGACTGTTATACATGTACAAACTTCACCAAATCTTATCTCTTCCATCTTGAGAAATGCGGCGAAATGCTCGGTTCGATGCTCGGTACTATTCATAACTTACGTTATTACCTACGTCTAACTGAAGCGATGCGTGATGCTCTTGACCATGGCACTTTTGATGAGTTTGTTGAAGACTTTTATCGTCGTCGCGGCATGGAAGTGCCACCTTGTCCTCAAGATTAATTCTTTCAGCATTTGCGCTGAAGAAAAAGACAAGGTAAATTGCTGAACAAGTCCAATTTATTTATCAAAGTATTGATAACCAGTTTTTTTAGTTTAGGAAAATGAAATGAGCCTTTTTATTTCTACTGCTCACGCGGCAGGTGAAGCTGCACAGCAACCAAGCATGATGGCAAACCTGTTGATGATTGCGGTATTTGTCGCAATCTTCTACTTCTTGATCTGGCGCCCTCAATCAAAACGTGCAAAAGAACATCGTGCACTAATTGAAAGCCTAGGTGTTGGTAGTGAAGTTGTTTTTGCGGGCGGTTTAATGGGTAAAATCACAAAAATCGAAGGTGATTTTGCAGTTGTTGAACTGAACCGTGGCGTAGAAGTAAAAGTACAACGCGCAAGTGTGATTTCAGTTCTGCCTGAAGGCACTCTAAATAACCTTTAATCAAAAAATAAGTCGTGCACCCGCACGGCTTTTTTCATTTTAAGAAGAAAACGAATGCGTTACCCAGCATGGAAATATCTACTGATTCTAGTGGTACTAGTCATCAGTACATTATATGCCCTGCCAAGTTTGTATCCTGATGAACCTGCTGTTCAAATTTCAGGTGCCAAAGCCGGTACCCAGATTGACCAAAGCATCGTACAAAAAGCAGAGCAGATTTTAAAATCTGAAAATATTGCCAGCCATGACAATAGCTTCACCAATAATGCCGCTTTATTACGTGTTGATTCGAGCGAACAACAATTAAAAGCGAAAGAAGCACTACGTCGTGGGCTCGGTGAAAATTATGTCGTCGCACTGAACCTTGCGCCTACTACCCCAGAATGGCTACAAAAAATTGGTGCTAAACCAATGAAGCTGGGTCTGGATTTACGTGGTGGTGTACACTTCCTACTCGAAGTGGATATGGATAAAGCCATTTCACAACGTATGGAAACATCTGCGGCTGACTTACGTCGCCAACTTCGTGACAATAAATTAAAATTCAATAGCTTATCTTTGAGCAACAACACCATTACGATGCAATTTGCAAATAATGATGACCGTTCTGCAGCTATGGATTTCCTTCGTCGTAACGGCAATGAATATACTCAACAAGCGGTTGCAACAACTGATGGTTCGACTCTTCGTCTAAGCTACACAGATACACGTAAACAAGAAATTCAGTCTTATGCTGTCAACCAAAACTTAACGACTTTACGTAACCGTATTAACGAGTTAGGTGTAGCGGAAGCATTGGTGCAAACTCAAGGTAGCAACCGTATTGTGGTTGAATTACCGGGTGTACAAGATACTGCTGAAGCAAAACGTGTACTTGGTCGTACTGCAAACCTTGAGTTCCGCTTAGTTTCTGACTTAAATGATCAATATATCGATCCTTACACAGGACAAGCAAAAGGCTCATTACCGCCGGGTACAGAAGCTTTTGCTTATGAGTCTTTGGACAGCGGCCGTCAATTATTGCTTAACCGTAACCGTATCTTAACGGGTGAACGTGTACAAAACGCGTCATCAGGCTTTAGCCAAGATACAGGTGGTGCTGAAGTAAATATTACTTTGGACACTGCGGGCGGTAAGTTGATGTCTGAAGCTACTCGTAATGCTGTAGGCAAACGAATGGCTGTTTTGTTCATCGAGAACAAACAAAAAATTAGTTATGTTGCAGATCCTGCAACAGGTACACAAACTGAAGTTCGTACACCTTATACCGAATCTGTAGTAATCAATGCGGCAACGATTCAAGCTGTATTGGGTTCTCAGTTCCGTATTACCGGTCTAGATTCACCTCAAGAAGCATCTGAACTTGCATTGATGTTACGTGCAGGTGCTTTGGCAGCGCCAATGTACTTCGTTGAAGAACGTGTGATTGGTCCGAGTCTCGGTCAAGAAAACATTGACAAAGGCGTATTATCAACTCAAATCGGTTTCTTATTGGTTGCGATTTGGATGGTGGTCTTCTTCCGTGTGTTCGGCTTGATTGCCAACTTTGCACTCGTGGTTAACCTTGCCATGATTTTAACCATCATGTCTTGGATTGGCGCGTCCCTCACCCTTCCGGGTATTGCAGGTATCGTAATTACCATTGGTATGGCGGTCGATGCCAACGTACTGATCTGTGAGCGGATACGAGAGGAAATTAAATGGGGTGCCTCGCCGAAACAGGCGATTGTTGCGGGTTATGATCGTGCGTATAACACCATCTTTGACTCCAACTTAACCACATTCTTGGTTGCTTTCATTCTGTTCGCAATTGGTACAGGCCCAATTAAAGGCTTCGCGGTTACCCTAATGATTGGTATTGTCTGCTCAATGTTCACAGCAATTACTGTGACACGTGCAATCGTACAAATCATTTATGGTAAAAAACGTAACCTGAAGAAGTTGAGCATTTAGGAGATCGAAGATGACTGAAAATACTCAACCGAAACAATACGGCCGTCCGGACAACGAGCGCATTATTCCATTTATGAAGATTGCCAAACCGGCAGCCTTTATATCGATTATTTTAACGCTCGCAAGTATCTTTTTTATTTGCACCAAAGGTCTAAACCTCGGTTTGGACTTTACTGGCGGTGTGGCAGCAGAGTTGAACTATAGTCAACCAGTAAAATCTACCGATGTGAGCTCAGCGCTGACAAAAGCTGGTTTTAAAGATCCTGTAGTACAAACCTTAGGATCTGACCGCGACCTGATGGTTCGTATGCCAGTTCAAAAAGACATTGAAGCTGAAGACTTAACCAAAGCCATTACGACTGCCGCTCAATTGCCGAGCAATAAAGCAGAAGTGCATAAAGTCGATGTGGTGGGTGGTCAAGTCGGTAATGAACTTTACGTGCGTTCTGCGGGTGCTGTAGGTCTTGCCCTACTGCTCATGCTGGTTTATGTCACTATTCGCTTTGAGTTCAAACTTGCGATGGGTGCTGTACTGTCTTTATTCCACGATATCGTGGTGACCATTGGTATCTTTGCCATGATGCAATGGCCGTTTGACTTAACAGTTTTGGCTGCGCTACTCGCGATTATTGGTTTCTCGCTCAACGATAACATCGTTGTATCTGACCGTATTCGTGAAAACTTCCGTAAGATTCGTGGTGCTGAGCCTCTCGAAGTTGTCAACAGTGCATTAACTGAAACACTTCGCCGTACCATTCATACCTCAATGACACTATTACTGGTTGTTGTAGCAATGATGGTACTGGGCGGTGATGGTCTGAAATGGTTCTCTGTTGCAATGTTTGTTGGTGTATTTGTGGGTACATATTCATCAATCTACATTGGTACTGCTTTCGCGCTATGGCGTGGTCTAAACCGTCAAGACTTCATTGTACAAGTGAAGCCTGAATTTGAAGAAGAAGAGATTCCTTAAGCTTTTCGACTTATAGTTCAAATCAAAACCCATCTTCGGATGGGTTTTTTTATGCGACTACGTTAAATAAATGAGCTAGGTAAGATCGCAATAATAGGATGTAATTTTTCAATATCGGATTGCAGGAATTCCACCTGTCGTTTTTGGTCTAGACTTGCAAATTGCCACGTGTCATCTGTTTGCTGTATCACGTTTAAAATTAAATTTAAGCCATTTCGCAAATATACACAGGCTAGATCCGATCTCTCTACCCCTCGCCGTTCATCACAGACCACAAGCCAACCCTCTTGTAATACAGGGGCATAATACGATGCTGTGATGCGAATCAAATACAGGTCTTGAGTGTTTTTAAATAATGCTGAATATTGAGATGAATCATTTGAAATCGGTTTTAAAGAAAATGCCTGTGTCTCAACCACCTGCATTTCAAAAAGGACCAAGCTTGCTTGCTCCTCAGTGCACTTGTCTTGTTCTATAAACTGAACCTCATTATCTAAACTTCCCTTAATGAGTCCCAATTGTGACTCTAATTCACGTGCAAATTTCTCTCCAATCTGCCGATGACTATTTAATAATTGGGAAATTAAAGGAACCGCTAAGCCAAAATGTTCACACACAGCTTTACCATTTTTAAAGGGGCCTGTTGCAACCCAATGGTCAATGGCTTGTGTTAGATTCTGTCGACGCTTTTCAAAAAGCTCTGAAGGCAGCATAAGCATTCAATTTTATAATTTCTCTCCCCCAATATAATAAAAAACCCGCATGCAGCGGGTTTTTTATACAACTTTATTTTTAGCTACCTTGTACCAATCGACGTGCGCTGATAATGCCCGGTTGTTGTTCTAGACGTGCCAACAGTTTCGACAACTGCGCCAAGCCCTTTACTTCAATCAACAGTTTCATATTGGCAATACCATCACTTTCGGAAATCGTATTCACCTGACGAATATTGATTTGGTCTGAGAAAATCACTTGAGTCAGATCTTTAAGCAAACCACGACGGTCATAAGCTTCCACCACGATTTGCACACTTTGACCACGAGTTGGCTGCATTTCCCAATCCGCTTCAACCGCACGTTCAGGCTCTTGCCCAATCATACGGATATAATCCGGACATGCGACCTTATGGATACTTACGCCACGATTCAGGGTGATATAACCAGCAATCGATTCACCATGCACAGGCTGACAACACTGAGCAATGTGTAGTTCTACATTGTCCAAACCATCAATCAAAATACCATGCGCCGAAAGCGTATGACTTGCACGTGGGTTCAAGGTTGGTTTTAACACCAGTTCAGGCTCATCCTGATCGAGGTGCATATGACGGTTAACCTGATTGATTAAGGCATGTAAGCTAATGTCACCACTCACCAAGCCAATCAATATATCTTCACCCAATTTCACATTAAAATGATTGCAGTAATCATTCAAATCGATACTTTTCGGGTGAATCGCCAAACGTGACAATTCTTTATTCAGAATCTCACGTCCCACTTCCAAGTTTTTACTACGGTCTTGCTGACGGAACCAATGACGCAACTTATCACGTGCACGAGCCGTCTTGATATAACCCAGCGAGTTTACCAACCAATCTCGGTTAGGCTCACGATCTTTCTTGGTTAAAATCTCGACCTGTTCCCCAGTTTTTAGGGTATAGGTTAAAGGTACATAACGTTGGTTCACCCGTGCTGCATAGCACTTGTTGCCCACTTCAGTATGCACATGATAGGCAAAGTCAAGCACGGTCGAACCGCGTGGTAATTCTTTGATATCACCATCACGACTGAACACATAGATTTTCTCAAAATCTTCAAACTCTTGGATTTGTTCGAAGTTTTCAGAAGCCTCATCTTCTTTATGGGCGCTAGCATCATTTCGTTCTTGATAATGTTCAAGCACTGCACGTAAAGAATGTAAGCGATGATTAAATGAATAATCTGTGGTTTTAGAACCTTCTTTATAGTTAAAGTGCGAACACACCCCGAGCTCAGCTTCTTCGTGCATATTATGCGTACGAATTTGCACTTCTAAAGATTTGTTCTCTGCAATCACGGCCGTGTGCAGTGAGCGATAACCATTGGCTTTCGGGTTAGTAATATAATCATCGAACTGATGCGGAATATGACGCCAAATCTGATGAACGATCCCCAGTGTGTGATAACACTCAGGTACATTATCCACCAAAACGCGAACTGCTCGAATGTCATAAAGCTGATCAAAGCTCAGGTTCTTACTCTTCATTTTTCGATAAATCGAATAAATGTGTTTCACCCGACCATTAATCTCTGCCTCAATGCCATGATCTAACAGTTCTTTACGCAACTTTTCTGTCACGAACTGAATATATTGTTCACGCTCTAAACGTTTTTCATTCAGTAAAGAGGCAATTTCTTTATAGCGTTCAGGTGCAAGATAACGGAAAGCGAGATCTTCAAGCTCCCACTTAAGCTGTGCAATCCCTAAACGGTGCGCAAGCGGCGAGTAAATGGTTAAAATTTCTCGTGCGACACGCTCTTGACGTTCTTTGGTTGAGTGCGCTAACTCACGTAATGCATAGGTACGTTCAGAAAGTTTGATTAATACAACACGAACATCTTCAGTCACAGAGATCAGCATTTTATAAATGCCGGTCAAATGTTCACGTTGGTTATTATTAAAATGATCTTCTAGACGTTTATTTTGCTCAATCAGGTCAGACAACTTACCCATGGCAAGCGTGCCTTTCACCAAAGCATGCACTTGATCGCCAAATTTGCTTTGGACTTCTTCTAAACTGGTTACGCCTTCACGAACACTTCGATACAGCATGGCTGCTGATAACGTATCTTCATCCGCATACAGATGGGCAAGAATATCCGCCATTTCAATACCCGTATAGAAGGTATTTGAGCGATGGTTGACCGTTGTTTCAAGTTCATTCTGTAAGGTCAGATGGGCAACTTCTTCGAGTTGCTTTAGAGGAGCCCCGTCAAACATGCCACTCACACGCTCTAGCCATTCAGCTAAATCATGCTGTGCTTGCTCGGCATGTTCTACAGTCGTTTCCTGAGACAGCTCATTGAGACGTCCAGGTAATTGTTCACGTACTGTGACCATACCCTACTCCTAGTTTTCTACGCTTCATAACTTTTAATCGTTTATCTGATTTTCTTTTTCGAACAAAGCAATCGATTCGACATGCCCTGTATGGGTAAACATGTCCATGACACCCGCTTTTTTCAAACGGTAGCCTTGTTGTACCAACATTCCAGCATCGCGTGCTAGTGTTGCAGGATTACATGACACATAAACGATTCTTTTTGCACCAAATTTGGGCACATAACGCATTATTTCTTCTGCACCAGATCGTGGTGGGTCTATCAATAATGCATCAAATCCTTGTTTTGCCCAAGAATGATGCGAAAAATCTTTTGTTAAATCTTGTGAATAAAATTTCAGTTGCGAAAGGCCATTGTTTTGTGCATTTTCTGCACCACGCTGAACCATTTCTTCACTCCCTTCAACTGCAATGACTTGACCCGTTGAACCCACACATTGAGCAAGTGGTAAAGAAAAGTTTCCTAAACCACAAAACAGATCTAGAACTCGCTCACCTTGTTGTAACTGAAGCAATTCACATGCCAGTTTCACCATTTGCGGATTAATCGTGGAATTCACTTGTGTGAAGTCCTGAGGATTAAAGCCAAATTCCACAGCAAAGTCACTTAGACCATAGTGCAGACGCATCGGTGCATCGGGATGATCCACGCGATGTAAGCTGTCTGGCCCTTCAGGTTGTAAGTACAGTTGCCACTCTTTATGTAACGCAAATTTTACTAATTGGTTGACATCTTCCGCGCAAAGTTCCGCCGTATGACGAATTAGGAGGGCAATTTCTTGATCTCCCATGGCCAGTTCCATATGCCCAATATCTGCTTTACCTTGCAGACTTTGTAACAATTGTTTGAGTGTGGTGATGGAGCCAAACTCACGATCCAACACCATACAACGGTCAATCGAAGTCAGTTTATTTGACTGGCTTTCACGAAAGCCAACCACAAGCTTATCTTTTGCAGGTAGGTAACGCACACCAATACGTGCTTTGCGACGGTAATCTTCACGCAATGAACGTAAAGGAGCTAACCATTGATCAGGTTGTATCCCAGCAAAATGTTGCAAATGTGATTGTAAAACATCTTGTTTTAAACGAATTTGCTCGTCGGGATGAATATGCTGCATGCTACACCCACCACAGCCCCCATAATGTGGGCAGGCCGGTTTAACCCGTAGAGCAGACTCTTCACTCAGCAATTCCAGACTATCTGCTTCTTCGAGACGCTTAACGACATTAGTAATACGCGCACGCACCGTTTCACCTGGCAATGCATAACGAATAAATACTTTCTTACCGTGTTTTTCCGCAGGATGATCTGGATGCGTCCCAAAGTGCGCTATGCCTCGCCCCTCATGTGAAAGCGATTCAACCTGAAATGTATAAATGGGTTGTTGGGCTTTTTGGGGTTTGGCTTTGTGTTTCATGCGTACCTAATGTGTGGAAGATGGGAAATCAGATTGGGTGAATTCGGTACGTTGCGAGGTTTGCTGCCATACCGATAAAAAATCAGCGTGTTGCGGCTGAGTTTGTAAATATTGAATCGTGCTTTGAATCAGGTGCTGATGATCATTTAACAATAACTGTCCTTTCAGCAACAGCCAGCGTAAATAAATCAACCATGTATTGAGCACATCACCTTCACAGTAGCTGGTCAGTTCCATCCACTGTTGTTCACGCACATATTCAGGCACATGGTAGCCACCATCACCACGTTTACCGGGGAAACCGAGTAAATGTGCTGCATCGTCAAGTTTTTGAAAATGACGACCATGGAACATGGCCATGACATCCATCAAATCTACATGACGATGATGATAACGATTCTGGTAGTTATTATAGCGCTTTTGCGTATCAATCTCGCCCTGATCGAACAAACTTGGTGCAGATAGTCCGTGATACATGGCACGGAACAAAATTACAGGCAAATCAAACTGCGAACCGTTCCAACTGACCAAGGTCGGATGACGCTTTTCAAAAATAGAAACGAATTTTTTTAAAATTTCAGCTTCGCTATTGTCTTCACGGCTAAATGAAAACAACTTCATGCCCTTTTCATCAATCCATAGTCCAGAGATACAGACAATTTCATGCAAGGCCAAACGCTGAAAATCCGTGCCCGCCTCTTGGCGACGCAGTTTAGTCAGCGCAGCATCTAGATCCACCTCAGGCAGATCCAGTCCATACAAATGCGCACCTGACTTCAAATCTGTCAGTGTTTCGATATCAAAAATTAAAACAGGTAAACGCATAAGTACTCACCAGTGCCGATCGGCCACTGTAATTATTCAGGATCAACAACAGAGAATAGACCAGTAGACAAGTAGCGGTCACCACGGTCACATACGATGCAAACAATTACGGCATCCGGATTTTCTTCAGCCAATTTAACTGAAGCCCATACCGCACCACCCGATGATGTACCTGCACTGATACCTTCTGTACGTGCTAAACGACGAGCCGTTTTTTCCGCTTCAATTTGCGGAATATCCATAATGCGATCAACACGTGAAGGGTCAAAAATCGTAGGAAGATATTCTTGTGGCCAACGGCGAATACCAGCAATATTTGAGCCTTCAGACGGTTGTAAACCGACAATTTGAATATCCGGATTTTGTTCTTTTAAATATTTCGAAATCCCCATAATGGTCCCAGTGGTTCCCATTGAGCTGACGAAATGTGTAATTTTACCGCCTGTTTGTTTCCAAATCTCAGGCCCCGTAGTGAGGTAATGTGCTTCCACATTGTCCGGGTTACCAAACTGGTTTAGGACTAAACCTTTGCCATCTTTTTCCATTTGAAGGGCAAGATCACGTGCTTCTTCCATGTTTTCAGATTCGATCAGTTCAGCACCGTAGGCACGCATGGCATCTTTACGCTCTTGACTAGAACTTGCAGGCATGATCAAGGTCATTTTATAGCCACGCATTGCTGCAACCATAGCTAAAGCAATCCCTGTGTTTCCGCTCGTCGCTTCAATCAACGTATCACCCGGTTTAATCTGACCACGCTTTTCCGCTTGCATAATCATGTTATATGCAGGGCGATCTTTGACCGAACCCGCTGGGTTATTGCCTTCTAACTTGGCTAATACTGTTGCTTGAGTATGACTTGCCAGACGCTGTAAACGCACTAACGGCGTGTTGCCGACGTAATGGTCTAATAAAAAATCGTCTGCTTGAAAATCAGGGGTTGTATTACTCATTATTCACACCTATATCGAGGTGCGCCTATTGTATGAAAAAATGCCTTTGCCTGCACCCATTTGCCTCGCTTTTTCGCGAAAGTGATTAAAGCACAATCAGTTTTAAATAATCCATGCTAATATTCGGGGCATAAGGAATAAACTGCTTAAACCATGTCAAATATCAACAAAAAGCTTTTTAAACGCCTACACTTAAATCATGCCTATGGTCAGTTGATTGCACTTATTTTCGTGCCGATCACCATTTTGGCTTGTGTCGGTGCGATGTTGGTAATAACAGAAACCTCCAATGCAGCCAAAGCACAACAAAAACAAATGGCTGTCGCGATTCTGACACGCTATCAACCCACGTCAGAATCTGCGATTGATTTGCTGAATCATTACCCTTGGCAGTTTGATCAAGCTCGTAATGCCATGCAAAGCATGTTGAACGAAAAACATTTGATTCGTGCCGCGATTTTAGATCTTAAAGGCAACAACCGCCTGAGCATCGGCTTTCAAGATCAAGATATTTGGCCTGCTTTTGACAGTAAAGCATCTTTTATTGGACCGATTGCACATCAGGGTAACCATATTTATGCCCTGAAAATTTCAGATTCAACTCAGACCCCAGCATGGTTAAGCATTGAACTGGACAATCAACCGCTGCAAATTGCCCGCTATCGCGTGTTAATTGTGTTGATTGCAACAGGTTTATTGACACTCTTATTACTTTTGCTGTGTTTGAATTTTTATTCACGTCGTTGGATCGCACCAATGTACGAAATTCGCATGCAGTTACAACGTTTAAATGCCGACACTCTAGATCAGCACATGATCATTAACAGTACTGGAGAACTCCGGTTATTACAGCGTGATATAGCCAATGTGGTTAAACGCTTACATTTCAGTTTCTTAGAGCTACGTGAACATACCGAACAAACGGAAGATGACTTAAGACGCACGCTTGATACTTTAGAAGTGCAAAATATTACCTACCGTCAAGCACGTGACCAAGCAATTCAAGCCAACCAATCAAAATCGGTGTTTTTGGCCAATATTTCCCATGAACTGCGCACACCGCTGAACAGTATTGATGGCTTTATTCATCTTTTACTGCGCCAAGGCAACCTCAGTAATGAACAAAATTTATATCTACAAACGATTCGTAAATCTTCAGCGCATTTATTGGCTTTAATTAATGACGTGCTGGATTTCTCCAAAATTGATGCAGGCAAGCTAGAACTTGAAACTGCGCAATTCGACTTAGAAGAAGCCGTCTTTGATGTGATGGATATGTTATCGCCATTGGCAGCACAAAAACACATCGATATGACCTTCTACTATGCGGACAATGTGCCGAAATTTGTGGTTGGTGATGTCCTACGCTTCAAGCAAATTTTGACCAACTTAATTTCAAATGCAATTAAATTCACTCCAGATGGTGAAATTATTGTCCGTGTCCGTATGGAGCATGATGACATCGGTCAATGTCTGCTGCACTTTAGTGTGCAAGACAGTGGTATCGGCCTAAGCGGTACCGACCGTAAGAAACTGTTTGAATCCTTCTCGCAAGGTGATGCATCTGTTACCCGTCAATTTGGTGGTACAGGTTTAGGTCTTGCCATCTCCAAACAATTGGTCAGCCTGATGCATGGACAAATTGGTTTTGAAGATAACCAAGAACGTGCCCCAACGGAAAAAGGTTCAACCTTCTGGTTTACTGCGCGCTTTGTGGTCGATGAAGAAATTGAAATTGTGCATCCAGAATTTAGCAATCTACAAGTCGTTTCCTACTTAGCACATCCAGCAACCGCCAATGTCCTGCGTCATTACTTAGAAAATTATGATGTTGAACATATTGAAACGCAGTCGATCCTTGATTTATTTAGTCGACTCAATCAGCTAAAAACCAATGAAAATACCTGGTTGATCGTCGATCACAGTGGTGACTCCGAAGCCTTACTGAAAGAAATTCGTCATCGTTATAGCGGTAACTTAGCAGTTTATGGCTACCAAATGATGCTCGATCCAAACATGTTGAACGAGTACCGTGCACGTCCATTGCATCAACCGCTCAGCCGTACAGCGCTGATTCAGTTGTTGAGTAATGAGCCGTGGTTTGATCAGGAGCAACATGAAGAATTTAATGGTCAAGGTCTGCATATTTTGGCAGTCGACGACCATTTACCAAACCTGATTGTGCTTGAGGCCCTGCTCTCTGAGTTGAATGTGAAAACCACCAAGGCTTTGAGTGGACAAGAAGCCATTGAAATCATTCAAGCTCGCCAAGAGCAAGGTTTGACAGCTTTTGACCTCATCTTTATGGATATTCAAATGCCAGTGATGTCAGGTGTCGATACCACGCGTGCCATTCGTTCACTTGAGTCGACTTTTGAAAATCATAAGCGCCTTCCGATTATCGCTTTGACGGCACATGCGCTCTCTGATGAAAAACAAAAGCTTCTGCAAAGTGGTATGGATGACTATGTCACCAAGCCCATTCAAATGGATCAAATTATTCAAATCTTGACCCAGTGGACTACCGATAACTTTAAGAAAGTGCCGGTTTTAGAGCGCAGTTCGGTGATTGAAGCCCTAGAGCCAAGTATTTTAGATTGGCAGCAAAGCTTGCAGTTGGCCGCGAATAAAGAAGATCTTGCAGTCGATTTACTGAAAATGCTCGTCGATAGCTTTGAGCAAGAAATCCATGAAATGGCACAGCTCATCGAAGATGAAGATTTTCCACAATTAGAGCATGTACTACATCGGCTTTATGGCGCAACCCGCTATGTGGGCGCTCCAACCCTCCAAGAGGTTTCAGGTCAATTTGAGCAATTTGTTTCGACTTTACGTAAGGAACGCCGTAAAGCGGATGACGCTTTTGTCCAAGAAACCCTGAACCGTTTTGATGAGTTAAAAAATGTCATGGCGCAAGTTGAACACGCAGCTCAACAAATCTTAGCCAAACAAAATAATTAAGCGCAGTCCGACTAAAGTCAGTGCCGTCTAGCTTCTGTTGTGACTGCACTGTCATGTATCCTGTCAGGGTGCATGCTATGCTCGGGCGCAGAAACAACAAGAGTAATTACCATGGCTTTATTACGTGTAGAAAAAAATAATGGCATTGCAACGGTTTACTTAAACCGTCCAGAAAAACGTAATGCAATGAGCTTTGCATTGCTCAAAGAATTGGTCAGCATTGCTGAAAAATTAAAAAAAGATCGTAGCTTACGCTGTGTCATTTTAACGGGTGAAGCCAATGTATTTAGTGCTGGCATTGATTTGGCTGACCTGAATGATCCGAAAAATCGTGCCTATGCTGCGTGGGAACTGTTAAAGCCCGGTCAAAGTTTATTTCAAAAAGCCTTTCTGATTTGGCAGCAACTTCCTGTGCCTGTAATTGCAGCACTTGAAGGCTTTTGTTTTGGTGCAGGCATGCAACTTGCCTTGGCTGCCGATATCCGTATTGCCCACCCGAAAACGCAAATGTCAATTATGGAAAGTCGTTGGGGCTTAGTCCCTGATATGGGTTTAACCCGCTCGCTCAAAGGTGTGATTGGACTGGATTTAGCCAAGGAATTAACCCTTACAGCACGTATTTTTGACGCAGAATATGCCAAGGATATTGGCTTAGTGACGCATTTAAATGAACAGCCTTTGCTTCAGGCGCAGCAGTTAGCCGAAGAATTATCACAACGTTCACCAGATGCCTTAGCAGCAGCAAAACAAGTTTTAGATGCCATGGAACATAGTCCAAAACGTTCTTTACGCTTAGAAAAAATCTGGCAATTAAAATTACTGCTCGGCAAAAACAGCCAATTGGCACGTAAAAAAGACAAGAACCCAGAGGTTCAGTTTTTACCACGCCAATATAAGTAAAATAGTCACACAGGATAGATTGAGTACAGCACATGGCGTTTGATCGTAATACAAAAATTGCATTTCTAGGTATGGGGCTGATGGGTAGCCGTATGGCCACGCGTCTCATTCAGGCAGGATTTGAAGTAGCGGTGTGGAACAGAACTGCTGCTGCGTGTGATGAGTTGATTGCGATTGGCGCGACAGCGCTTCAATTGGAGAAGATTGCCCATTATCCTGTGGTTTTATCTTGTCTCGCAGACGATGCTGCTGTTGCCGCGGTATATGCAAGCATCGAAAATCATTTAGCGGCAGGACAAATTATTGTCGATTTTTCGAGTCTTTCTGTAAATCAAACCCATCAATTGGCTCATGCTGCAAAGTTACAACAAGTCACTTGGATTGACTCTCCTGTTTCGGGGGGCACAGCAGGCGCTGAGCAAGGCACCTTGGTCATCTTTGCCGGTGGTGATGCTGAAACGATTCAAGATTTGAGTCTGATTTACAATGTTTTATCTCAACGTGTTACCCGCATGGGCGACTCAGGTACAGGTCAAGCCACCAAAATTTGTAATCAGCTGATCGTCGCTGCCAATAGCACGTTAATCGCAGAAGCTGTCGCACTGGCCGAGAAATCAGGTGTAGACACCACGTTATTAGCACCAGCACTTGCCGGTGGTTTTGCAGATTCAAAGCCTTTTCAGATTTTAACTCCACGTATGGCAACGCATCAGTTCGAGCCCGTGCAATGGAAAGTTCAAACTTTATCTAAAGACCTGAATAATGCAGTCCAACTGGCTGCCCAGTTTGAATTAAGCATCCCTGTTGCCAGCCTTGCTTTATCGCAACTCAAAGCCCATCAGGACAATGGTTTTGCAGAAAAAGATTTAGCCACCATCATTCAACATGTCGAACAAAACTAACAACTCCCACTTTAGAAGTAAATTGCTTCAAGGACGATATACATGACTCAGCTCGCGGTTAATTTATCCATGATTTTTACCGAAGTGCCGTTGTTAGAGCGTTTTGCTTTGGCTCGTGAACACGGTTTTAAGCATGTAGAAATTCAGTTTCCGTATGAGCTGAGTATTGAGCAAATCCAAACCCAACTCACTATCAATGATTTAAGCCTGTGTTTAATCAATGTCCCTGCGGGTGATTTGATGCAAGGCGGTGATGGTCTTGCGGGAGTTCCGGGGCGTGAAAATCAATTTCATCAGGCCTTAGAACAATGCATTCGCTATGCCACTGCGTTAAATGTACCGAGTGTCAATATTTTAGCCGGCAAACAGCCACAAGATGCTGACTTGCTCCCATGTTTAAATACCTTGTCGAGCAACCTCAAACTGGCGTGCCACATGTTGTCTGAACATCATATTCAACCGCTATTTGAAATGATTAATAGCACTGATATGCCGCGCTTTTTGGTGCAAAATATTGCCCAAGCTCAGGAAATGCTTGAAGCTGTACAACACTCTACTTTGAAGATGCAATATGACTGCTACCACATGGCGATGATGGGTGAAGACATCCTCAGTACTTTGGCAGAAAATATTCAGGATATCGGTCACATACAGTTTGCTGACTGTCCGGGGCGACATGAACCTGACTCAGCGCAGATTCCATTTGCTGAGATTTTTAAATGGTTAGATCAAAGCCAATATACAGGTTACATCGCGGCTGAATACCGACCACGAAGCAACTCATCACATTCTTTTGCGTGGAAAGACAAATACTTCCCTCATTTAGCCAATGGTCAATGACGTGTTGATTTGAAATTCATCAACAAAACCGCTATATTAGAACATGTAAAATTGTCAGGAAATCATACCCTCTATGAATTTAGAACCATCGCCCAGCGCTTCTAATTCTCACGATCTCGCAAATATCAAAGATGTACAAGCTTGTTTAGCTGTTGTACGTGAAGCACTTGAAGATGTAAAAGCCAAAGATATTGTTGAACTTGATATCAAAGCAATCAGCAATGTCGCAGATGCGATTGTAATTGCGAGCGGTACTTCAACTCGTCACATTAAGTCTCTTGCAGACAACGTGGCAGAAGAAGCACGTAAAGCTGGATTCCGCCCTATCGGTGTTGAAGGCGAACGTGATGCAGAATGGATCCTGATTGATCTCGGTTTTGTAGTGGTACATGTGATGTTACCTACAGCACGTAAATTCTATGATTTAGAAAGCTTATGGCGTACAGCTCCAGAAACTGTAGCTTAAGCTTCCAGAAAAAAGCGACCTAATTAGGTCGCTTTTTTTATCCCTTCACTTTATACACGGACAATCAGCTTCATGGTGTTTTACCCCCTACACT
Organism: Acinetobacter sp. P37; assembly: GCF_057480965.1. Lineage (NCBI taxonomy): Bacteria > Pseudomonadati > Pseudomonadota > Gammaproteobacteria > Moraxellales > Moraxellaceae > Acinetobacter > Acinetobacter sp. P37. Next base: position 30,480 of record NZ_JBLIYY010000010.1, on the reverse strand, counting down.
AAAGCAGTTGATGTAAATCCACCTCAGGATAATTGGCTTTAATTTTCAGCTTGGTTTGTGCATAAACTTGGTCTGCACGCATCGGGCCATAAAAGTCACAATACACTTCATAAATGCTCGTCAAAACTTTGGCATAACTGGTCAAGGGCAAAAACTCGACAAAACTCGCTGAATTAATTTGTGCATTTGCTGCAATTGCCAGCCCGATTTCTTCTAATTGCTGAATCACATCTTGGGTGAAATCAGCCTGATCTGTAGATTTCACCGTCAGCATGACTGACTCGATAAAGCCTAAAAAGGCCTCGCTAATGGTCTCTGCAATGAGCTCATCTTCTTGCACCTGCTCCTGCGGTTTTTCAACCCTTAACAGTTCCTGCTTTTCTAAGGTAGATAACTCATACAAAACTTGCTTCAGCATATCTTTACGATAAAAGCGCAGCTCCTCTGTGGTACAGATATCATTTAAGAAGCGATTCAATACAAATGACGGTTTCATGCTGTACTGCTGCTCCCAGTGCCGTAGCGCACTGTCGAGTAAAGTCCCATGAATAAATTGTTGTAAGCCTTTTTCTAAAGCTTCGCGGCGTTGTGCCAAATTCAACAGTTCGGTGCTCATTGCTTTACTCCTGTTAATGACGTTTAGTCATTTCATCCGTTTCAAAAGTCACATCTTTTTGAAACTCGGGATAAGACAATTCAGCATGTTCGGTATAGTCCAAACCCCTTTGTTCATGTTGCTTACTCACCCGTAAGCCACCCAACAATTTGTCCAAGACCTTAAATACAATGAACGCAACGCCAAAACCCCATAAAAAGGCTGCAATCACCCCAAGCCCTTGTATCGCGATGACATCGCCATTAAACATATTATTTTCAAGGAAGATCCCTGCAGCCAATGTTCCCCATGCGCCACAGAAACCATGTACCGTCACCGCATCCACCACATCATCCAGTTTCATTTTTTCCATGAGCATTGGCAGGAAGGTCACCATAACACCTGCACATAAACCGGTGATGACTGCATAGAGTGGAGACATCGTTGCACAGCCTGCCGTAATGGCAACCAAGCCACCCAGTGAGGCATTGATCGTGCTGCGGATCAAAATGGCTTTAGATCGGATGAGACAGAGCAACATATATGCAACCGCTGCAGCACACGCTGCAAGGTGCGTATTTAAAGCAATACGTCCTACGCTGACATTGGCATTAATGGTCGAGCCTGCATTAAAACCAAACCATGCTAACCATAAAATAAAACCACCTAATGCCACTAATGGTAAGTTATGCCCCGGTAAATAATGGCTTTGCCCATTGCGTCCAAATCGTCCCAAACGTGGACCTAGTACGATGATGCCCGCTAAAGCCACCCAGCCGCCCATAGAATGCACCACGGTCGAACCTGCAAAATCGATAAACCCGAGTGCTTTTAACCAACCGTCTCCGCCAAATAAACTGCCCCATGCCCAACTACCAAAGAGAGGATAAATCAAACCGGATACAACGGCCGCACTCACCACATAAGCGACAAAATGAATCCGCTCTGCCATTGCACCACTGGCAATAGTGGTTGCCGTTGCAGCAAACATCATTTGGAAAAATAGGAGGTTCCAGTGCCAATCATCCAGTTGATCGGGTGCAAAATGACTTAAGCCAAACCAGCCCGTCGTATTTACCCCAAACATCAGACCAAAACCCACCAACCAAAACACCAGACCACCCAAGCAGGCATCCATGTAGTTTTTCATGAGTACGTTCATAGTGTTTTTACTGCGAACTGAACCACTTTCGATCATGGCAAATCCAGCTTGCATAAAGAACACCAAGATGCCGCCCAGTACCACCCAAATACTGTCGAGCGAAATACGAATGTCTTGAATATTACTGGCGATTTGCGGGTCAACTGCCCATGCAGTCGATGTCAGGACACTCAGAAACAGTGCCATCAAGTATGTTTTTTTCATGATTATTCCCCCAAGAATAACCATGCTGTGCAAAAAGAATACCAAATTTCAGACAATTAATTATTTTTCAATGCATTGCGTCACAAAATAAGTTCGCGACAATATTTTGAATCACTGAGATTGAATTTAATGAAACAAAACAGCGCATCAATCTGCACCTTTGTTTCAAAACACGCATCAATTTGATTCAAGCACCTGATGCGCTAAATATTTGTGCACTTTTAGTGTGAAGCATCAATTAATCAAAAGCGAAGAAAATAAAAGCAAAGAAAACAAAAAACCACCCGAAGGTGGTTTTAAATCTTCCTCAATCCCGCTTTATCACAGCGGGACTTTGGCAATATGAATTAATGACCGCCGCCATTAATGGCTTTTGTCATATCTTCCACAACTTTCTTCGCATCACCGAAGATCATCATCGTTTTATCGTTATAGAACAAGTCATTATCTAGACCTGCGTAGCCTGTAGCCATAGAACGTTTGATCACCATAATGGTACGTGCTTTATGCGCTTCAAGGATTGGCATACCGTAAATTGGAGAACTTGGATCGTCTTTTGCCGCTGGGTTCACAACGTCATTCGCACCAATCACCAGTACTACATCTGTTGCTGGGAAGTCTGAGTTGATCTCGTCCATTTCAAGAATGTCTTCATATGCAACATCAGCTTCAGCTAAAAGTACGTTCATGTGACCCGGCATACGACCTGCCACTGGGTGAATCGCAAAACGAACTTTTACACCTTGCTCTTTTAAGATTTCACACAATTCTTTCACGGCATTTTGTGCACGACCTTGCGCCATACCATAACCCGGTACGATCACCACGCTGTCCGCATTTGACATCAAGAAACCAGCATCGTCTGCAGAACCTGAACGGTGATTACGCTGTGCTTTTTCACCATTATCCGCTGCAGCTACTGCTGTACCACCCATTGCACCACCAAACAAAACGTTGATGATTGAACGGTTCATGGCTTTACACATGATGTAAGACAGAATTGCACCTGATGAACCAACCAGTGAACCTGCAACAATCAGCATGTTGTTTTCAAGCGTGAAACCAATCCCTGCTGCAGCCCAACCTGAGAACGAGTTTAGTAACGATACCACCACTGGCATATCACCACCGCCTACTGGCGCAATCCATACCCAACCAAATGCAAGTGCAAGAACAGTCATTGCCCAGAAAGCATTCATGTTGCCTGTGGTAAAGAAGTAGATACCACACGCCAACATCGCTAGGAAAATTAAAGCTTGAACAGGTTTTACCCATCCACCTGAAATGGTTTTTGCCCATTTCTTCGCAGCCAATTTACCGTAAGCAAATACCGACGCTGTGAAGGTAATCGCACCCACGAAACAGCCTACAAACAATTCAAATAAATGAACTTTGCTCATGTGGGCATGTTCTACACCCGCTGCTGTTAATACCGCTTCATTCTCCGCGAATGCCGCAGTCAATTGGTTGTTATGTAGAATCGCAGCGATCGCAATCAGTACCGCAGCCAAACCGACCAATGAGTGCATCAGTGCCACAGTTTCAGGCATTTGCGTCATTGGAACTGTTTTTGCACGTGCAATACCAACGACCGCACCCAACACCATTGCACCCACAATCATCCAAATCACTGGATGATCTGCGACAAAGAATGTAGTAATTACAGCAATTGCCATTGCGATCATGCCATAACGGTTACCTTGAATCGCAGTTTTTGGACCAGACAAACCACGCAACGTTAAGATAAAAAGAACGGCACCAATCAGGTAGAACCAATCCGCATATTCTTTAATGAATTCCATGGATTAACCCTCTTTTTTCTTTTGCTTAGGTTTGAACATTTCAAGCATACGTGCAGTCACCGCAAAGCCACCAAAAATGTTGATACTCGCAAGGAAAACGGCAATCGCACCTAAAATACTCACTACGTTAATGCTTTGGAACTGTACGCTTGCATCCACAATACCTGGGATACCAACGGTTTGAATCATCGCACCAACGATAATGATCGATGACAAAGCATTGGTTACAGCCATTAATGGTGTGTGTAGCGCAGGTGTTACCCCCCAAACCACGTAGTAACCAACAAAGATTGCCAAGACAAAAATAGTAATCGTTTCAACCATGATGATTCTCCTTAACCACGTTTCAGCAGCACTTGGCCGCCATGAGTGACAAGTAGTGCTTTTTGAATTTCTTCTTCAGGGTTAATTGCGAAGTTCTTTTCGCTATCAAACAGGGTTTCAATGAAATTCAAAACGTTACGTGCATACAGTGCCGACGCTTCAGTCGAAACTGTTGAAGGAATATTTGGAATACCGAGAATTTTCACGCCATTTGCAGTCACAACATTTTCGCCGCAAACAGAACCTTCAACGTTACCGCCAGTTTCAACCGCCATATCTAAAATGATTGAGCCTGGTTTCATTTTGGCAACGGTTTCTGCTTTGATTAAACGTGGTGCGTCACGACCCGGCAATAATGCAGTCGTAATCACGATGTCAGCATTCGATACGGCTTTATCAACAATAATCGCTTGGTCGCGAATGTAGTCTTCACCCGGCATCCAGCCATAACCATTTTTCGCAGCATCAGCTGCTTTTTGTTGCTCTTCTGGTGACATTGGTACGTCTAACCATTTACCACCCAAAGATTCAACTTGGTCACGTGCTGTAGGACGTAAGTCAGTTGCTTCAACTACGGCACCTAAACGTTTTGCTGTTGCAATAGCTTGTAAGCCTGCAACACCTACGCCCATGATCACAACACGTGCAGGTTTCACTGTACCTGCTGCTGTCATCAACATTGGGAACATACGTTGATATTCTGCCGCAGCCAAAAGCACAGATTTATAACCTGAAAGGTTGGCTTGAGATGAAAGTACGTCCATGTTTTGCGCACGAGATAGGGTTCGTGGCAAAAGTTCCAATGCAAATGCAGACACGTTTTGTGACGCAAATTGGTCAAGTTCGGTGTTGCGGTAAGGGTCAAACATCCCCACAACGGTGGTACCCGCTGTGAGTTTCTGAATTTCGTCACCTTTAGGCGCACGAACTTTCAAAATCATTTGACTACCGGTATAGGCATCATCCGTAATTTTGGCACCAACTTGTTCATAGGCACTATCGATGTAAGCAGCGTTTACCCCTGCTCCACGTTCAATAACGACGCTATGACCAGCGCTGATCAACTTCTTTACTGTTTCAGGCGTCGCAGCGACGCGATTTTCACCGACAACAGTTTCGGCTGGAATTCCGATCTGCATGAGCGTTCCTCAAGCTAATTTTTCTTAAGTAAACATCGCAATCCGCGATGTCTCCCCTCAGGATGTGTTTTTGTACAATTTTTGGATTCTAATTGAACTTTTTTAAAATACTACCCAATATTTATTTAATAAATACCCATATTTTGAACTCATGATTCATGAAAAGAATGGTGCGATATTTCATTTATTCAGTTTTATTTGTCGATTTATTACTCATTTTTATCCTATTTATAACTTTTTAATATTACTTAAGACTAAAAACATAAATAATTTCGCTGGTTTTAGTGCAGATTGTTTCAGTGCGTTGATCATTGTGACATTTTCATTCGACAACTAATGACCTGAACGTGTCGTGAAAAATCGACTTAAGTCAGGTAAAGCCACTCTTTCATGCAGACTGCATCAGCTCGTTGACTCATTTGACAGTTTTGACGTGCTGACCTGCATTGAAAACTGACTTTTTTCTGCCACAGTCTCGTCAAATCGGTCAGCTTGAATATCCGATGGATTTTTGCGCACGTTTCGGGTTTATTGAGATCTTGCTCTCCCCCACCTGATGCTTCGCCTTAACTTAGAATTGACGTTTTTAGCTAAAAAAATAATTTTTTGAATATTTAGCATCATGATATCGCTACTGACTTTCTATCCCAAAAAAACACTATTGCACCATTTATGTGCAATTTTCACCTTAAATGTTTCAGCCTGATATATTTGACCTCCCGAGTCATGTTGATATTAAAAAAGTCAAAACCAAATTGGTCATTTCTTCCGCTGTTTTTCATGTTTGATCTAGCAATCCCTTATGCATAAAGGAATAAGTACTATTCTTTTTTTGCATTTTTACTCACACGATGCATTTTTTATAATCAAAATGACAGTTCAAATTTATCGGAACAATGCTGTCGAATTCGTTCAGTCGTCATGAGGCACATCTTAACTTATGTCAAGAAACCTTAGTCCGCACTTCATCGGTGCAATTTTTGCGCTGATTGCTGCCTTCTTGTTTAGTACCAAAGCGATTTTTATTAAGCAAGCCTATGCACTTTCTCCTCTTGTCGATGCTACAGTCCTCATGGCTTTACGCATGATGAGTGCATTGCCGTTTTTCTTGGTCATTGCATGGCTGAGTCGATGTTCCTATCAAACGATTCAACGAAAAGATTGGGTGCTCTTGCTCATTTCCGGTTTAATCGGCTATTACTTTTCGAGTTGGCTCGACTTCCGTGGCTTGATGTATATCAGTGCTTCGCTTGAACGAATTATTCTTTTTCTGTACCCCACATTAACCGTGCTGGCTTCCGCTGTTTTATTCAAAAAGCCACTGAGTTTTAAAACCATCCTTGCCCTGATTTTAAGTTATGGCGGGACAGTTTTAGTGATGCTACAAGAACAAAGTGCCACACCACATGATCAGTACTTTTGGCTCGGATGTAGTTTGGTTTTTGCCAGTGCCGTGTTATTTGCGATTTATTTATTACTCACGCCAGGCCTCATGCAAAAGTTTGGTTCTTTACACTTTACTGGTCTAGCCCTGAGCATAGCCTGCGTTGGGACGATTATTCATTTTCTATTTGCAACACCGCAGCCCATTGCCTTGCTTCAACAACTCCCGAGTCAAGTCTGGCTGTATGGTTTAGCGCTCGGACTATTGGTTACCGTACTTCCAACCATTTTAATGATGCAAAGTATCGTCCGACTCGGGGCAGCACAATCGGCCATGATTGCCTCTATCGGGCCCATTTTAACGATTTTACTGGCCGTCGCGTTGTTGAATGAACATTTAAACCTATGGCAATGGGTCGGTTGCGGTCTGAATATGCTGGGTGTCTTGATGATCAGTCTCAGTAAGAAATCCTAAACCCGTACTTGGATACTATTCACAGAGAAACACTTTAAGACCTGTTTGATTTTCCTTATAGTGACCACAACAGCGTGGCAGCAAATTCTTTGCATACGCTTCCGCCCAATATCTGGACAATTTATGAAAGCCTCGATCGACATTAGCCATGATAAAACCCTGTTGTGGCTTATGGCTGCTGCATGTGGTTTATGTGCGGGTGCCAATTATTATTGCCAACCTTTAGTGGCCTCTATCCAACAAAGCTTTCAAATTCCACAATCAGAGGTGGCGCTAACCGTCACCTTTGCGCAAATTTCTTATGCTTTGGGTCTACTGTTTATTGTGCCGATTGGCGATATTGTGAATAAAGCCAAATTTATTCCATTACTCATGCTTGGTGCGACTGTGGGTTTAGCCCTCTGTGCTTTTTCGACCAATCTATACATGCTTTGGGCAGGAACCATTATCACGGGGCTATTTTCAGTGGCTGCTCAGGTCCTCATCCCTTTGGTCACGGTTGCAATACGACCTGAAAAAATTGGGGCTGTTGTTGGCTTTTTAATGAGTGGGTTATTGGTCGGTATTCTGTTATCGACCAGTCTCTCTGGCTTATTGTCCTATCTGTTTCATTGGAAATCGATTTACATCCTCAGTGCTCTCTTGATGTTGGTGTTAGCACTCTTACTCAAAAAACGTTTGCCCGTGGTCAGCATCACACGGATGCCCTATAGCCAAGTTTTCCAGTCCATGGGCGCATTACTCAAACATGAGCCACGGTTAATTTTCCGTTCTCTGATTGGGGGCTGTGTCTTTGCCGCGATGAGTATGCTGTTTTCCACCATTGCCATGTTACTGACTGAGCCACCTTTTCAATTAGCCGATGTTTGGGTTGGTGTTGTGACTTTAGTTGGTGTGTTTGGTGCGCTATCGACACAATGGATTGGGCGTTGGGCAGATTTGGGTTTTAATCGAAAATTAACTTGGCTCGGTTGCAGCATCTTAGCCCTCAGTTGGGGACTGCTGTACTTGGGTGGATCATCTCTTACTTTTTATATTTTGGGCTATGGTTTAATCAATCTAGGTTTGGCAATGGTGCATAGCTGTAATCAAAATATTATTTTCCAACTCAACCCGATTGCACGCTCTCGAATCAATTCAATTTACATGACTTTTTATTTTGTCGGTGGTGCATGTGGTTCAGCTTTGGGCGTATTTGCATGGCATCATGGCGGCTGGACCACCACCTGCATGACAGGGATTGCTTTAGTCATTGCTGCTGGATTTTTTGTATTGATCGATCAACTCTATACTGCGCGTCAACTAAAATATCCACAATGAAATGTATGGATCATTACTCTAAAGCCACATTACTGTGGCTTTAGTTTTTTTAAAATTAACTAACCTGCACTACGGGATAAAAGGGTTTGCCTAAATCCAAGGTTTCTGCATTTTCCAAAAGAACCACTATAAATACCGGTAAAAGTGCCGACAGTATTGTGCAGCCGTCTTGAAGCTGTTTCCGATTGACTGAACTTTTATAGGTCGCGCCGCCATGAACCATTTGATTGCGTAGCGTATACATGCGATTGAACAGCACCATTAAAATATCAACGGAATCTTTTTCTTTAAGCGCGTGCAGTACTTTTTGTTTTTCATGCGCCAAGCCCTCTTTGCATGCGTCATGGCTAATTTTTTGATTTTGATAATCCCAAAAACCTTGATAAACATAGGGATTATCTAAAAATAACCGTATCGGCTGGCTAAAACGCTCCCATAAAATATTATAGATTTTATGCTCTGCATCCTTTTGGCAAATCACATATAAAAACTGTCTTAAGCTTTGCTTGTCCTGCGCAATCTGTAAGTCTTGCGCATATATTGCGTTGAAGGACACCCACAAACTGATAAATTGCAAATCGAGATCATCTTGAAGATCAATCGACTTTTTCAGCCAACTTAAACCTCGATGAATGCGTAAATTAAATTGGTCGGTATTTTCCGACTTTTTACTTTTGAATATTTCTTCAAGTAGCATCATGCCTGCTAAATTCCAATGGATAATTCGTTTATTTTTCTACCATTTGAACTTAGCGCAATTGTTTACCGGCATGCAATCAAAATATCTCTGTATTCAACTATTTGGTTTCATCTTGTGTGAGATAGGTATAACGTTCTAACAGATCATTTTCATCAAAAATCAATTCATAAGACATTTTCTTTCCATTAAAAACGGATTCGGCAGGTGTTCCTAAAAGTTCCCATAACCCCACGGTCGCCACATCTGCTGCACCATGCCAAAACGCACGTCCGACTTTACTGGCAGTCGAATAACCTTGGGTAAAAGTATAAATTTCATAGCGTTTGCCATTTTTATATTCAGAGGTGATCGGTGCGCCAAATTCAGCAATCACCAAGTTACGAGATAGCCCTTGTTGAATCATTTCGGTATTTTTCTTGTTTGGCTGCTTGCTTGCCATGACAACTGAACAGCCTGTTGTGCCTGACAATGTAAAAACTAAAGCTAATCCTAAGCAGGTTTGTTTCATCATGTGGTATTCCCCAAATTCTTCACATTTCTATTTTTAATTTTTGATTTTCATCTGCTGTTGATCTTAATTGTTTATTTCATCTTTTTCATTTTTTTTATACGACTATTCGTCTGATTTTTAGAATGATTAGCGCCTGAAAGATTCACATTTATAAAGTTTCAGACTGAATAATGCTTTAAGTGAATTAATGTTCTGTTGGTGGCGATGTCGGTGGAACGAACCAGTTTTTCCAAGAACTACTGTGCCGAGTTTCAATTGCAACGGTAGGGATGAGCTCTTGCTTCAGCATTTTTTCTTGACCGACGGCTTTCGCCAACCGCGCTTTGACCGAGTGTATACACTCACGGTCTTCAAACTCACAGCGGTCAAGGTTGGAGCCACCACAGGGTCCATTGGCTAATCCTTTGGGACAGGTTTCAGGACAAATATATAAGGTTTCGCCTAAACGACATTGTCCACAACTTTCACAGCCCACAATGCCATGTTTACTAATAAATTCTGTTTTCAGCAAGGCCGCATCGGCTTTCGGTTTTTGCCATAATTTGGCCGAAAAAATATAAGATCCCGCTCCTTTGGCCAGTTTTGAACTAAAAAATAACTCATGCATGACATGCATACTTTTATATTTCAAAACCTGTTCAACTGGAGCCTTATGGTTATTTGCGCCCGTCGGCTGGAAGTTCACCTCAACACTAGAGCGCCAAAGCATTTTCCATTTTGCTAAACATTGTTCAAACGTTAATGTGGCAAATTGCAAAATTGCTTTTTGCAACTTCTCTTGTTCTTCCGCTTTATGACAGGCCGATAAATGAACCCCTGCATAGCCCAAATGCTGACACATTAATATTTGTAAAGCGCAGCGGGCATAGACATTTTGTTCAGCTTGTATGGCGTCAGTTTGCTGTTCTTGTTGCAAAAAATTTAATACATCTGCTGAAAGCACGATGCCTGCGACTTTTTGCTTGGCCATAAAGCGGGCACGGGTAAAGGTCAGCGGCATGACACAAGCCAATACAGGTACATGTGGATAGTATTGCTGCATATAGTGTTGGTAACCGCTCAACACATCCATGTCAAAGCCCAACTGTGTAATCACATAGTCAGCGCCAGCTTGAATTTTTTTATTCAGTTTAAAATACTGCGCATCCTTTTCTGCTTCTGCATATTTAAAAGGATTAAATGCTACCCCTAAATAAAACCCGCCAAAGTCTTTGGCTGCCATGACTTGATTGACCGACTCTAAATAGCGGCTCCGTAAGCTAGGATCATTTGCCCCATCCTGATGCTGCTTGAGTTTATCGCCACTGAGCAAGAGTAAATTCTCTACCCCGTGCTGCTGAGCATCTTTCAAAAAAGCTTGAAAATCTGAAATATCTCGGCCTTTCCCCGAATAATGCAGAATTTTTTCAATGCTTTGAGGGTAGTCTTGCATTGCTTCTAAAGGAGCAATATCCGTGTCACTTTGTACTCGGTCAGCCAATGTCATGCACACAGGAAAGCCTGCAAATGTCGTTGGGACACAATGCGGTTTTTGCGTCGTTAGATATTCAAACGAGATACAAAACTGGCGTTGCAATAGATATTGGGAAAATAAAGACATAAAGGCAGGCAGTTAAATCTGCTGAGAAACCATACAATAAAGTTTATAAAATTATAGATTAATCACATAAAAATTTAAATTACTTAAGCCATACTTCCGACTCTTTCTGGCCTGACCTTGAATATGACACGCTAGCAAGACCATGCCCCAAACCACAATTTATGCTAATATTGCGCGCGTCTTGAAATGCGGTTTTTTTCATCGTATTTCGGACTGCTTTTGTAATTTTTTCACCATTTTCCATTTCGTTCTTCCATCTTGTTCTTTTAAGGCGTGTTTTTTTGATGACTGATCTCCAACCCATTGAAAATAAACTTCAACCACGAATTAGTGTTGCGCCAATGATGGATTGGACGACTCGTGACTATCGTTTCTTTGCACGCTTGTTTAACCCCAATGTGATTCTCTACACCGAGATGGTCACCACAGGTGCGATTTTATTTGGCGGTGCCAATCGTCATTTGGACTATAACAACGAAGAACACCCGATTGTGTTACAACTTGGCGGTTCAAATCCTAAAGATTTAGCGACCTGTACCAAGATGGCACAGGACTGGGGCTATGATGAAGTGAACCTCAATGTCGGCTGCCCAAGTGACCGCGTTCAGAACAATAAAATTGGCGCATGCTTGATGGCAGAGCCTGATTTGGTGGCAGAATGTATTACTGAAATGCGAAATGCTGTTGATATTCCAGTGACCGTGAAACACCGCATCGGGATTGATGACATGCAGTCTTATGAAGAAATGCTGCATTTTGTTGATACGGTTGCAAAGACTGGCTGTAACAATTTTATCGTGCATGCTCGTATTGCCCTGCTGCAAGGTTTGTCGCCAAAAGAAAACCGTGATGTGCCACCTTTACGTTATGAAGATGTTTATCGTCTGAAACAAGAACGTCCAAATTTATTGATCGAAATTAATGGCGGAGTGAAAACCTTTGCTGAAACGCAGCAACATTTACAACATGTTGATGGCGTGATGATTGGCCGTGAGGCTTATCACAACCCATACTTATTGGCTGAGATCGGTCAGCTTTGGGATCTCGAATTACCTAACCGTTTCGATATTATCGATCAAATGCTGCCATATATTGCGAAACGCATGGAAGAAGGTGCACCTCTTTCTATCATTACCCGTCATATTTTAGGTTTATTCCAAAATCTACCAGGTGCTCGAAAATGGCGTCAGGCTTTAAGTGGTGGCAATGCCAAAACCTTTGCCGATGTGGAAAATGCCATCCAAAATATTAAAGATGCAATGCAACGTACAGAAGACTATTTACGTGATCATCCTAAAGTCGTTTTAGAAGATTAATCCTATAAAGTAAAAGCCCGCTATTTTGCGGGCTTTTTTATTCGTCATGCCTCACCAAGTACGTGTTTGGCAACATCGTCACAAATCATCAAAGCAATCACATCATCACTCAATGACTATTGACCGTAATGTTCCCCTTGGGAAAAGGCTCATCATAGCCAGTCCATTGATAATCTGATGGATCTTCTTCCTCACGTAAACCCACATAGCTCTCAGGCGCCGATGTAACAGGCTCAACCTCCTCGGTTGGCTGTTCCAATTCCTCAACCAAATGATTCAACTCTTGATCTAACTGCGCCTGATATTTTGCAATTTCAGCTTCGTCAATGAAGGCAAATTGTTCTTCATCTATTTTCCATGCATAACCTTGCAAATCTTTGTAAATATCGACCAAAACAGTATAAGGCTGACCATCGTATTGCAACGTCGCCTGAGCCTTAAAACTTAATCCCTTACGTTCTAATACTTTTATATTTTGAATCCGTAAATGGTACTGCCGATAATCTGGATTCTGATCAAACTCGTGCTGCATCTGCTGCTCAATCTGCCGAGATAATTCATCTGTCGAGACAAAATAACTACAACCAGCCAAACTCAACAGTAAAAAAATGGTGAGCCATCGAAACATATTGCATCCCCCATGATGCATTTATTCTTGATGAAAAAGTCAGACCGATCACAGATTGCGATCCAAACATTCCTCATTGTTTGCTTCATAATAGCCAATAAAACACACAGTACAAGCCAAATTATCAAGATTTCTCAATTTTATATTTAATTTTGATATCAATCACTTAAATTGCATTTTTGATGTTTTAAAACACTGACAGCCTTGGTCTTTTGCTGACATATTTTTGTTGAAAATGACCATTTTGGTAGTGGTTTCCTAGCCTTCATATTTTCAATATGAAATCGATCCTATTGTGATTTATTCAATATAAATCCTGAAATAAAACATCTTAAATGCGCCATAAAAATCCCCGAACAGTGCGGGGATTTTTAAGGCATCAACTGAAATTATTCATCGTCCGTTTCAGGCTCATGATGTAGCGCATCATGTATAGCTTCCACCAATTGCTGTGCAATTTCTTGTTTGGACGCTTTCTCTAAATCACGCTTTTCCATTTGATATTGATCGGCGAAGAACACGGTCATGGCGTTTTCATCAGAAGCAAAACCAATATCTTTACGTGAGACATCATTGCACGCAATCATATCGAGTTTTTTTGCCACAAGTTTACCTGCTGCATACTCTTCGACATTGCGTGTCTCAGCGGCAAATCCCACCATAAATGGACGTTTTGACTGCTGCGCAATCGTTGCAACGATATCTGGGTTTTTAATTAATGCCACATTGAGTTCATCGCCAGCTTTTTTGATTTTATGCTCTGCAACTTCTGCCACGCGATAATCGGCAACAGCTGCTGTTGCAATAAAAATATCACAGCCTTCATCCAGCATTTGCAGACTGGTCTCTAACATTTTAATTGCAGACTGCACATTAATCCGTCGTACACCATTTGGTGTATCTAAACTTACGGGTCCTGCGATCAGCGTTACTTTAGCTCCAGCTGCATAACAAGCCGCTGCCAGTGCAAAACCCATTTTACCTGTGCTGTGGTTGGAAATATAACGTACAGGATCTATCGACTCACGTGTAGGACCGGCTGTAATCGCCACATGTTTGCCTGCAAGCATGCCAAATTTTTCAGCAATAGCTCGCTGTGCTTGATGAAAATAGGCCGTCACTTGATCTGCTAGATCTTCAGGCTCAGGCATGCGTCCTAAGCCCACATCACCACAGGCTTGAGAACCGGCATCGGGCATGATCACATGTACGCCATCTTCAACCAGTGTATTTAAATTACGCTGTGTCGCTTTGGCTGCCCACATTTGCTGATTCATCGCAGGGGCAACCCAAACGGGTGCTTTTGTCGCAAGATAAAGTGTCGAAAGAAGATCATCTGCTAAACCCGCCGCAAATTTTGCCAGCGTGTCGCAACTTGCAGGAGCAACCAATACCAAATCAGCCCAACGTGCCAATTCAATATGCCCCATACCCGCTTCTGCTTCGGGATTGAGTAATTCGGTATGCACAGGGTTGCCTGAAAGCGCCTGAAACGTTAGCGGGGTCACAAAGGCTTGCGCGCCTTGAGTCATCACCACGCGCACATCAAATCCGGCATCTTTTAATCGACGGACAAGAATGGCACTTTTATAGGCTGCGATACCACCAGTGACACCTAAAAGAATATTTTTTGTGGGCATTACACTTAAATCAAAGCTCACGAACAGGCTACCTATCTGTTGCAGTGGCGCTCACAATAGCATTAAATATGCACTGACCCAACAATCTGCTGTGAAAAAGCCGATTGAATGATAATAAAAAAGTCTAAGAATAATGAATAATTCAATTAAAAATTGGCCTGAACAAGAACGCCCACGTGAGCGCCTGATTCAACAAGGCGCACAAAGTTTATCCGATGCTGAGCTACTGGCTATTTTCCTACGCTCTGGTTCCCAGCAGCACTCTGCTGTCGAACTCGCACGACTCCTGATCCAACATTTTGGTCAGTTGCAAGCGCTAATGAATGCGTCACTTGAGGATTTACGCCAGTTTCATGGCATCGGAAACAGTAAATATGCGCAGCTCATGGCGGTAAAAGAACTCGGTAAACGCTATGTGAGTCAACATTTTCAAAATGAAGCCTTGCACTTGCAACACTCTGAACAATTACAAAATTTTCTTCGCTTTGAATTTTTAGCGGAACGTCAAGAAGTCTTTGGCGTGCTCTGTCTAGATGCGCATTTAAGAAAAATAAACTTTAAAAAACTTTTTTATGGCAGCCTCAATACCTGTGAAATTTCCATCAATCAACTGCTGCGTTATGCCATTTCTGAACACGCCAGCAGTATCGTCATTGCACATAATCATCCTTTCGGTCGTGCAGAACCCTCTGCTGCCGATCTTGAATTGACTCGACTCATTCAGCAGGCTTGTCAGCTGGTGGAAATTCGACTGATCGATCATTGCATTATCTCAACAGAAGGGAGTTTTTCCTTTGCTGAACATGGCTTGCTCCAAGCACACTCATCTGCATGAAACAGTTATTGACAAGTGCTTGAGCAAACCCGAAGATCATCATAATTTTTTAAAACTAGAAATTATCATTCGAACATGATCGTCCGTGACCAACCGAGTATTTTTAAACTGCTATTTTCTTGGCGAGGAACGATTTTACCTAAGGTTTTACCACCGCTCGGGATCGTTATGTTGCTGTCTGCCATTGTGGGCGGCTTATCCTATGTCGATATCTTCCATTTTACCGAATTTCCTTTGGTCGGCTTTACCCTAATTGGTGTCGTGCTGTCGATTTTTTTAGGCTTTAAAAATTCAGCTTGCTATGACCGTTGGTGGGAAGCTCGGCGTTTATGGGGCATTTTGATTGCCAACGCGCGACATTTTGACCGTGACTGCCGTTTACTCAGTCAAGGTCGTCGTGAACGTGTGATTCAACATGTGATCGTCTTTGCCAACGTTTTACGTGACCGACTCCGCCATCAAACCGCCAATCCCACTGAACTGGTTGAAACCAGCGGCATGAGTGCGAATGCCATCACCCAGTTATACCAACAGGCCAATGCACCGCAGTACACGTTGAGTTTGATTCAATGGGAGCTAATGCAGGCGCTTAAAGATGGTGAAATTTCAGATATTATTTATACCCAGATGAATCAGCATGTGATGGAACTCAGCACCGTACAAACCGGCTGTGACCGGATTGCCACCACGCCATTACCGTTTGCGTATTCAGTCTTGCTGAATCGAACCGTTTATTTTTTCTGTTTTGTCTTACCCTTTAGCTTGGGTTCTACTTTAGGCCTTGCGACCCCCCTTTTGGTCGGGATTTTGGCCTATACCTTTTTAGGCTTAGATGCGCTGAGTTCAGAGATTGAAGAGCCCTTTGGTACACAAAGCAATGACCTTCCTTTGGACTCAATGGTTCGAACTATTGAAATTGAGCTACTTGGAACTTTAGGAAAACCCACCCCACCACCGATTCAAGCTAAAGATCATAATTTATTATAATTGGTATGCGTTTCGCCTGAATGCACGGATCGCATTCAGATCCATGATCCATACAACACCCATAATAAGGAAAAATCATGAAAATAAAAAAACGGATTTTCACTTATAAGCCACAACCGATTCTGCATCCTTGCAAAGCGCTTGCTGTGATTTTCATGTTCGTTGTGTTGCTGTTTAGCATCGCATTACTCCTAGCATGGCAAGGCATATTATTCACATCATGGCAAAGCAATTGGCAATTCTTATTCCTGATGAGTGCTCTATTGGTCATCAGTATATTTCGTGACAAATCGCAAAGAATCAAATTTCCATTTTGGATTCAACAGCATTTGATTGATCCCAAATTGGCTTTGGATTTAAAAGAACACGCCTTACGCAGTTCAGATGCTGTGATTGTGGATTATCGAGAGGTGCGTGAACATTGGTGGCAAGGCAAACAGCAACAATTGCTCTTAAAGCTCAATGAACTTGAAGAGGCGAAATGGTTTAGCGTCGATCTCCATCAAGTCTTTGCGAGTACTTTGTTTTTAAACATTCATGTGCAATTGAATTCTGCCCTCATTGGGCAACAGATTTGGGTGCATTATTTGGCACGTACGCGCACCATCGTGCAGTTATATGCGCATGATCAGCTTGATGATTTTCATCAAATGAAAAACTACTTTGCCATGCCCTATACGGGGAATATCTATTTTGAGCAGATTCCAACACGGCTTACGTTGGATTTACCTTATTTATCGGAAATTCATGCCGTTCGTGAAGAAGATCAACCCGGTTATCTCCTCAAACTGAAAACCAGTTATGGGCAGAGCTATCGTATCAGTTCACAGGCACGGCATTTTGATAAACTCAAATTGGCACTCTCAAGCGCCATTGATTTTATTCCTTATCGCAATTTTAAACATCAACCTACCATGCAATCTGCCTTGCTGACCAAGAGGCATCCTCAACGCGTGACACGTCTACTGTTGTGCATAATCGCCATCAGTGTTTTTATCATCGCGTTTTTGTTCAAGGCATGGTTCTGGGCATGCGTTGCCGTGGGCTGCCTCTATCTGCTTTACCGTAACATTCAGTATTATCGAACTTCACCGTTTATCGAAGATCCTGATGTCAATGTGACTTAAAACTGTCCCAGATTCCAACTTGCCCCTCTTTCACTCGAGGGATGTTGCCGAGTTTAATCCACGGCATATTGTCACCATGAAAATCACTCCCAACAGAAACTTTCAAGTTAAAGGCAGCAATCATGCGATCTACCATTTGACGAGTCGATAATGGCTCAATTGCCGGTGGTAATTCCACTGCATCACCGCCCGCTTCAGCAAAGATTTCAATCAAATAACGAATATTGGTCGCAGATAAATCATAACGCGTTGGATGCGCCAACACTGCAAAGCCACCACTGGCATGAATCACCTCAATGGTCTCAACAAGACTTGGACCTTCAAATTTTACAAAAGCTTTTTTGCCTTCTTTAATATATTTATCAAAAGCTTGTTGTGGACGTGAAACTACCCCCTTTTCCACCAAAGTTTTGGCAATATGAGTACGTGTTACCCGATCTGGTATATGGTCAACCTTGGCAATCACATCGCTATAAATATCTTGACCAATTAACGGTATCAGTAAGTCACAAATCTGCCGAGCACGTTCCGCTCGAATACGCTTTTGATCCATCAATAAGGCTTGTAAGGGCGCAGGATTTTGCATATTTAAAGCGACAATATGTACACCATAACTTTTTTTGGTCGCAGGTCTCGACCACTGACTGGAAATCTCCACGCCAGAGATTAATTGCAAGTTTAATTCATGCGCAACCTGCTCTGCAGCCAACAATCCGTCCATCGTATCGTGATCAGTCAAAGCCAGCGTATGAATTCCAATAGCACTTGCGGCCTGCACCAAAGCCTCTGGTGACAAAGTACCATCAGAAATATTACTGTGTGTATGTAAATCTACGCCTTGCATCTCTATACTATGTCATTTATTTGATCAGATTTAGATACTCTAACATGAAAGCACTTTTAGACTTTGTGCCACTCATTATTTTCTTTTATTTATATAAAACTGTAGATCCAAAAGATACGCAGCACCCATTATTACAATTGATTGGTTCTGCTGGGGGTGTCGATAACAATAACATTCTTGTGGCAACATCAGGCCTCATCATTTCCATGCTTGTGGTTTATGGTGCATTGTTTGTCATGCAAAAATTCCGTCTAGATAAACAACAATGGATTGTGTTGTTCATGACCGTGATTTTTGGTGGTATTACCCTGATGCTAAGCGATGATTTTTATATTCGTTTAAAAGCCGTTTTACTGAACTTAGTTTTTGCTGGGGCGTTTTTACTTTCTCCACTATTTAGTAAAGATAAGAAACCACTCATCGAACGTTTATTTGGTCCAGTCTTAAATTTAACCGCTGTCGGTTGGAAACGATTGAACTATGCATGGGCTGCAATGTTCGTGGTAATGTCATGTTTACACACCTTTTTCGCTTATTTGTTTGCAGACGGAAAATATTGGGGTGAATTCACTGCTTTTGGTGACATGATCGTGATGTTTTCCTTTATCATTATTCAGTTTATTGTATTACGTAAATACTTTAAGACCTCAGAATAATCCATTCGGTCAAAAATCAGGAAAAGTCATGCCATTATTCGTCGTAAGCTGTACAGATAATGAAGGTACAGTGGAAAAGCGCCTTGCGGTTCGTCCTCAACATCTTGAACGTCTACAAAAACTTGATGATGAAGGTCGTCTGATTGTTGCAGGTGCGATGCCTAAAGATCCGGCAAACCCGCAAGCTGGTTTTTATGGCAGTACGATCATTGTCGATTTTGATAGTCGTGAAGCCCTAGACCAATGGTTGGCAGATGAACCTTTCCTCAAAGAAGGGGTTTATGGCCAAATTGATGTCAAACCATTTAACAAAGCATTTCCTAAAGGATAAGGTTCATGCGCGTCGTTGTTTCTAGTTTACTGGGCTTATCTTTAATTTGTTCAACTGCATGGGCTGAAGAACCGGCTCCTGCACCTGCTGTAGCCCCTGCTGCTCAAGCAACGACTGCAACACCTCCTCCCAATCCTGTGCCGCATACCATTCCTGCCAATAAACCGGGCATCATTAAAGTGGCGGCAACCGTCAATCCCAATGGTCAACCTCAAGATGCAAATCCATTGACCATTGAGCAATTGGCAAAAAATAAAGCGCTGCAAGATGCCAAAGTCAAAGCGATGGTCAAAGACCAATCAGTACGCTTACAACAGTTAGAAAAAGCTAACCTTGAAGCCTTGGCGCAAAACCAAGAATTACAACTTAAAAATGATAGCTTGGGCGTACAAGTACAAGTGCTGCAAAGTGAACGTAGCGCGCAGATGTTTTTATACGGCGGGACCACACTTGGTGTTGGCGTGATTTTAGGTTTCTTGTTGGCCAGTTACGTCTATACCAAACGTCGTCGTCAATGGTAATTCATTTTTCTACTTCAATTTAAAGGTTGCTTGAGTTTTGTCAGGTGCAATTCAGACTGCCGATCTCGATTGGCAAATGATCGATGGCATTGATATTCCAGTGTCTAAACAGTTTGGTGATGTGTATTTTTCGAAGGACAATGGCCTACTCGAAACACGTCATGTGTTTTTAAAAGGGAATGACCTCGACACTCGCCTTGCGGCACTGACTGATTTTGAATATTTCAGTGTCGGCGAAACAGGTTTTGGTACAGGCTTAAATATTTTGGCCTTGTGGCAATTATGGCAACAGGTTCGTCCAGATAATCACAGTCATCTGCATGCTATTTCTGTAGAAAAATTCCCTTTATCTAAAGCAGACCTCATTCGTGCATTAAATGCATGGCCTGAATTACAACCTTTGGCACAGCAACTGATTGCGCAATATCCTGAACCCATTGCGGGATGTCATCGACTCAATTTTCCAGAAGAACGTTTTTCAATTGATCTTTGGTTAGGCGATGCACACGACGTTTTTCCCGTCATGGCAAAAACTGCTACGGTCAATGCATGGTTCTTGGACGGTTTTGCACCCGCCTGTAATCCTGACATGTGGGAAGAAAACGTACTCAAAAATATCGTGCGTCTATCAGACATTGGGACGACCTTCTCCTCATTTAGTGTGGCAGGTGTACTCAAACGCGGCTTACGTGAGCATGGTATTACCATTACACGACCACGTGGCTTTGCGCATAAGCGTGAAATGCTCAAAGCTTTTTGGCTCGCACCTGAAAAGTTAGATGATCAATCCGTAGTTGCTGACATACCCACCTTAGACGAAAAAAAAAATTCTGAAATCACTGTAGGTCATAAGCCCCGTCAAATCGCGATTATTGGCGCTGGCATAGCTGGTTTGAGCTGTGCTTGGGCATTTGCTCAACGCGGGCATCAAGTGCGTATTTACGAGAAATCAGCACCACTCAGCGGTGGATCGGGTAATCCTCTTGCCCTACTCAACCCTAAACTCTGTCCAATTGAACAAAGTGCTGAACATTTGATGACCTTGAGTTGGTTATATGCGCTCAAGCATTATCAAAACTTCAAGGCATTTCGTCCCTTACAGATTCACCAATCTATTTTAAAAAATAAAGCAGAACACCTAGATTTAGCTCAAGCTTATCCTTCAGAGGTATTAGCTGCTGAAGAAGGCACGCTAAATCAATTAGCCTCAACATATCCAACCTTGCTCTTAAAACAAGCAGGCGCAGTCAGTCCACATCAGCTTCGTGACCAAATCTTGGCGCATCCACACATTGAATTGTTACAAGCAGATATTCAACGCATTGAGCAACAACAAAATGGCGTTGCGCTATTTACAATGGATCAGCAGCTTCCATCTGCCGAGCATGTCATTCTCTGTGCGGCACGTGACAGTATGCGGCTACAAACAGATTATCCAGAGCTGCGTGCCATTCGTGGACAAGTCAGTTGGTTGAACAACCCCGCTCAACAAATGGATATGCATACCGCCTATAGTTATGGGGGCTATTGTATGCAACTGGATGCCGAACAGATGATTATGGGCGCGTCATTTTATCCCGGCCGTGATGACACCGACGTTCTCACTGAAGATCATGTGCATAACTATGAACTTATCCACAGTGTGTTCCCTGACTTTGCAAAAACCTTAGCACCGATTGAGCAATGGCAAGGACGTGCCGCAATTCGCGCACAGACAAAAGACTTTTTCCCGGTAATTGGTGCAGTCCATGAAGATCAGCAAATTTATAGCTGTAGTGGACTCGGTTCTAAAGGCTTCCTGTATGCCCCGCTCTGTAGTGAAATCATTGCCGCGCTGGTCTTAAAAGAAGCCTGCCCTATTCCAACACAGCTACTCGATAAAATTCATGCAGCACGTTTTATACGACGCGCCAAAGCCAAACAAAAAACTAAGAAGCCTTATTTTCAGGGTCAGATGCCGTCATCTCCACCTCAAAAAAAATAACCTGCAATAAAAAAGCGCCTTTCGGCGCTTTTTTTGATTCGATCTCATTTCCCTTGTTCCAAAGGAAGACCGGCATCACGAGCAGCACGCGTGCCGCCCATTAAGATTACATATTCACGTGAGCTGTCAAAACCCTCTAGTAACTCTGCTGCACGTGGAGCTTTACTTCCGCCACCACATAAAATGTAAATGGGTTGATCCGTTGACACCTGAGTCAGTGCATCTGATGACAATGCGTTGATCGGTCGGTTAACCGCACCTTTAACATGTGCTTCAGCATAAGCACTTGCATCGCGAACATCCCAGATAATCGAGTCTTCTGGGAACTCAAATGTTGTAATTTCTTGTTTACGGATCATTGCGCACTCCTTTTGATGTAAACAACACTTGGCAAATGAAGAAAACATCCCTAGCATCTCAGATATTCTTTCCCTTTGTAAAGGTCTAATCTATGCCTTCTTTTGATATTGTTTCCGAATTAGAAGTTTTTGAAGTAAATCATGCAGTTCAAAACACGCAAAAAGAAATAGCGACGCGTTTTGACTTCCGTGGTCAAGACGTTTCAATTGAGTTAAATGAGAAAAATAAGGAAATCAAAATCTCAACAGAAAGCGATTTCCAATGTGAACAAGTGTATACCATGCTCGAAAATCATTTCTTCAAACGTAAAGTAGACATTCAAGCATTGGATCCACAAAAAATGACAGCTTCTGGTAAAAACGTCATTCAAGTGATCAAACTGAAAGACGGTCTTGACTCTGATACTGCAAAAAAAATCAATAAAGCCATTAAAGAAAGCGGCATTAAAGTGCAATCTTCTATTCAAGGCGACAAAATTCGTGTGACTGACAAGAAGCGTGACACTTTGCAACAAGTGATGGCGTTCTTAAAAGAGCAACAGTTTGGTGTGCCGCTTCAATTTAACAACTTTAAAGATTAAGGCAGCACAACTGCCATTGAGGTCAATATGGCACGTCCAAATCGTTTAAATAAACTGGTCAAAGCAAGCTCTAAATTACCGAAGGGTCTTCAGAGTCGTTTGCTCAGTCAAGCATTTGGTCGCGTCGTGCCTATGGTCGGTACCGCTAAAATTCGTTATCAACATGTCAGCCCTGAGCGTGTTGAGGTGAGCATCGCCAATCATAAGGCGATGCAAAACCATATCGGGCAAGTACATGCCTGTGCCATGGCGCTGATCGCAGAAACAGCCACAGGCTTTGTCACAGCAATGAACGTCCCAGACAGTGCCATTGTCCTGATTAAAAGCTTCAAAGTTGATTTTAAACGTCCAACCCAAGGTGGGATGAAAGCCATCGCAACGCTTACACCCGAACAGCAACGACAAATGCAAAGTACAGAAAAAGGTGAAACCGTAGTACAGGTCTTCGTCACCGATGAATCTGGTGAAGCACCGATTCAATGTGAAATGCTTTGGGCGTGGGTGGCAAAATCCGCTCTGAAAAATAAATAAATGTAAATAAAACTTACTTTTAGGTAAGTATAAGTTTTACCAAATTTCAGCAAAATCAAGACTGTTTTTTACTATTTATACGCCGTAATTCCGCTCAATATGCTTGCACGACACAAATATATTGAGCACTTTATGAAAAAAATCATTCCCCTTTCACTCATCAGCCTGGCGGTGTTTTTAACTGCATGTCAAAGTACTATTCCTGCAACGCCAACGACTCCAAATCAAGCGGCTGATAGCAATATTCAAACCAGCCAAGCAGCGGAAAATAAGAAAATCGTGATTGATTTTTATGAAGGTGTCTTTCTTAAACATCAGGTTAAGACATATGCTGACCGATATATTGGCAATCAATATATTCAACATAATCCGCATGTACCTGATGGCAAAGCGCCATTTGTCGATTACTTCACCCAATATTTTAAACAGAATCCTGAAGCAAAAAACCAGATCAAACGTGCCGCTGCCGAAGGTGATTTGGTCTATTTACATGTGCACTCTACGCAAAATAAGCAAGACCGTGGAGAAGCCATTATTGATATCTTCCGTGTTGAAAATGGCAAGATCATCGAACATTGGGATGTGCAACAGAGCATTCCTGAAACCAGTGCCAATTCAAATACAATGTTCTAAGTTTTAATTCGTGATTAATAAAAAAGCCACTCGATTGAGCGGCTTTTTATTGCATCTAACTTTAATTAAGCTTGATCAGCAGCAAATTTAGCTTTTGCATCCGCAGGAATTTGACGTTTAGCACCTTTCACATCCACAGCGACAAATGTAAACACACCTTCGGTTACGCGAATTGGATCACGTGAGCTGTCATGGCTATCCCAAACTTCAATCTGCATTTGGATAGAGGTATTACCCACTTTTAAAATTTTGGTATATACACTGATGACATCCCCGACTTTCACAGGAACGAGGAAGGTCATTTGGTTAATTGAAATCGTTGCACAGCGTCCTTGACTGAAACGCTCTGCGTGAATTGCACCGGCCAAGTCCATTTGTGACACGATCCAACCACCGAAAACATCACCACTCCAGTTGGTGTCTGCAGGCATCGCGATGGTTTGTAGGGAAAGCGTTCCTTCAGGTTTTACATGAGTTTCTGACACTTTAGCTCCTGGCGCTGACATTTATTGAGGTAGATTTAATTGCTGGTTGAGCCATTGTTGTAACTCACCAGCACGCATTGCACCACTTATTCTAGCAATTTCGTTGGTTTTATTCATCAAAACCAGTGTAGGAATACTACGAACATTAAATGCACCGCTCAATCGAGGGTTTGCTTCGGTATCAATTTTGGCAAAAACCACCTTCGGATTTGATTTTGCAACTTGTGCAAAGTGTGGCGCCATCATCTTACATGGTCCACACCACTCAGCCCATAAATCGATCAGCACAGGTAAATCACTATTGCTAATAAAATTTGCAAAGTTCTTTTCATTCAACTCGATGGGCGCCAATGGAATCAATGCTTGGTGACATTGACCACATGCAGGTCCAACTTCGAGTTTTTCTTCAGGTACACGGTTTTTTGCACCACATTCAGGACACACAACGATCATTTAGCTGACTCCAACATGTTGATGTAAAAATTCTAATTGGGTTGCCATGGCTTTTTCAAACCATTGCCCGTGATAAATATCAAAATGTTGCATTTCCCACTCATAATACTGCACATACGGTGCAATATTGGTCGCAGTTTCTCGGCTTGATTCGATGGGAATCAAACTATCTTCTTTGGCTGCAATAAAAAGTACTGGTATGCTAATTTTACGGACATCCAATATTGGGCGATAACGGATTAACTTAAAAAAGGCCCGAGCCGGAATTTCGCCACTCCAATAAAAATCAGGATTTACAATCGATAAATAGCCCGCATAACTGTCTTCAGACTGTAAAAAACACAATCGATGCGGATCAACTACGGGTAAAGTCGTTGGGCTCATCCCAACTTTAGAGCCCATATAGTCCTGACTCGATAATTTTAACGCTTTGGGTAATTGCTGTAAGGGATACAATTTTGCACTTTCAGCGCCATCGACAAATGGAACTTGTACCATCACCGCTTTAATATTTTTAAGCTCTGCCGCCAAACTGAGTACATAACCACCACTCAGCGATGTTCCCCATAATACAATGCGCCTTGAATCAATCGATTTACGCTGCTGTAAATGATCGATCATGGTCCGCCAATCTTCAAGTTGAGCTTTAAGGTTCACTAATTCTCTCGGACGCCCCGTGCTACCCCCCCAATAGCGATAGTCAAACAACACGACAGCATAGCCCGCTTGTACAAAGCGCTTGGCATATTGCACTAATTTAAACTGGCGTAATGCCGCCAAACCATGTGCCATGAGAATGACTGCAGGTTTTTCAACAGATTTTGGACGATAAAAGTCAGCAGCTATAACATCTTGTCCGCTTTTGACATACAGTGGTTCGACTGTATAGGCGTGCATACGCGCTCCATTGCGTTATTTTATGGTTGTAATCGCTTATAAAAATTTAAGAACATTCTGCTCAAGTTTGTGCTTAATGCTATCATAAAGCATAAATCTATGAATTAAATTATGGAGTGACTCAATGAGCGAAAATGTTGGTTTTGCAGGTCAAATCGGCCCAGAACATGTAGCGCAAGTGGTTGAAAAAGGCTTTAAATCGATTATCAATAACCGCCCTGACATGGAAGGTGGTCCTGAGCAACCAACCAGTGCTCAAATTGAAGAAGCAGCTCGTACCGCTGGTTTAGACTATGTTCATCAACCTGTTGTTGCAGGTCAAATTTCTGAGCTAGATGTCCGTAACTTTGCTAATCATTTTAATGAATTGCCAAAGCCAGTGCTCATGTTCTGCCGTACAGGTAACCGTTCAAACAACCTGTATCAACTAGCAAAACAGATGGATCTTTTGGATGACTAAGGCTTTCATTCAAAAAGCTTTATTGATCGCAACATGCATCTTTTCGGCACCCACATTTGCTGATAATAACAGTCAGCCCTTAAATGCAAATTTAAGTGTCTCTGGACAAATGACCACAGATAAGTTTTCGAGTTTACTCAAACAACTTAAATTTAAATCTGTGATTGTGAACCGACCAGATAATGAGGCGGGCAATGAAGTGACTGTTTTACAGTTACGTGGCATTGCGGAAACGTCTCATGTGAGTGTTGTGTATCAACCTGTGCAAAGCGGTAAAATTTCTCAAACAGACGTGAAGGAATTTGCCAAATACTATAATGAGCTTCCTAAACCCATTTTGATGATTTGTCGTAGTGGTTCACGTTCGACAGCTCTTTTCAATCAAGCTAAGGCTCAAGGTTTGCTCAATGACTAAATTCGTGTTTACCGTTTTATTTACAACGTTGTTGCTAACAGGGTGTAATTCTATGAATGTACGTCCAACCGTTGGTGTAAGTGTCGGGACTGCACTTTGAATTGAACAGTCCCTACAATAAAAAACAGCGCCGAAGCGCTGTTTTTTTAATTTAGTAAATTAGCCCACGGTTTTTGGTAGCTACAACTACCTACACCATATGGACTTGAATCAAATGGTTGCGATGCCGCTGATTCTAAATCAGCTTTTAATGGATTCAATGGGTAAAGCATCGTTGATTCAACTGTTTTTCCACTTACTGTTGTTGAAGCTTTAATTTGGACGGTTTGCCAACCTGCATAACGACGTAAGTAGTTAACTTTAAAGTCAAATGAACCTGTAGCAGTCGTTGTATAACTAAATTCATTTATCGCAGAATCATCAACTTTATCCCTATTTACTAAACTTGTTGCAAGCGATGAAGTAGTCGGATTTGTCACTGCCGAACATAACAAGTACGTTCTTGGTTCAATTTCATAGCGTGCAATTAAAGATTTATTAGATTCAAGTTCAACGATATCATTTTGTGCTTTTGACAAATCTATTTTTTTTGCATTAATTTCTGCTTGTAATTTTGCTTTGTTCTCTTTTGCATTCAGATCGCTATCATCAATTAAGCTCAAATCACCTTCTAAAGATTGAATATCAATATTGAGTTGATTAACTTTAGTATTTAAAGGCTTAATTTTATTAACATCTATATTCAAAAGATCTGTAGATCTTATTTTTTCAAGCTCAGAATTTTGAACGTAACGACCAATTGCACCAGAGATAATATTAATAGACATCGTCACTTTTTGATTTGATAAAGGCTTACCGTCAATATCAACAACTTGTGCAGAAATATCCTCAGTATAGAAAGTTTTTTCTGAATTAGTACTTAGTACACCAGCATTACCAAAAGTAATATTACCTACAGGAACTAACGTATCACCGGCAATCACATCCAGTTTAATCGGCTTAACCACTTTATTGTTATTGGGGTCTACAATTATCGCTTCAAAATTAATACCACTATTAATTAAAGATGTAGCCAGTTGCCCAGTCGCTAAAGGCAAACGTATAGTAAATACTGCATTACCAAGATTATCGGTAATTAGTGTTGAAGAACCATCAATTGAAACACGATTATTTGCATAATCTAAAATACTGAGTGTTACTGATTTACCAGCCAAAGAACCACCATTGGTATCCAAAGCTTTAACTGTAATCGTTGCCGTATCACCTTTTACAGAAAGTAAATTCTTATTCGTTTGAATAGCTAAATCATATAATGGTTTCTCAGCTTCGCTTTCAACTACACTTACATATGTATCAGATATTTTTTTCTTTTCAGCATTTAATAAATTAATAGAAATACCGTTTGTTAATAGTGATGTATTTGTAGAAGCACCCAGTTTAATCGTGTAAATGACATATCCATTTGCATCCGTTGTTTGATCCGCACTACCATCGATAGATACTCCTAAATCTTTAGCATTCACTAATTGTAATGTAACAGGTTCATTTTCAGCAGCACCACCTGTTTCAGAATCTAGAACTTGTACAGTTAAAACGATCGTATCACCTGATAACAACATAGCAGTTTTTGATGCTTTAAAGTTTGCATACAAATCTTTTGTTTCTTCTACAGGGGGAGTAGTAGTATCACCACCATTGTTACTATTATTTCCATTTCCATTTCCGTTATTTACAGTATCGCCTTGGTTAAAATAGCCATCGCTGCCGCCTCCACCACAACTTGCAAGTAAAATAGATAGTGCAATCGCAGAAAGCTTCAATGACGTTTGTTTATTTAGCATGAATTTCCCCTAGAACCCTCAATGTATATAGAGTTGTTATAAATATTTATTGGGTGCTATGTAACCATAGTTATAGCTTTATGTAAATAAAAGGAAGACAAATGTTTGTTGTGGTAAATTCTCTATAAATAGGAGTCTATATGTACGATATCATTATTATTGGCGCTGGAACTGCAGGTATATCAGCTTATAAAGAAGCGATAAAAAAAACACAGAATATTCTTATCATTAATGATGGTCCTTGGGACACCACCTGTGCACGGGTCGGTTGCATGCCAAGTAAAATACTTATCTCTACTGCCAACCGTATGCACGAAATTGGACATGCAGATAATTTAGGCCTTGATGTCAAAAGTGAAATTGATACCTCTAGAGTCATGCAACATGTTCAAACCTTACGTGATCGTTTTACACGAGCCACTTTAAAAGATGTTGAAAGTTGGCCAAACCAACATAAAATATCAGGAAAAGCTGAATTTATTGATTCCAATACCATTCAAGTAAATAGTCAAACATTTCAAGCCAAATCATTTATCCTTGCAGTAGGTACAACGCCTGCTATAGATACAGAACAAAAACAAATATTAGGCGATAAATTAATTACGTCCGATCAGATATTCGAATTAGAACAACTACCAAAATCTGTCGCAGTTATTGGAAGTGGCGTGATCGCTTTAGAATTGGCTCAGGCTTTAACACGCCTCAATGTAAACACTACTGTTTTTGCACGTAGTCGAAAAATTGGCTCATTGACTAGCCCCATATTACAAAAGCTCGCACAGGAAGAGTTAAGTAAAGAATTAAAGCTAAAGTTTGAAATTTTACCTGAACATTACTCTCTTGAAGGCGATCTAGTTCATTTAACCTATACTGAAGAAAACTTACAAAAGTCGTTACAAGTTGACTATGTTTTAGCTGCAACTGGCAGACGTACATTATTAAATACCTTAGGTTTAGAACGTATAAGTGCAGAATTTAAAGATATTAAAAATTTACCGATCAATCCGGATACAAAGCAACTAGCTGATTATCCAATTTTTATAGTCGGTGATGCACATACCAATACCCCTATCCAACACGAAGCAGCTCATGAAGGTAAATTTACAGTACAAAACTGTTTAAACTTTCCACAAATTAAATCCATCAAGACGCTACCCCCTTTAGGCATCTTATTTTCTACACCACAAATGGCAACTATTGGTCAAGGCTATAAGCAACTACAAGATAAAAACACAGAATTCGTCATTGGTTTCGTTTCTTACGAAAGACAAGGGCGTGCGATTGTTGCTGCTAAAAATAAAGGGGCTGCCGAAGTATATGTGGATACAATTAACCATACACTATTAGGAGCTGAGCTATTCTGTGCAGAAGCTGAACATTTAGCACATTTGCTAGCTTGGATGATTTCAGAAGAACTAAGCATACATGAAATTTTGGATAAACCTTTCTATCATCCAACTTTAGAAGAAGGGTTAAGAACAGCATTAAAGCATGCACGACGTCAGTTAAGATAATTTTATCATTCTATGTAAACTTATAGCGTTGGATATCCAACGCTTAATTTCCGTATCCCCCTCTATCTTTTTCCTTTCCCTTTTTCCCCGCACATAAAAAAAACACCCCCTGACATATCAGGGGGTGTTTTCGAATAATGAGCTGGCGATGACTTACTCTCACATGGGTAACCCCACACTACCATCAGCGCTAAGAGGTTTCACTTCTGAGTTCGGGAAGGGATCAG
>NZ_JBLIYY010000009.1:0-150634 GCF_057480965.1 Acinetobacter sp. P37 | reverse complement strand
ATTTCATCCGCAGATTATGCATGAATATTTAAAATTCTTCGGTACAAATAATCAGCAAGAGACTGTTCGTTTTTTGATTTATGAAAGAGGCTTAATATTTAAATTTTGGTGAAAACAATGAATTTTATGATACCACCTTAATTATGGCGGCTATCGAGCACACAGATATTTCTTTCATCAAAAAAATGAAGCTGAGAAAAATAAATGAACTTGTAGTAGATGAAGTTGAACCACAAACATATTATTTCACTAGATGCTCCCCATTAGGTAAAGCTATCCGCCTAAATCAATATCAGATAATTTCTTATTTACTTGAAAAAGGCGCTTCAACCGAAATCGTGTGTATTTCTAAATTTAATGAAGAACAATCAGCATTAGCTCTTGCAGAACAATATAAAAATAAAAAAGTTATTAAATTAATTAATTCAACTTTGAAGCCCAAATAGGACTTGTAATGAATTAAGAGATCTTCTTTATATAAAGTCTTTCCAGTTCAAATCAGTGCCATTTAAGGCTATAATTGCACTAAATTTTTGTATATTTCCCGTTTTTTCATTATGAGCAAACACGATTCTTCGCTTTCAAAAGATCAGTACAACCTACTGAAATCTTTTAAAAAGCAAATTACGAATCCACATTCCTCAACGATTACTAAACAGCCTGAGCCAACGCCAAAGACTGTTGAACAAGAGCAGGAAGAAGACTTCGCGCTTTTCCAAAAGCAAATGCAAGGTGTTCAAAAAATGAATGCAGGAAATATTGCAAAAATGGAAAAAGTGGGTCGTAAAAAACCTGATGCGCAAACGTTGGCTAAACGTGCTGCTGCAATTGGTCCTATGGAAACAGATGATGCATTACTTTCTGATACGCAAGCGATGCTCAACCCTGTTGCCAGTCAAGCTGCTTTAAGCTATCGCATTGCAACCTTACAACATAAAGTTTTTGAAGATCTGAAAGCTGGTAATCTACGTTGGTTTGAAGCTGTCGACTTACACGGTTGCACTGTTGAAGAAGCCCGTTCTGCCGTGCTGCAAATTATTCAAATGGCGAAAGATGACAATCAAAACGTCATTAAAATTGTGCATGGCAAAGGTCCAGAAGCAATTTTAAAAACTTATGTAAATAGTTGGTTACGTCAACATCGTGATGTATTGGCATTTGTGAGCGCCCCAGAAAAACAAGGCGGCACAGGTGCTGTACTGGTTCTGCTTAAACGTGCAGAAAAAAACCCACAGTTTAAACAATAATCGGATTTAACTCCAAAAGAAGGCATTGTAATAGTTTTCTGCTACAATGCCGTCCTTGTTCAATCTCTCAGTGTAAGTGAACACGTCTTATGTCTATGCAGCAATCCTACGCAAATATCCTAACTGCCGTTGGTGAAGATCTGAATCGCCCGGGTCTTAAAGATACGCCTATGCGTGCTGCTAAAGCTTTTTCATATCTTACTTCTGGTTATAGCCAGACACTTGAAGAAGTGACCAACAATGCGGTTTTCCCATCCGATAACCGTGAAATGGTCTTAGTTAAGAATATTGAATTCTATTCATTGTGTGAGCACCATTTATTGCCTTTTTATGGCCGTGTACATATTGCTTATCTCCCAGAAGGCAATGTTTTAGGTTTATCAAAATTCGCACGTATTACAGAAATGTTTGCCCGTCGCTTACAAATTCAGGAAAACCTTACTCAGCAGATTGCTGAAGCAGTGGCTGAAGTGACTGGTGCGCGTGGTGTTGCTGTGGTGATTGATTCAGCTCACATGTGCATGATGATGCGTGGTGTAGGTAAACAAGAGTCTACAACACGTACCGTTTCTTTTGTCGGTGACTTTAAAACCAATAAAGAAGAACGTCGTGAATTTTTAAGTGCAGTTCCAGAAAGCTATTAATAGAACATTCAGCGTTAGCACTCATAAAAAAAAGCCTCGTGCTCTTGAGGCTTTTTTTATTTGTGTTTTAATGTCGCAAATCGTTTGCTTTGATAGCAAAGCACTATTTTCAGGATGAATCATGTCAGATGTATATATTGCCGGTCAGGGTTTAGCGCAAGCCAAACACAGCATAGACTTCCCTCGCCCAGACCGTTTGGTTCAGGGCAATCCTAAACGTGAAACTGCAAGCCTGTATGTACACCCCAATATGGACTGCGGGATTTGGCAATGTGACGTTGGCGCATGGAATATTGTCTTTGCACCGAACAAACAAGAGTTTTTTACAATCCTTGAAGGATTAGTACGTATTCATGATCAACAAGGTGGATATATCGAGGTTTCCGGTGGCCAAGCGGGCATTATTCCCCCATCGTTTCAGGGCAAGTTTGAAGTTGTCGAAGCCGTCAAAAAATACTATGTGGTTGTAGAAGTTTAATCGCCCAAAATATTTATTTTGAAAAAATATCTTTTAAAAATATTGTTTGTAACCGTGCTGTAAGACTTGTAACTCAAAACTACAGCATAAAATTGATATCAATTACTTAATGCATTTCTGTTCATAAATTAAACATTTCATAACATGATTTCACCCCCCATATTCAAGATTAGTCCGTACATTGAAAACAAGATGAATCCTTTAGATTCATTGCTATTTTCTTTTTTTACTAACTAAGGGTGATCACTATGGTAGCCGCAAAAAAGACAACTGAAAAAGATGAGAAAAAGACAGCGAAAACTACGGCAAAAACTGCAAAAAAGAATGAGGATAAAGTAAAAAAATCAGCTAAAGCATCGAGTAAAGATTCAAACAAAGCAACAAAGAAAACTGCTGAAAAAAAATCTAAGGACAGCACTTCTAAAAAAGAAGCTGCAACTAAAGATGAAAAAGTAAAAGCTAAAAAATCTGCGTCAACTAAAAGTTCGCCGAAATCTAAAGCTGACAAAAAAGAGGCCCCTAAAAAAGCCAGCACATCAAAAACAAGCACTAAAGTTAAAGATGAAAAGCCAAAAGCTGAGAAGAAAGCAACAAAAAAATCTTCAACAGCAAAGAAAACGGATGCTAAGGCAAGCAAGTCTAAGGGAGAAAAACCCAAGACGACCAAAGCCAAATCCACCAGCAAAAAGACAAAATAAAAAGTAGCCCCAACTGGGGCTACTTTTTTAGCTTAAGCTTGAAATAGAGTAAGGTTGTAATGGAGTGAATATGAATAATAAATCCATCCCCACACCTAAGCGTGTATCACGCGTTCATTCCAATAGTTTTGATTACAGTTTAGATTTTAAAAAGATAAATTTTCGCGAACACCCTGAACTTTATAGAATTGGACGTGGTGAACAAGGTGTATTACTCGTAGAGCCTTATAAATCTGAAATTTTGCCTTATTGGCGATTTGCTAATGAAGAAAAAGCCATCGAAAGCAGTACCAAAATTTGGCAACTTTTTGAAGAGTATTTAGACGCTGAAGATTTTGTCGGTGCAGATATGGCACGTAAATTTTTGCAGATGGGTTTTACACGTGCACGTCGCTATGCCAACCATAAAGGTGGTAAAA
This sequence comes from Acinetobacter sp. P37, assembly GCF_057480965.1. Lineage (NCBI taxonomy): Bacteria > Pseudomonadati > Pseudomonadota > Gammaproteobacteria > Moraxellales > Moraxellaceae > Acinetobacter > Acinetobacter sp. P37. The sequence continues at coordinate 147,148 of NZ_JBLIYY010000009.1, read as the reverse complement.
AATATGAGGGTCCAGTCCCTAATGATAAAAAAGGATTAAGTGGTGCACATGGACGCGAAGAGCTTCCAAGACAAAAAGAGGATCCCGTCAAAGCAGCTGCTGCACGAGTATTTAAACAAAAATGGGATGAAGCTAAAGTTCATCCCAAGTATGTAGAGCAAAAAGCAAAATTTTTAGATTTTCTACAAAGCAAAATTAAGTGAATATCCATTTAGGATGAAGATGATCTTGTTTGCTGATCAGTTTTAGCAACGTAAATACGGTTACGACCAGTATTCTTAGCAGCATAGAGTGCTATATCGGCAGCATCTAGTAAACGTTGATAGTCAGGATGACCATTATACTGCACACAACCAACGCTAACGGTTAAACTAAATTGCTGACCTTGTACTGTTCGGATCACTCCGTTTTCAATATATTGGCGAATATTTTCTGCAACTTTCATCGCACGGTTTACATTGGTGTCCACCAAGAGTAACAAGAACTCTTCGCCACCAATACGGAATGCATAATCGCTACCTTGGCTGTAACGCTGCAAAGCTTCGGCAATAAATTTCAGTGCAAGATCACCTGCCGCATGACCAAACTTATCATTGATCATTTTAAAGTAATCCGCGTCAAAGGCTAGCAAAGACAAAGGCGTTTCATTTTGACGTGCAAAAGTAATTTCACGTGAAATAATAGTACTAAGATAACGACGGTTTAGGAGTTGCGTCAAAGAATCATTGCCTGACTCAATATATTCAGCCACCTGAAATAATTGATCGACTAAATGCTGAATTTCACGATTTAAGTCTCGAATCTGTTGAATCAAATGTTGCAGTTGATCTTTATCCGTTATTTGTGTGGTTTGCTGCGTTAGCTCATCCACTTGATAAATTCGATCAATAATTAATTGAACCTGATCTGAACCCGAAAAAGCATATGCCGCTTTATGAATAAACCACAATCCAAATTCTGATTTTGAAAGTAAGGAATGATAAAAACTGACATTTCCCGAAAAGATTTTAAACATCAATTCATTTTCCCAATTGAGCAATGAACCACGTTGTTTATCTTTATGCACTGCAACATCTTGCATCGCAGAAAATAAGCGATAATTGTGTTTTGTTTCTTGTTTTTTTTCCGTATTGATCTCATAAGATCGGCACATAATTTCAGTGCTAAATCCCATAGTTTGCACAATATAACTGCACATATGGAGAATATTTTGCGTTTGGTTTAGCTCCAAAATTTCAAATATTTTACGTTCTATTTCACGTACACCACGCATAATCAACCATGACGGAATGCCGACACGCGCATGCACCATTCCAACTTTTTGCTGCCTTTTAACCGAAATTTCAAACTCATTGTTTAGTGCAGCATTAAATGTTTCTAATAACCATTTTCTTAAGGTGTCGATCAGCCTTTTTTGAATAATATCGTCTTTAAAAAATTCAGCTGACGCTGGTTCTCGCGACATTTGTTCATAAAAAACAGTAACTAAATGCTCAACATGCTTCTGGATAAATTGCAAAGCTGCAAGATGTTCATTTTCAGTATATTGATCACAAATATCTTTCCAAGTCTGACTTAGACCTGTAATACATTCTTGATTCATTCGGTGACACAAACCACAGCTATTACAAAGCTAGCAATCATACCTCGCTTTACTTACATAAAAAAACAAATTTATTTGATATTTCACATTTTATCTATCTTAAAAATTAATAGAAAAATACATAACTCAATTTCAATTTATTCCAATCTTGATCATCTTGTTGCTGGTATTCGTATCCTAGTCTTAAAGCATTTTGTTGGTTGACGATATATTGTAATTCAGCATCGAGTTTCAGATTCCATTGATGTGTATCTTCCCAATACGGAAGCTCTGCCTGAACCAAACTGTTGAGTTTTTCTGACCAAATATTTTGGCAACCCAGTGTCGGCCCAAGGCCCACTCGCCATCCCTGATCAAGTGACTTGCCTCCCTGCACCTGCATTTGAGACTGCACATAACACAAATGTGTACGTTCCTGATTGGCCCAGCTATAACCAGATTGTGCTTTGAATTCAGCAACGCCATGTTGTTTCGTTTCGCTAAATTGACCTGCATCTACAGACACTTGCTGCCAGCCAAAATTAAAACCCCAAGTTAGCGGTGTTTTAAATGGCGTGATCGGATTGTAGGAGTTGACCGATAAAAAATCAAAATGATTGAGTTTGAGTTGGTCGTCACGATATTGAATCGAGCCATCCCAAAACATCAACTGCGTACCAATTCGAAAGCCACCTTGCGGATCGATCAAATCATGATAAGCCTGACGATGACCGAGTTCGATGTATTTTTCACCTTGAACTTCGCCTACTGTAGCTGAAAAATTTCGCGCATGATGTCCATTGACTGGGTTTAGACTTGGCTGCTTAGGTTCAGTCCGTTGTTTTGGTTGCGAAGATTGACTACGTAAGGCCAAGATTTGACGTAATTTAGGCTGCGTTTCTTCCGCACTCACCTTTCTCCCAATCAGTAATAAATACAGATGGTCATACGCCATTTCTAATATTTTCGCTTGCTCTACTTCATTAAACTGAGAGAGTGCTGTAGACATGTTCTCAGGTTTAATTTCAGCGAGTTTATGCGCTTCGCGTGCTAAACGATATCCATGTTGCTGCGCTTGTGACAAAAGCTGCGTTTCTAATGCAGGACGATAAACCGCTGCTCGAATCAGTTGTTCATCATTGATCGCTTTGATCGTCTCAACGGGAATGGAAGCAACTTTAAATTTTTCGGTTAAATTCAGTGTCGGGCGAACCAAATCCATTAAGCCCAATAATCGATATGCACAGTTATCACTGGCGAAATAATAGGGAAAACTTACATTTTGCATTTCCCAAATATGTTTAACCAAATAACTGGTTTCTTGCTCGGTTAGTGCTAGCTCATATTCCCACAAATCACGACTTTCAAAATCACCATATTCTTTCACTTTACGGTAGTACGGCATTAAGGAATATTCACCAGGATATTGCCCTGTTAAGCCTTTCCATGCATAAGACCAGTTATCTTCACCTGCAACTGTCGCTGCATAGTTAATGGCATAGGACACCAAATTTAGCTCTTTCTGATCTTTCGGATCGAGACGCAACAAGGTATGTCCAAACATAGAACTTGGATTCCCCATAAAGTCTGTGGCGTAGATTAATGTTGCTTTATAAGGCTTAATTTTCCCAAACCATTCATCAAACTCAGGGCAACTCACTACTGGTAACTGCTCTGAACGGATGGATAACTCTTGCATCAGCCACTGACTACGCGCAGGGAAACGACAACGAAAGGCTTGATTAGGTTCGGCGGTTTGAAATAGTGCAGCGACATCTGCCTCTAATTCGGCTTGGGCATTTTGACGGCCATTTTCAGCTAGAAAGTAACCTGAAAAAGCAACTTCACTTTGTCCTTTATGATCTGTATATAAAAGTCGTTGCCAACTGATGTGTTCAGACAGTTTTTTTGATTGTGCAAGTTCAATATATCGCTGTAACTCTACGGTTTTAGAGGGAGTAGAATCTACAACTTGCTGAGCATATATGATGCTCGGAATCATAAAAGTACAAAATAAAGCAATTGATTTCATTCAGTTATATTCAAATCCATTTTTATATATTTTAGATAATAAAAAACCCTGCCGAGAGACAGGGTTTTAAAAGCATCGATTAAACGTATGCTTTAAGTACTTCGTCTTTTGCCATTACACTTTGTAATGAAGCAAGTACTTGTAGAGAAGACTGGTTTTCAGCTGAATAGATTTCAGCAAAATTTGCTTTAGACACAGCAAAGAAACGTGCTTTATCTGTTGATTGGATGTTTAAAAGCTCAGCCAAAACATTCAGGCTCTCACCTTGACCAACCGCCATATCACGAGCAAGTGATTCAGCATTTTCATTGGTAAATGTTACTGCTTGAGCAGTCACTGTACCTGTACCGCTACAACCTAAAGTACCAAAGGTGATACCAAGTAACTGGTTAGTAAAAATACCGTTGGTAGTCGCAGCTAAAATTTTAGGAATTTTACCTGATTGACCAGCCCAAACTTGAGAACCAACACCACAACCTACGTCACGGTCAGCAAAAGCAGCTGTAGAACCTAGTGCAACGACTGCAACTAAAGCTAATTTTTTTAACATAGCACTTCTCCAGGGAATTTTATTCCATTGTTTTTAATTATTAAAACATGTGTAATTTTGATTACACACCTGTAGATTAACTTGATCTTTCAGATAAGGCAAAACATTTTCATCTAAAACTTTTGGCTAAAAATAATACGTTCTTTTTCACTATTTTTTGAGTAACCAAGTACCATTTTCGTCACGTTTTCCAAGGATTTTGAGTACTAAAACTAGACTGAGTAATAGCAACAAATACCAAGAACCGAGTTTCCCCCAACCGACCATATGCCATGCATCGACCTGACTTGGATATAACCAAATTTGATAGAAGGTACTGATATTTTCTGCGATCCAAATCAAAAATGCCAAAATCAACAGTATTGGTAACATGGGCAACTGAATCACATGATTTTGTAATTGAAAACTCAGCTTGGTTTTCCAAAAGATCACCACACTCCAAGCAAACAAAAGCATACGAATATCTGGCACAAAAAATTTGGTCATAAAATTAAGATATGACAAAACGGCTAAGCACAGCATATTGCAAAAACGCGGTAAGTTACTGAACGACACTTGATATAGACGTAGCGAACGTGCAAAGAAACTCCCCACCGCCGAATACATGAAACCTGCAAACAATGGCACAGTCAGCAGTTTAAAAACCGCAGGCTGCGGATATTGCCATGAGGCAATTTGTGGATGGGTCAGAAATATTTCCATCCCCATTGCAAGGATATGAAACAGTGCTATGACTTTGGCTTCCGCCCAAGACTCGAGTTTCAGGTAGAGTAAACACACTTGAATAATCAGTGCATAAAACAATAAATAATCATAACGGAAAAAGCCAAAATATTCCTGACTTCCCATTGCTGCAGTTAATGCAAAAGCGATCAGCAGTAATATCCCAAATAAGGCAGCCGAAGCTGCCTTATAAGAGAACTCAAAACATGATTTTATCATCTTGACCACGGTTGAATCCTAAACCTATTTCCCTAAAGCCTTATAAATACTTGGCGCTATATTCGTGTACCGTATCAATAAAGGCTTTTGGATTGGCAGGATCTACCCACTGGGTAATACCATGACCTAAGTTCGCCACATAACCGGTTTTTTCACCGTTGGCATATGCGTCATCTAACATAGCACGCGTCGCTTTCGCGATTGCTTCAGGCGAACCATATAATGTTGCTGGGTCTAAGTTACCTTGCAAAGCTGCACGGCCTGCGACTGTTTGACGTGCTACATTTAATGGCGTAGTCCAATCTAAACCAAAGGCATCTGCACCCGTTGCAATCATTGGCTCTAACCATTGACCACCACCTTTGGTAAACAAAATCACAGGGACTTTGCGTCCATCTTTTTCACGCTGTAAACCTGCCACGATTTTTTGCATGTAGTTCAGTGAAAATTCAATGTATTCACGGTGTGCTAATGCCCCACCCCAACTATCAAAGATTTGTACGGCTTGCGCACCTGCATCAATCTGCGCATTGAGATATTCAGTCACCGCCACAGCCAAACGGTCTAATAAGGCATGCAGCACTTCAGGTTGTGCATACATCATTTGTTTTGTAAAACGAAAATCTTTGCTTGAACCGCCTTCCACCATATAGGTTGCCAATGTCCAAGGACTGCCTGAGAAACCAATCAAAGGAACTTGTCCGCCCAATGCTGAACGAATCGTAGTCACAGCATTCATGACATAATCTAAGTCAGATTTGGCATTAAACTTAGGTAAATTCAGTACATCTTGTTCAGTACGTACAGTTTTATGAAACTTCGGACCTTCACCTGCTTCAAAATACAGTCCCAAACCCAACGCATCAGGTACAGTCAAAATGTCTGAAAATAAAATGGCAGCGTCTAAGTCATAACGACGCAAAGGTTGTAAAGTAACTTCACAAGCAAATTCTGTATTTTTACAAAGGGATAGGAAATCACCCGCTTTTGCACGTGTTTCACGATACTCTGGTAAATAACGGCCAGCCTGACGCATCATCCAAACCGGAGTTGCATCTACCGGTTCACGTAATAAGGCACGCAAGAAACGATCATTTTTTAAGGTCGTCATTCACTTTCCCAACTTAATTCGATATTCGCATCATCATATCAAAAAGGTTGTAAATATAATAACTTCTCAAGCATTTAAAAACCGATCATGTTGAGTGCCAAAAATGATATTTACACAAAACAACTACTGCATCTCCACTTTTTTTCTGTAATACTTAGCCAGTTTTTAATACACAGTAAATGAATAATTCTTAAGGTTGAATTACATGTTCGTTCGCACCATGCTCGCACTGAGCCTAAGTTGCATATTTGCTGGTACAGCTATTGCCGCATCTACTGCTGAACAACCATTAACGCCAAAAAAAGTGACTAATGTTGCAGTTCAGGATCCCATTGATCCGTTAGCGACTGAAGCTTCATCTGCAACTAGCCAGATTAGCGCTCAAGAACAAGAAGATCTGAACCAAGCATCGCAAACTTTAGACAGCTTGCAACAATCAGAAGATGTTAAAGCCGACATCGGTGCTGCACCTGCTACAGCGACTGCTACAACTCCAACATCAACTTCGCCTGCTGCCAAAGTTGCTTGGGGTTTAAATGACCTAAATAATGCTCAGTGGTATGACAACATTGGTAAAGGTCAATTCCCTGTTTATGCACGTGCGCATGTCATGCTCAATAATGCACATGCTTCACCGGGTGCAATTGATGGTACCAGTGGTAAAAATACCCTAAAGGCGATCGCTTCATTCCAACAAATGAATGGGTTGAAACCTACAGGGACTTTAACTAAAGAAACTTGGGATGCGCTGATTGCGAAACAAGGTTCTAAACCTGCATTCATTGAATACACATTGACTGATGCAGACTTGAAAGGTCCTTATGCAGCATCAATTCCACACGACTATGCATTACAAGCAAAAATGAAAGGCTTGTACTACACACGTGTGACTGAAATGTTAGGTGAAAAATTCCACATGGATGAAGACTTTTTGAAAAAGTTGAATCCAAAAGCGACATTTAAAAAAGCTGGTGAAAAAATCTTAGTGGCGAATATTCGTAACGAAGTTCCTGAAGATATTCACCTGATCGTTGCACATAAAGGTGCGAAACAACTTTACTTGTTTAATAGCCGCAACCAAATGATCGGTTCATTCCCGGCAACGATTGGTAGTTCAGATACACCATCGCCTACAGGTACATATAAAGTAACAGGTGTTGCACCAAACCCTTGGTACAGCTACTCACCTTCTAACTTTGTTCAAGGCAACAACAGAAAACCATTGTCTTTACCACCTGGTCCAAATGGTCCTGTTGGTAATATCTGGATTGGCTTGAGCAAAAAATCATTCGGTATTCACGGTACACCGAACCCATCTGCTATTTCTAAAACTGCGTCACACGGTTGTATTCGTTTGACCAACTGGGATGCAAATGACTTAGGTAAGAAAGTGAAATCTGGTGTGACTGTTAAATTCTTAGAATAATTTTAGTCATATTTAAAAAAAGCCTGCTTCGTGCAGGCTTTTTTTATCGCTGTGCATTCATGAATTTTAATGTTACTGCGTAACATTAGAACCGCAATTTGACAAAAAAGGAACGATACGCGTTAAGGGCATCCACAAATGTTTGAGACAGCACTTCTTTTAATCAATAATGGTTTGCGATACTTTGAATAATTAGACGGTAGTGAACGAATTTTGTCGGTGAGGTGCACTGCACCGCAAGATTTTTACTTGCGAAGCACGCTTCTTATTTTGCCTAATGAGAAACATCGTTTCGCAAGACTACCTCTAGCCGAAGGCTATTCCCTTAATTTAATCCCTAAATGTAAGACTCCGTCGAATCGGCTAAAATCATTTTAAACGTGCAAAATATCTTTACGAAAGTAACGTCAGTGAATTAAAAAACTTTATCTCGAATGATCGTTGCATAAATAGGATGAATTGTCGCTAAAAAACTATATATACCGATTTAGTTCAATCTTAAAATAGGCATATGTTCAATAATTAAGATAAGGATGAATGCCATGAATGCTTTTTTACATCCAAGTGAAAGCCGTGGTCACGTAAAAATGGGCTGGCTTGAGTCTAAACACAGCTTTTCTTTTGGTAACTGGTATGACCCGAAATACATGGGCATTAGTGCGCTTCGTGTAATTAATGATGACTTAATTGCAGCCCATGAAGGTTTTGGTCAACACCCACATGACAACATGGAAATTTTGACCTGTGTGTTAAAAGGCACCATTACGCATAAAGACAGCATGGGCAACCATGGTGGCATTTCTGCGGGTGAATGGCAGCTCATGAGCGCAGGTACAGGTGTGCGCCATAGCGAAATGAACCAAGGTGATGAAGATGTACATTTACTACAAATTTGGATCGTTCCAAATGAACGTGATGCTGAACCGACCTATCAACAAATTAAATGTGATCCACGTGATCAACCCAATCAATGGCATTTAATTGTCGGTCCAAGTGACAATGCACCTATGCATATTCGTCAGCAAGCGGAAGTTAAATCCGCATTTTTGACGAATGGTCAAGCTTTAGACATCCATGCAACGCAGCACATCAACTATATTCATGTTATTTCAGGTTCAGTGCAAATTGCTGAACATAAAGTTGAAGCTGGTGGTGCAATTGCCTTCTTAGAAGATAGCCAAATTGAAGCGCTTGAAGATGCTCAAGTGATTTGGTTTGATTTACCCGAAGTAAAATAACAAACAGCCCTCAAATGTGAGGGCTTTTTTTATGCCGCTTGGCTTAGGCGTTCACTGCGTTTATACAACCACATCAACACAAAGACGGAATAATAAATCCTGCAGCCACCATAATGCCATGTAGGATTGAGGCATAAGGTTCAGCAAGCATGGCCACATGTTTCATTGGAGATGTTAATGGATGGAATCACTTTAAACATCTCGAAATCAAGCATTTCGAGATATTCTTAAATGACACTCAGCATCTAATTATCTAGATAAAATTCATCAATCAAAGGTGATTTTATTCTATTGCTGATGCAATCTATCTAATCAGCCTTCAGTTTCCACGCAATAAAAATGATTTTGCATAAAGACGCCAAACATAGAGGCAAATAATTGCCGATCTTGTTCAGCTTGAAAGATGCCCCCGAAATAGTCCCGATCTGTGGTTAAAATTAAATCTAAGAATGTTGCCTGCTTGGGAACGGCACCCTTTCTTTGGCAATATGCAAAATATGCACTGACATCTTCAAATAAAATCCACCACTCATGTGGACTTCCAATCTGAACGCCACCTAATGAATGCTCTAGATCAAACATCGCATTAAGCAGATATTGAAAATTTTGCTTTGAACTTTGAAATTGAAATCTCGGATAATCTGTTGTTAGATTTAAATCGATCAAATGTAAATGGACGCTCCGAGCACGCTCTAATCTACTTTTAACTTTTAAATATTGTTGATAACGACGTCGATCTTTTGCTGTGACCAAAGTTAAGCGAGACAAATCCATATTGTCGTGTAAATCACTGAGTTTTACTTCACACGCAATTGCATTTTTAGCAGTACGCTGCGCAGCTTGAAATCGGTTCTCACCGGCTGTTTTAGTCAGTGCTAGTATCGCGTCGATAATATGGGCTTGAAAACCCATAGCACGAAGCTCATCCGTCGTTGTCGCAGTATCTTCTAAAATGTCATGTAATACAGCGACGATTTTAGCATCGGGATGTTGCACATTTTGCATCACACGAAGTGGATGCTGAATATAAGCTTGACCCGCTTTATCGACTTGTCCGAAATGGCGTTCAGTCGCCAATGAAATCGCGTTTTCTAAAGTTGAAATAAAGAATCTCCCCTTCGTGGTCTTTTTTATTTTTCTCCATCATATTAACCAATGAATACATCTATTTATAGCTCTAAGTACGCCCCTAACGACACAGATTGACTCGTAAAATACATATCTACCGTGAATTATCGTGAGCTAGATCTTTTGCAAATAGTTCTATGCCATTCGCGCCAACATTTCCAAAGTAATTTTTTTCACCTCTTCTTTACTTTGCTGAATATGGCTGCGCATTTTCTCCAATGCCGCTGTCACATTATGTCCAAGGATCAATTGTAAAATCTGTTGATGCTCTGCATAAGTGGCTTCAATTCGATAATCTTTAGAAAAATCTAAGCGACGAATAATACGGATTTTTTCACTCACATCCCGATGCACCTTTGCCATTTCACTATTAGCGATTGCTTCAACCAATTGGCAGTGAAATGCTTCATCTTGCATCGATAAAGTTTTTAAATCATGCAAAAACTGCTCAGGCGGAATACACCACACATTTACTAAGTCCTGTAAAGCCTGTTTGAGTTGTTCTGGTTCCATTTTGCAGAGCTGCTCAATGGCATAGCATTCCAGCAAAATCCGTAAATCATACAGTTCTTCATAGGCTTTAAAATTGAGTGGCTTCACCTCCCAACCGCTACGAAAATTTACCCTTACATAGCCATCTTGCTGTAAACGGTATAAAGCCTGCCGTACGGGTGTACGGCTTACTTCATATAATTCAGCAATTTCAGATTCGGTGAAACGTGCGCCCGGTTTGAGCTGGAAATCAAAAATATCGCTTTTTATTTTTTGGAAAACCAGCTCAGACAAGTTGTCTGAGCTTTTCCCAACAATGGTGGTTGTGGTCATGTTTATTCCATATAAACCAGCGGTTCACCGCTATGTACCGTTTGTCCTGCACGGCAAATAATCGCTTTCACGATACCATCATCATCGGCATAGACTGGAAGCTCCATTTTCATCGCTTCAATAATAGCTACAGTCTCACCTTTCTTCACAGACTGTCCAGCTTCGACAAAAATTTTCCAAATGTTTCCGGTCATCGATGCATTCAAGGCTGCATACTGGCTATAGTCGGTATCATCTTGCAGGGTTTCCATTTCCGCAGGTGCATCAAACTCATCTTTCCAACATTCAACTTCAGTTGTAAATGCCTGTTGCTGCTGTGCTTTAAATTCTGCAATACTGTCCTTTTCTGTTTCCAAAAAGGCTTGATAGGCTGCAAAATCAAATTCAGTTTCTTCAATTTTGATTTCCGCCACACCATTGGCAAAGTCAGCACGGAATTGATCCAGTTCAGCTTCGGTTACTTCATAATATTTAATTTGATCAAAGAAGCGTAAGAACCATTGCTGATCGCCAAACTGTTTGTTCTTTTTAAACTTATTCCAAATGGGCAATGTACGACCAATCAACTGATAACCGCCCGGTGAGTCCATGCCATAAATACACATGTACATACCGCCAATACCCACTGTGCCTTCTGCAGTAAAAGTACGTGCAGGGTTATATTTCGAGCTGAGCAAACGATGACGCGGATCAATTGGCACTGCACAAGGTGCAGTTAAATACACATCGCCCAAACCTAAAATTAAGTAATTTGCATCAAAAAGAATGTCTTTGACTTGCTCACGACTGTCTAAGCCATTAATGCGCTGAATGAAATCGACGTTATTTGGCAACCAAGGCGCTTTGGCACAGACACTTTCTTGATAACGTTCTACAGCACCTAAAGTGGCCGAATCCTCAAATGCCATCGGCAAGTGAATAATACGGGATGGAATTTTGATTTGGCTCAAATCCCCCATCTCATTTTCGAGACCCAATAAAAACTGGATCAAATTCGCTTGGCTGAAACGCAATCCATCATATTTAATTTGCAGTGAACGTACACCTGGTGAAAGCTCTAAAATGCCATCAATGTTCGCTTCACGAATCAATTGCATCAGTCTATAAACACGTAAGCGTAAAGCCAAATCGAGGACGTTTTCACCATATTCTAGCAAGATGTAATTGTCACCTGCCTGACGATACACCGCTTTCGGCGCATACGCATCTGCTTCACGCACAGCCAATATCCCTTCAGGCTTGCATTCAAAATTGACCAACTCTGACCTTTCAGGTGCTTGAGCAAAGTTTTGGATATCGGCAATTTGATGAACTTCCAATGCATTGGCTTGTTCAACACTCATCGGATAGAAACTAATGCTGTCATCTGCCTTAAGTTGACCAATTTTCCAAAGTTCAGCTTTGGCAATCGTCACTGGGCAAACAAAGCCACCGAGGCTTGGGCCATCTTTAGCCAAAATCACGGGAAAATCACCAGTGAAGTTAATCGCCCCAATGGCATATTCACAGTCATGCACATTGGATGGATGCAAACCTGCTTCACCACCATTTTCACGTGCCCAGCTTGGTGTCGGGCCTGTTAAGCGAATGCCTAAACGGTTTGAGTTAAAGTGCACATTCCATGTTGAAGCAAAAAATTCTTCAATATATTCAGGTTTAAAGAAATCTGGTGCGCCATGCGGGCCATAGAGCACACCAATTTTCCATTCTTTGCCATAGCTTGGAACACGCTCTGCAGCTAAAGCTTGCGGTGCTGCTGTTGCAATTTCCAATCCATCTAAAGGCAAGCTTGGATTGACCATTTTAATCATGTCACCTGCACGCAGCACTCGCCCTGCATGACCGCCAAAATTACCCAATGCAAAGGTTGAGCGGCTGCCTAGATATTCAGGTACATTTAGCCCGTTACGGATCGCAAGATAAGTACGGCAACCCGACTCAACTTGTCCAAGTACTAATGTTTGCCCTGCTTTGATGCTGATCGGTTGCCAAAAATCGACATTCACACCATCTAGAGTCGCGCTACATGGCGCACCTGCAAGGGCTACAATGTTGTCTGCATGAAATTTTAGACTCGGCCCTTGTAAGGTAAACTCAAAGCCTGCTGCTGATTTTGGATTACCGACAATTTGATTGGCCAACTGAAATGCATAATCATCCATCGGGCCTGATGGCGGTACGCCGATATCCCAATAGCCCACACGCCCCGGATAGTCTTGAATCGTACTTTGCGTTCCCGGTTGTAGCACTTCAATTACATTTGGCACGTATTTAAAATCATCCAGTAGACGTGTCCAGATTTGCATATTTTCAAAGCGTGCATCTGATACTACGGTATGTGCATAGTCTAAGTTGGTACTGATGCCATTCAGGCGGGTTTCCGCCAAGGCTGTTTTTAGCTTGGCAATCGCACTGTCTCGGTCTGCAGCATGCACAATAATTTTGGCAATCATCGGGTCAAAATATTGTGAAATTTCTGTGCCTGTAGATACCCACGTATCCACACGGATGTCTTCAGGGAAATATACATCCGTGAGTACACCAGGACTTGGCTGGAAGTTTTTCACTGGGTCTTCCGCATAAATACGCACTTCAATGGCAGCGCCATTGGGCTGAATATTGCTGAGTTTTTCCCAATCTAAAGCATCACCTGCTGCCACTTTCAGCATGCATTCAATCAGATCTAAACCCGTCACCATTTCCGTTACAGGGTGTTCAACCTGCAAACGGGTATTCACTTCAAGGAAATACACTTCATCACGGGCAGCATCATAGATAAACTCAACTGTGCCTGCGCTGCGGTATTTCACCAATTGACCGAGCTCTACGGCAGCACGGTGCAATTTTTGACGGGTTGCTTCTGGTAAATGCGGTGCTGGTGTTTCCTCCACCACTTTTTGGTTACGGCGCTGCAAGGAACAGTCACGCTCACCAAAAGCAGCGACTTGACCTAAACCATCACCAAAAATTTGTACTTCGACATGACGAGCTTTATCGACAAAACGTTCGAGAAACACGCCCGCATCTTTAAAGAACTGCTCGCCTAGACGCTTTACACTTTCATACGCATCTTTTAATGATTGTTCATCATCACAGCGGGTTAAACCAATCCCGCCACCGCCAGCGGTGCTTTTCAGCATGATGGGATAGCCAATCTCTGCAGCAGATGTGAGTGCTTCATCCAAATTTGCCAATAAACCTGTGCCGGGTGTCATGGGTACATTGGCTGCTGCAGCCAATTCACGTGCACGATGCTTCAAACCAAATTCTAAAATTTGTTCCGCCGTTGGCCCCATAAAGGCAATGTTATTTTCTTCACATGCACGGGCAAAGTCGGCACTCTCAGATAGAAAACCATAACCGGGAAATATTGCTTCAGCGCCAGTTTGTTTAGCTGCTTGAATCAATTTTTCAATACTTAAATAAGTCTCTGCAGGTTTAACACCATCAAGTGAAACTGCTACATCTGCATCTAAGACGTGCTGTGCATAACGGTCTGTCTCTGAATATACGGCAACCGACTGAACACCGAGTTTCTTTAATGTACGAATCGCACGAACAGCAATTTCACCACGGTTTGCAATTAAAACTGTTTTAAACATGATTATTTCCCCCGATTTTTTTAATTTAATTTTGCTGTTGTTGCTTGCAGTGATTGGATATAGGCGCGCCAGCCGCCAAATTCACTGATATTTTTTGCACCGTTTAGGCCATAAGGTTCACAAATAAAGCCTTTCACCCAACGTCCATCGGCAAGCTCGATATTACCCATACCCAGTGGTGTTGGAATTTCGGCGACAAATTCACCAAAGCGTGCTTTTGGAATATCCCAAAGCTCGACAATAATTTTTTGACCCGCTTCCTGACGCGCTAAACCTGGTTTCGGCGGTACTGTGCCCGGCAGTGCATAGAGGGCGTAATCGGCAGAAGTGGTTGTGGTTTCAACATGCACGGCTTGGCGTGTTGTCAGTTGGAAATTGAGTGGCATGCCTGTGAGATGTGCGCCTACGACTGCAACTCGAAAATGTTGTGCGGATGGTGCAGACATGACTGAATTTGCTTCAGGCAATGTTTTAGCTACTGCACCGAGTGGTAATTTCAAATGCTTTTGCCATTTTTCGGCAAAATCTGCTAAAGCCGTATCGTGCCAAGCCGGTGCAATGAATGTGATTCCAAAAGGCAGCCCGTCGGCACGAAAGCCTGCAGGTACAGCGATGGCACTGAGGTCTGCTAAATTGGTAAAGTTGGTATAGGTGCCAAAATGGCTATTATTTTCAATTGGCGATTCAGCCATTTCTGCAAGCGTGTGTATGGTTGGCGAGCTTGGCACCACTAAGGCATCAAATTGCGCTAAGGTTTGCTGAATGTCTCGAGCCAATTCTTGCTTTAAATATTCGGCGTTATAAGCATCAACCGCAGTATACTGCTGGCCTTTTTGAATAATTTCTAAAACTGTTGGATCAAAGTCGTGTACCGATGTTTCTAATAAGTCTGCAACTGCAGCAGTACGCTCTGCAACCCATGACCCTTGGTAAAGTTGGCTCGCCAATTGACTAAAAGCACTGAAATCAATTTCAGTCAGTTCTGCACCTAAGTTTTTTAATTCAATTAATGCTTGCTGAAATGCAACAACAGATTGAGCATCGCCAAAAAAATCTAATTGTTTTGGAATGGCTAAATTTAATTGTGCGCTGAACTTTGCAGGCGCTGTAGCAGGATTCACACGTGAATAACTGTCGGTTACATCAAAACCTTCCATAACTTCTGCCACTGCAGTTGCATCAGCGACGGTTAAGGCAAAAATTGAAATGCAATCGAGGCTCTTACAGGCAGGCAATAAGCCTGTATTTGAAAAGCGACCTTTGGTTGGCTTTAAACCAACAATATTATTAAATGCTGCGGGTATACGCCCTGAGCCTGCTGTATCTGTACCGAGCGCAATCGGGACTAAACCGCGCGCCACCACACTGCCTGAACCTGAACTTGAACCACCGCTTACAAAGTCAGAATTAAAAGTATTCGGCACAGCACCAAATGGCGAACGTGTACCCACTAAACCAGTAGCGAATTGATCTAAATTGGTTTTGCCTACAATAATCGCACCCGCTTGTTTTAAGCGTTGCACCACATAGGCATCTTCAGTTTTTATGTCCGTAAATAATTTGAATGCAGCCGTTGACGCAAAGCCCACCACATCAATATTGTCTTTAACTGCAATAGGCACACCAAATAAAGGCAAAGCAGTAGCATTCTCAATTTGTTTTAAAGCTTCAATCTGCGCAGTTAATTGCTCTATAGAGGCAATGGAAATCCATGCTGGATCTGCATGATCAAATTGCTCGACCAAGGCATATAAGTCTTCGAGTTGAATTGTGTTATTCGTGTAGCCCGCTTTCCATTCTGCTAAAGTCCAGCCTAAAGTTTTTATTGAGTTCATTGATGTGCTCATTCTTGTATCCAAGTTTGAATACTGTATTGCACACATCATGCCAAAATTAATTTTTTATTATTTTTCAATATCTTAGTATTAAAAAAACAATCATTTCCCTATTTTATTTAGGCAATACAAAACGATAAGTGTTCTATTAAGTTTCCAAGCTCCACTATTTTGGTGCATGACTTTTATAATCGTGTTTTCAATAGATTCTTTTCATTTAGATGCAGATATAAATACAGTGAAATTACTATTGCCACTATTTATAAGCTTTCAATTTAAAGTTTTGTATCACTTTTAATTTTCAATAAAAAGATTGAGAAATATTTTGAAATTTATGTGTTTGGAAAAAGATACATCAATATTGTTTTTTGAAATTGATTGGGATGAATAGAAATAGAGATATAAAAAAAGCAGTTGATTTGCAAAATTTAGTTAAAAAGTCAAAACTAAAAAATGGTGCGCTCAGCGGGACTCGAACCCACGCCACAGGCTTCGGAGACCTGTACTCTATCCAGTTGAGCTATGAGCGCTTATTTTGGATTGCGCACATCATAACAAAAAAAACTCTAAGGTAAAGCAACTATATAGATGTTAGGCTTTTTTCTGCTTAAGCTTTATACAACGTTCTATTTATAAAATGCAGAATTCCATACGATTTACTTGGTTTATTTGCCCCGATATCGCACAATACTCACACTATTTATAGAGTGAATTATTTATGACTGATGCACTAACGTTAAAGCAGCTGTCAAAAACCTATAAAAATGGGTTTCAGGCGCTTAAAGGTATTGATTTAACAGTACCCGAAGGTGAATTTTATGCACTGTTAGGTCCCAATGGTGCAGGAAAATCTACCACGATTAGTATTATCAGTTCACTAACCCGTAAAACTTCAGGCACTGTCGAAATTTTTGGGTACAATTTAGATACCCATCCCTCGCATGCAAAGCAGTGTTTGGGCGTTGTCCCTCAAGAATTTAACTTTGGTCAATTTGAAAAAACATTTGATATTTTGGTGACTCAAGCTGGTTATTACGGTATTTCTAAAAAGATAGCAGAGAAACGTGCAGAGGAATATTTAGAAAAGCTTGGCCTTTGGGAAAAACGTAGCACCCAAGCACGCATGCTATCGGGCGGTATGAAACGCCGTTTAATGATCGCTCGTGCCATGATGCATGAACCTAAACTACTGATTTTAGATGAGCCGACTGCTGGTGTTGACATTGAACTACGCCGTTCGATGTGGGATTTCCTCACTGAAATGAACGAAAAAGGCACGTCCATTATTTTAACGACACACTATTTAGAAGAAGCTGAAATGTTGTGCCGTCGAATCGCAATTATTGATCGTGGTGTGATTAAAGAAGACACCAGCATGAAAGGTTTCCTCAGTCAGTTGAATGAAGAAACCTTTATTTTCGATCTAGCCGAACCCATTGAACCGATCCATATAGAAATTATTGGTGTCCGTTTCAACTTAGTAGATCCTGTCACCTTAGAAGTCACTATGGATAAAGCCCATACCTTGAATGATTTATTCCAACTCATGGAATCTCAAGGTATTCAGGTTCGAAGTATGCGTAATAAATCTAACCGACTAGAAGAACTGTTTGTCCGTATGGTCGAAAAAAATCTTGAAGGTGCAGCACAATGAATTTTAACCAACTGTGTATTGCCCTCTACACCTTAGTGTATAAAGAAATTCGCCGTTTCATGCGTATTTGGCCGCAAACCCTTCTCCCACCGGCAATCACCATGAGTTTGTACTTTGTGATTTTCGGTAATTTAGTCGGTTCACGCATTGGGCAAATGGGTGGTTTTAGCTATATGCAGTTCATCGTGCCCGGTTTAATTATGATGGCGGTCATCACCAATAGCTATGCCAATGTGTCATCCAGTTTCTTTAGTGCAAAATTTCAAAAAAGCATCGAAGAATTAATCATGAGCCCAGTGCCGTTACACATGGTGCTTTGGGGTTATGTGATCGGTGGCGTTTGCCGTGGTGTTTTAGTCGGCTTTATTGTTACTGCCATGAGCCTATTTTTTACTGAATTACACCTGACTAATATATTTATAACTATATATACAGTTCTCATTACTTCGCTGCTGTTTTCTCTTGGCGGATTTATTAATGCTGTTTATGCAAAATCTTTTGACGACATTTCGATTATCCCGACTTTCGTCCTGACTCCGCTGACTTATTTAGGCGGTGTTTTCTATGCCATCTCATCATTGAGTCCTTTTTGGCAAAATCTCTCTTTAATCAACCCTGTCGTGTATATGGTCAATGCATTCCGCTACGGTATTTTGGGCCATAGCGATGTGAATGTCGGCATTTCACTGACAGTAATTACTGCATGTTGCGTTGTACTTTATGGCGTGGCGTATCATTTACTTTCTCGTGGTTCAGGAATGCGTGAATAATGAGTGTAGAACAATCCCTTTTAGGTAAAGACACCAACTACCCAACAGAATATCAACCCGATATTCTGTTTCCGATTGCACGTGCCACTGCACGTGAACAATATGCCCATGTGGAAGGCATCCGCCAAGGTACAGACTGGTGGCATGTTTTTGAAATTTCTTGGTTAAATGCTTCTGGTGTGCCTCAAGTCGCTATTGGCCGTTTAACTTTGCCTGCAAGTTCAGACAACCTGATCGAATCCAAATCTTTAAAGCTCTACTTTAATAGTATGAACTTTACCAAATTTGATTCTCAGGCAGCGTTTAAAGCAACCGTTGAAAAAGACTTATCTGCTGCAGCCAATGCCGCTGTGACTATTGATCTATTTCATGTTGATGAAGTTGAAATTTCAAAACCGCAAGGCATCTGTATTGATGACTTAGAACCCACCCAGTTAGAAAATCATCCAAATGCAGCTTTACTCTCTTTAGATGAAGATGCAGCGCAAGAAGAAGTTGAAATTCAACTTTATTCACATTTATTAAGAAGTAACTGTCCAGTCACGGGTCAACCTGATTGGGGAACGGTATTTATACGGTATAAAGGTACTAAGCCTTGTTATCGTAGTATTCTGGCTTATATTATTTCTTACCGTCAGCATAATGGTTTCCACGAACAATGTGTGGAGCAAATGTTTGCCGATATTTGGCAACATTTAAAACCAAGTCAGCTGATGGTATATGCTGCCTATACACGCCGTGGTGGATTGGATATCAACCCTTGTCGTGTATCGGATTTAACATGGATGCCTCGCCCCATTCGATTGGCGCGACAATAAAAAAATTGAGGTTAGTGATGCCATTTTTTGGTTTTATTCCTTCTGAGGAACTTCTAAGCAGTATCCAAACTGGTCACGCGAAAAAAAATTCGAGTGAACCACTTTATCCTTTACGTGATAAAACAGCTTTGCTGATTAATGAAGAAATCATTGGTGCAACTATATTAGCTCCTGTTCATCTGTTTCCTGCAAGCGATAAGCGCGACACAGCAGAAAAACTGGCTGGCTATGTCAAATCAACAGTCGCTGTATTGTTAAAGCAACTACTAGGTAAATCTCCGAATGATGTGGTGAAACAATCCATTGAATTTTCAGAACGAAGTTTATTTCAAGACGCGACTGGCACTTATCGTGTAGGTCTAAGTTTAGATGCAGGACTAGTCACTAACCTTAAAAATAGTTATGCGGAAATTAAATCGGGCGCAGATATAAATAAAGCTGCTTTTGGTGAACTCTATAAACAGTTTGCTGAAGCTGCAGTGCGTCATTTTATGAATGACTTTAATAAAACTCTCGATTTAGGCATGATTAAACGTAAAGCAGCCGATATCGGTTCTTCTGCTGTGATTAAAGCTATTCATATTGCAATTGATAAGATTTTCCCAAATCTAACCAAAGAAGAGCTAGGTGCCCTTGCAGAAGCACATGATGTGATGTTTAACAAATAAATCTCGCTTTTCGTCAAAACCTAGCTTTGGCTAGGTTTTTTTATGGCTAAACGCATAAAATCGAATCCCGATACAATGACTATATAGTCATGCAAACACAGTTCTAGAATTGAACAGATTTTTATTAAAAGAAAGACAGTACATTGATATCCACAATTTTTAAAAATCTACAAAGAACAGGAAGAACCTGAATATAGATCATATTTTAATGTGAGCCGTCATTTTGGCTTAAATTTCAATGCGTCCATTTTAATATTCAATCTCTTTCTTTTTTATCATTCAGTCTATATTTCTACTATATATAGCGACGTTTTCAACAGCATTGAAGCGCTGGCGAACAAAAACTATGTAATGAATAAACCACTGCTTGCATATGGGTGTTTTAGACCGGTACCTTTTTAATCCTGTCCCTTTATTTTTAGATATAACATTGCAACTTTTGTAGCTTCTAAACAGTATTTCGCAACGCGATAAAGTTTACTCGTTCTGCGTTTTTATGACGCATGAGTTTTAGAGTCATCTTTATTTCAAATGATTTGTGAATATTTGCAAGTTATGTAAATGAATATGTCACTTTTCAATATGTTAACTGCGAAAAAACCCTTTGCTTTGTCTTTTTTTGTATATCTATTTATGAAAGCATGCGCTGTCAGTGGTATCTTAGTTGCTATTGGTAACGTTAACTTTTAATGAGCTATGAAACCAGAAGGTCATCACAATTTTCAGGATCTTTTCCCCTCGAAATTTTGTTCATACTCATCGCTAAAGCAACTGGAAATTTTTTATTTATGCTAAATCGAAATTTTTATAAAAAACTATCACATATTGCCATTATGGCCGGTTCACTTTCACTGACCAGTTTTTGTCAGGCCAACGACTTCCAATCTCATCCGGCATATGCAAGCTTTAAACAAAATGCAATGCAAACCTATGGTCTGAGTGAAAATCAAATTGATTGGGCAATGCAAGGCAGTAAAAACCTACCCAACATTATTAGCATTATGAATAGACCTGGTGAATCAAAGCCTTGGTATCAATATAAAACCAATTTTTTAGCTGAAAGTACAATTCAACGCGGCGTTCGCTTCAAAAATCAATATGCCGACACTTTAAATCGTGCAGAACAACAATTTGGTGTGCCTCAATCCGTGATTTTAGGCATTTTGGGTGTTGAAACAGGCTATGGCAGCAATAAAGGTAATTTTATTACCCGTGATGCTTTGGCGACCCTTGGTTTTGGCTATGAACGCCGTGCGCAATATTTCCAAGATGAACTTGCTGCACTGATTGCTTGGTCATATAAAGATGGTGTTCCAACCAACTCTGTCGTCGGTTCATATGCAGGTGCTGTGGGTTATCCTCAATTTATGCCAAGTAACATTCCAAAATTTGGTGTGGACTACGATGGCAATGGTCATGTTGACCTGCGTAATTCAGCTGTCGATGCCATTGGTTCAATTGCAAATTATTTAGCAAATTATGGTTGGCAGCGTAATCAACCGATTGCTTTTGCTGCTCGCTATAGCGGAAACAACCCAGATGCTATTATTGCAAAGGATTTAAACCAGCCAACACCCTATGGTGTACTCAAGGCTCAAGGTGTAACCCCTATGAATCCATTAGTAAAAATCGATGATCTCGATTTGGTCAATGTCATCCAATTGCAAGATAGTTATGGACCAATTTATTACATCACTTATCCAAATTTTCAGGTCATTACAACCTATAACAAAAGCCGTATGTATGCGACTGCACTATGGCTTTTAGGCACTGAAGTTACCAGTCGATAAGACTGGTTTTTTCTTATAGAGCAAAAAAGTCAATAAATATTTTCACCAAAATGAGCATTTATTCGACATTTTACACACCTTGTTACATTATTGATTATTTTTTAAACAACTGTTGTTAATTTTTTAGACATTTTCAAAGTATTTTAATTAAACACTAGACAGCCTATTGATGGCATGAATATTATCCATCTCGTTAAATATAGTTGCAAAAGTGAAATATCAGACGTGTTTACATGGATATCAGCGACTTAGTTGAACCAGTAAATATGCCATTGGGAGATAAACAATGCAGTCATCAATTATTAAATATGCCTTAGCGGTTGCCACGGCAGTTGCGCTAAGTCAGTCACAAGCTGAGATGGTTCAGTCATCATCATTCAATCATGATAATGACAACTCGCGTCTTGCAGCTCGTGTATTGAATAAAGAAGCTCAAAGCTTCAATTCAAACTTTACGAATTTAAGTAGCCTTTCAATCACTGAGCGTTCTGGCGATAAAATTCGTCGTCAAACAATCGCTGCTAAAATCGAAATTCCTGAAGATGAGCCTTCAGTGATTGAAAAGTTAAATACTGTTGCATCGAATACTGTTCGTAAGTTCACTCAAACAGGTACTGCTTCTTGGTACGGTCGTCAATTCCACGGTCGTAAAACAGCAAGTGGTGAAACTTTTGACATGAACGCACTTACAGCAGCACATCGTAGCCTGCCACTTAATTGCTTTATCCGTGTTACGAATCGCAATAATGGTAAAAGTGTCGTGGTGAAAGTAAATGACCGTGGTCCATTCCATGGTAACCGTGTTCTTGATTTATCTTATGGTGCTGCTAAGCAACTGGGTATTACCAGTGCGGGTACTGCAAACGTGAGTATTGAACGCGTAGACGGTCCAAATTCTTAATTCTCCAATGAAGTGACTGCATTTAACAGACCACGCTTAGCGTGGTTTTTTTATTTGAAGCCTCTTAGCCTTTCAAATCATCAGTAAAGCTGCTTTTGACCTATCCCCCATTCTTGTTTATATTGGAGTCCTTCCCCATGATTAAGGACTATCATGAAAACAATCAACGAATGGTTTGATGAATACAGCGAAAGTCATCAAAATAAAACCAATAAAATGATTCACTGGATTTGCGTACCCACGATTTATTTTTCAATCGTTGGCATATTGGCG
The DNA here is from genome assembly GCF_057480965.1 of Acinetobacter sp. P37. Taxonomy (NCBI): domain Bacteria; kingdom Pseudomonadati; phylum Pseudomonadota; class Gammaproteobacteria; order Moraxellales; family Moraxellaceae; genus Acinetobacter; species Acinetobacter sp. P37. The sequence goes on along the minus strand of NZ_JBLIYY010000009.1, from coordinate 124,003 downwards.
CATTTTAGCGCGCTACTTACTGCTGTCTTACTTGCTTTAGCATTTATCTTTTACGCACGTTTAGACATTGTCCTTGCTGTTGCAATGGCCGCGTTAACATTAATCATGGCATGGCTAATTTGGGTGTTACCAGTTGGATATGGCTTTTATATCGCGCTCTTTATATTCGCATGGATTGGTCAATTTTATGGCCATAAAATTGAAGGTAAAAAGCCCTCTTTTTTCAAAGATCTCCAATTCCTCCTCATTGGCCCTATTTGGTGTTTAGATACATTTGCAGGCAAAGTACTTGGTAATTGGAAAACACGCCATAAATCGCAAATAAAGAGCATTTAGAGCACGATTAATTTCATGGATCTCTTTTTCACTTCTTCCACATCGGTTTTCTTCATATTCGATGCTTAAAACCCTATTGTTTATAGGTGTATTTATCTCTGGTATTTCCAATCATTTTTTCTATTTATACGACCAAAAAGCCAGTGTTTAAACACTGGCTTTTACTCAATATGATTAATCCAATTTTATGTTGATAGCTTCATCTGAATCATGATCATTTAAATGACTAAAGTTAAAAATGACTACGTGATTTTTATTGATAGGTTTTACCTTGATGCTTTAACCAACCATCTTGATGACGTCCATTCGGATCGTGATGTGTCCAATGCATCACACCACCCTGATCTGAATATTCGTATTCACCGTAAAATTGAACTGTATCGCCTTTTTGCAAATCATCAATTCGTGGAGCAAGATCGATATTATGCGCGACCAAAAGCGTTTGACCATTATTTAAGGTCAAAATGAACTTTTGATGGCGACTACCTTCATTATCATCTCGTAGTACTGCTTTGACTTGACCTGCACCCTCAACCTGAACATTACTGAGTTTATTTTTAAATGCATGCGCAATAATATCTTCAGCACTCTGCCCTTTTTGTTGAGCATCTGCGGATTGTACTGATTCTATTTGTGGCTGTGCGTTTTGTTCCGCTGTCGTCTGAACTGGTGCAGATTTTTGTTGTTGTAAATCAATTCCGAAATAAGCGGCTGCAAGCGCAACAATAATTCCGCCGATGGTTAAGTTTGTTTTGTTTGCCATAAGAGAGTTTAAATCTAAATTTTCAACTCATTATAGTCATTAATATGGATAAAAATAGAATCTATGCACAAGAATGCACACAATATAAAGTTTAAATAGCTTTGAAATCAGTAAAGCTACAGCCATAAAAAAAGCCCTCTAAAACGAGGGCTTTTTTCTACAAATAATCAGAGATTATTTTGCAGCAGCTTGAGCAGCAGCAACTTCTTCAGCGAAAGAAAGTTCAGCTTTTTTCTCAATACCTTCACCAACTTCGAAACGTACGAAGTTAGCAACAGTAGTACCAGTTGCTTTAAGAACTTCTGCAACTTTCTTATCGTTGTCGATAACGTACATTTGGTTCTCAAGAACAACTTCGTTCAAGTATTTCTGAACTGAACCAGTTACCATTTTTTCAACGATGTTTGCTGGTTTACCAGATTCAATTGCTTTCGCTTCAGCAATTTCTTTTTCTTTAGCGATAAGTTCAGCAGATACGCCAGCTTCGTTTACAGCAACTGGGTTAAATGCAGCGATGTGCATAGCCAAACCTTTACCAGTCTCAGCATCACCAGCGTATGCAACTACAACACCGATTTTTAAACCGTGTTTGTAAACTGCAAGGTTGTCGCCTTCAACGATTTGAGCACGACGTACTTGGATGTTTTCACCGATTTTTTGAACAAGCGCGATACGAGCTTCTTCAACAGTAGCACCATCTTCAAGTTTCAATTCAGCAATTTGAGCAGCGTCAGTTACACCAGCAGCAAGCGCAGCAGCAGCAACTTTAGCAGAGAAACCAGCAAAGTTTTCGTCTTTAGCAACGAAGTCAGTTTGACAGTTCACTTCTACAAGGATTGCTTTGTTGCCTTCTTGAGCGATAGTGATCGCGCCGTCAGCAGCAATGTTACCTGCTTTTTTAGCAGCTTTAGCTTGACCAGATTTACGAAGGTTATCGATCGCTAATTCGATGTCACCGCCCGCTTCTGTTAATGCTTTTTTACATTCCATCATTGCAAGACCAGTACGATCGCGCAATTCTTTAACCATGCTTGCTGTAACTGCAGTCATGTTAATCTCCTAAATACGGTAGAAAATGAATTCTTTTTAGAACAGAAACGGCCCAGAGCTGTCTCTTGGGCCGTCTGCATACATGACGCTTACTTTGCCACCATCACGTGTCGCAAAAATGACAAGCTTACGTCAAACGCATTAAGCCTCAGAAGCAGGAGCTTCTTCGCCTTTAGCTTGTGCATTTGCTTGTGATTGAGCATATTCTTTACCAGCAAGAATCGCATCAGCCATAGCAGAAGCGTAAAGAGTAACTGCACGGATCGCATCGTCATTACCAGGGATAACGTAGTCTACGTTGTCTGGGTTAGAGTTTGTATCAACGATACCGATAACAGGAATACCAAGGTTTTTAGCTTCTTTAATTGCAATTGCTTCGTGATCAACATCGATTACGAATAATGCGTCAGGTAAACCACCCATGTTTTTAACGCCGCCAAGAGCGCGTTCAAGTTTTTCCATCTCACGAGTACGTTCTAAAGCTTCACGTTTAGTAAGTTTAGCGAAAGTACCGTCAGTAGATTGAGTTTGAAGGTCTTTTAGACGGTTGATTGACTGGCGAAGAGTTTTCCAGTTAGTCAACATACCACCCAACCAGCGGTGATCAACATATGGTTGACCTGCACGTTGAGCTTGTTCACGAATGATTGCAGAAGCTGCACGTTTTGTACCAACGAACAAAACTTTGTTCTTTTTGCTAGCCAAGTTGTTAGCAAAGTTCAAAGCATCATTTAACGCAGGAACAGTGTGCTCAAGGTTGATGATGTGAATTTTGTTGCGCGCGCCGAAGATGTATTCGCGCATTTTTGGATTCCAAAAACGTGTTTGGTGACCGAAGTGTGCGCCTGCTTGAAGAAGGTCGCGCATGCTTACGTTGTAATCTGCCATTTTCTTTACCTTAAAGTTTGGGTTAGGCCTCCATATACCCGCATTCTCCACCTAAAAAGGCACCCAGAGAAATGTGTCGATATATGTGCGGATTTTATTGCCCCATCGCACAAAGCTCGTGAAAGATATTCACGAAAAAGCATTTGATAAAATGGGCGGCTATTTATACCATAGTCACATACAAATTTCCAAAAGTTTTTAGAGATCATGAACAGTACTTACGAAGCTCCACGTCGATTAATTAAAACGCCTGACGAAATTGAAAAAATGCGCGTCGCGGGTCGACTGGCGGCAGAAGTTTTGGATATGATCAAACCGCATATTGTTCCAGGTGTGACTACCCTAGAACTTGATACGATTTGTCATGACTATATTGTCAATAAACAAGAAGCTATTCCTGCATGTTTAGGTTATGGCGCTGCGCCGGGTCGTCCAGCATTTCAGCACGTTATCTGCACTTCAGTGAACCATGTGGTGTGTCACGGTATTCCATCTGAAAGCAAAAAATTAAAAAAAGGTGACATCTTAAACATCGATGTCACTGTGATCAAAGATGGTTACCATGGTGATACCAACATGATGTATATCGTGGGTGGTGAAACATCTATTTTAGCGAACCGTTTATGCAAAGTTGCCCAAGAAGCCATGTACCGTGGTATGGCGGTGGTAAAACCAGGCGCAACCATGGGTGATATAGGCCATGCTATTCAACAATATGTTGAATCAGAACGTTTTGGTGTTGTACGTGAATATTGTGGTCATGGTATTGGTACCGTTTTCCATGACGAACCGCAAGTTTTACACTATGGTCAACCAAATACAGGCATGATCTTAGAAGAAGGCATGACCTTTACAATCGAACCAATGGTGAATGGTGGCGACTGGAAAACCAAACTTCTTGGCGATAAATGGACTGTCGTGACTAAAGATCATAGCTTGTCTGCACAGTACGAACACACGCTACTTGTAACAAAAAATGGTGTAGAAGTGCTAACTGCTCGCCCTGAAGAAGATTTATCGCGTTTTGTTCAATAAGCAAAGTATTTGAAGTATTAAATTTTATTAAAAATGGTCACACAGGTTGTGGCCTTTTTTATGCCCTTTTTTTATCCGTGACTTTAAGATTTTTCCATAAAATTTGATTAAAAATTTAAGTAACGCAATGTAAATTTTCTTAATTATAGGGGTAGGATGGAATATCACACTTTTTTGCACATTGTTGATTTTGCCACTCCCCATTATTGTGCATTTAAGCTAAGATAGTGTGCTTTTTATTTTTTAATCCCTATAAGAAGGAATACTGCCGTGGACGTACGTCTGTCTGATCGTGTAAATAGCATCAAACCGTCCCCAACACTTGCTGTTACTAACAAAGCTGCTGAATTGAAAGCTGCTGGTAAAAACGTAATTGGTTTAGGCGCAGGTGAACCGGATTTCGATACCCCACAACACATCAAAGATGCTGCAATTGCTGCTATCAACAATGGCTTCACTAAATATACAGCTGTTGACGGTACTCCAGGTCTTAAAAAAGCAATTATTGCTAAATTAAAACGCGACAATAACCTTGATTACGCTGCAAACCAAATTTTGGTTTCTTGTGGTGGTAAACAATCTTTCTTTAACTTGGCACTTGCTTTGTTAAACAAAGGGGACGAAGTAATTATCCCTGCTCCTTACTGGGTAAGCTACCCAGACATGGTGATCATTGCTGAAGGTACTCCTGTAATCGTGAAATGTGGTGAAGACCAACGTTTCAAAATTACGCCTGCTCAATTAGAAGCTGCAATCACTGACAAAACTCGTTTAGTGGTTCTAAACAGCCCTTCTAACCCAACAGGTATGATCTACACTAAAGAAGAATTGCTTGCTTTAGCTGACGTACTACGTAAATACCCAGAAGTTTTAGTTGCTTCTGATGATATGTACGAACCAATCCGTTGGGACGACGAATTCTACAACATCGCAACAGTTGCACCAGACCTTTACGATCGCGTAATCGTTCTTAACGGTGTATCTAAAGCTTATGCAATGACTGGCTGGCGTATTGGCTACGCAGCGGGCCCTGCTAAACTTATTGGTGCGATGAAAAAAATCCAATCTCAATCAACTTCAAACCCAACTTCTATTTCACAAGTTGCTGCTGAAGCTGCATTGAATGGCCCTCAAGACGTTCTTGAGCCAATGATTGAAGCATTCAAACGCCGTCACGACTTAGTTGTGAAAGGTTTGAACGACATCAACGGTATCACTTGCCTTCCTGCTGACGGTGCATTCTATGCATACGCAAACATCCGTCCTTTAATTCGTGCCAAAGGTTTAAAATCTTGCACAGAATTCTCTGCATGGTTGTTGGAAGAAACTGGTGTTGCAGTAGTTCCTGGCGATGCGTTCGGTCTTGGTGGCTACATGCGTATTTCTTATGCAACTGCAGACGAAGTACTTGTAGATGCGCTTGCACGTATCAAAAAAGCTGCTGATTCAATCGAAGGCGTAGATGCTGCGATTGCTTCAATTGCTGCTGAAAAATAATCTGCTTTTAAAAAGCTAGATTTAAAAAACCCGCGCATATCGCGGGTTTTTTATACTCATCAAAAGAATATATAAATACGCTTCACTTCAACACGCTTTTGATCAATTTTTTTCGCGGTTCAAACTAAATAACAAAGCTCATCCAGCCCATTTGACTTCCTTCAAATCGACTTAAATATTAAAAAGCCAAACGATAAAACCTAAAACTAACCTTCATATTCAAATCTTTGGTTTGCATTCTTTTTACGTTTTCAGCTATGTTATTTAAATAAGTTCCATTTTAGAACCCAAAATAACCACAAAACTAACCTATCCAGAGATATACCAATGAACATCAAAGAAATGACTGGACTCGAAATTTTAAAGGCAATGATGCAAGGCCAAATTCCACCCGCAAGCATTAGTGAAATTATTCCAATGCAACCCAAAAAGATTGAGCAAGGTAATGTAGAGTTTGTTGTAAAAGCCGATCAGCGCCATTTAAATCCCCTTGGTGGTGTGCATGGTGGCTTTGCAGCAACAGTCTTAGATACAGTTACAGGGTGTGTCGTACACTCGGCATTAGAGGCTGGTGTGGGTTATGGCACCATCGACTTAAATATTAAAATGTGTCGTCCGATCCCAAAGAATGTTGAACTTACTGCTATAGGAACAGTCATTAATATCAGTAAAAATTTAGGGATTTCTGAAGGGAAAATTATTGATGACAATGGCAAACTTTATGCACATGCAACTGCAACTTGCATGATTATACGTCCTTAATATTTTTATTTTTCTGCTCGCAATTCAATGCGAGCAGATGATGATTCAAACTTAAATTGCTGAATGTAAGGCACGAATTAATTGGCCTTCGCTTAGATCAATGCGATTACTGCCCTTTTGAAAGCAGTAATATTTTAAAGCACTATCTAACTCAACACGAAGTTCCCGTTGTTCTGAAATAGACCATACTTTAGAACGATTTGAGCCTGATAATGCATTACCTGCCAATTGGTATAAATACAAGTCTTGCTTGCGTTGCAAAGGCACACGACGACCATCATCTTGATGTTCAAAACGTAAATGACATGGCGCGTTGATCAACCATTTTTCACTAAACCACAGTTGTAATAAATCACCCAATGCCAAGTCACGTCGACCCAAAGGCCAAACGTCAACGTATGCACCTTCGACAGGTGTTTGATATTGCTCTTGATTACTGATAATAGAAAGATAGTTTTCTTGATAAAAAGTAAAGTTTGAAAAAATCTGAGAAATAGTCAGCGTATTCATTCGCTTTCTCCTGTTTAGCCATTTTAGTGCTGGCAAGTTGGGTTTAAATCCACACTGTTTAAACATATGTTTAAACGCTCTGTTGTTGCATTCAGACTATCAATTGAATTTTTTCTTTGCAAGCCTAAGATTCATTTTTTCTAAAAAATCATTCTTTTTGTTCAAATAAAAAACATCTATCACGCATTTCTCCTCATATTGGTATTTTTAGCTTGACCCTCCTCAAAATCTGCTTATAATCGCATTCAGATTCTCCAATAGCTCAGTCGGTAGAGCGACGGACTGTTAATCCGCAGGTCCCTGGTTCGAGCCCAGGTTGGAGAGCCAAATTCTAAAGCCCATTTATTTAAATGGGCTTTTTTAATGCCTATGATTTACATATAATCTATAAGTCATTGTCATTAAAATAAAAAAATGTTCATTCAAGTTGATGCTGAATCAAATAAAACTGCCTTAAAACACTATCTCACTGCATTCATTTTTCTTTTGATTTTTATCAGCCCATTTGCAATTTATTTGGTGAGCTGCACACCCGAAAGTGAAATTGAGCAACATTTCAAAACACCACCCAATTTATATAATAGTGAATCGAACACCCTTCTTGACAGCAAGCTACAATGGTTGATTCCACCTCAGCAGTTTCAAAATCACAATACTATTCCCGAAATATCTGAATCTGTATTGAACGAGATGACAGAAGGACTATATTGGTCAAGCACACCGATTACGCTGCAAAACCAATCTGATCAGCTATATGTTCATATCGATTTTGCAGGTCAGCAACAAACACGAAAAGATCTTGAAATTTCGGTACTGCCGTTATGTATTGTTCATGAAAAAGAAACACCATGTATGAAAGCTGGGTTAAATGCAAGTGGACAACCCTTTAACATCTCAACTCAAAAAAATACGCAATATCACACATTGGAAACCAATAAGTCTTGGATGTTTTATGGCCATGATTTCCAAGAAAATTATATTATTCCACCACAAGCCACTCTCAAATTTTTAGTTAAAGCCAACATCCCTGAACACTTAACCCTTCAATGGCTTAGGCTAAGTATCGGTACCAGCCCCATTGTTGAGAAACAGCAAAATTTTATGCTCATAGCGCAAAAGAATATGAAAATAAAATATGTACTTGCACTATTACCACTCTTCATATTCGCTTTGATGCACATTTTTCAAGGGTTTGAAAGCCTTCGTAATTTATCTATCGGCGCACTTTCAGCACTTTTATTTGTAATCAACACCATCATTTGGGATATCCACTATATGGTGATTGGTTGTCTGATTTTATGTTTTGCAAGTGTCTGTTATTGTTTTGAGAGCCGATATTATCGATTGCTTTATTTAACGGGTTATTTACTAATTGCAGGCTATTCGCAGCAATATTATGGCGGTTTTAATAAACACTTTTTCGCTCAAACCAGTTTAATTTTATTGATAGGTTTATCGATGTTTTATCTTGAACCTAAAGATAGCTAAATCATTTTCATAAAAAAGCTCTGCAAATCGCAGAGCTTTTTCTCATTTAACTACCCTTCGCTTTAGATCACATTAAAACTCAAAGTATATTTATATCGTTTTAATGCGTCTCCCTTCATTTCAAAAGGCTGCTGATAGTCAATTTTCAGTAAATACTGACCACGATCTGATAGGCTAAAATTCAAGTTTCCTTCTTGATCAGTTTTAAGCGTTTTATAAACTTTTCCTTCACGGCTGTAATCCGTTGTTTGCTGCAAAATTTCAATCTGCAAACCCGCAACCGCTTTTTTCTGATCTAGCACTTTCAGTTGTACTGGCTCATTTTGCATAATGGCATTCGGATGGGTTCTAAATTGCACATCAAAACCATCATGCAAATAATTCACTACATTTGTAGACATTACACGGCGCGATACAAAAGTTTCAATGATTTCTTGGGTTTGAATACTTTTGATTTGCGACTTTTTAGTCAACTCGGCTGTATAAATGACATTTGCATTCGCAGTTTTTTGCGGATCACGTACACCATTGATTAACGCTTTCCACTGCTTTTGATCATAAGCAAAACGCGCTGTACTTCCCTGCTTTTCACCACGAATACGATACGTGCCATCCTGCTTATTTTCTAAACTATAACTGCTGACTGTTTGAGTTTTTGCCCAATCAGCATCCGTTAAATGCAGCTTTTCACCTGACGGTGTATGTACATGGAAATTAAAATTTTTAATGGCTATTTCAGAAACAAACGGATTGTCATAAAAACCAGAAAGAATGGCACTATGATTATTAAATGTTTGATAGTTTAGAGGTGCAACATAAGGATAATGCGCTTCAGCCTGACCAACCGCACACAAAGCGATACAGAGTAAAGTGAATTGTAATTTCATATTGAATAAGTGAGCTTAAATTGTTTGATTCATAGAGATCGTTTCATTTTAGATTCACCCAAGACAATTGTAAATAATTCTTATTATCGTTTATTTTAAGTGCATAAAAAATCCCCCATTTTGGAGGATTATTTTATCAAGCTGCTTTGACTGGCACACCACTATGAAAGCGGAATAAATCATCTGGGCTGCTAATCAGATTTTTTTCAACTTCACGAATATACTCAATACGCATCTGAATATCTTCTTTCGGGTTCTTTAGCTTATTGGTCATCGCCACATCCATGGCCAATGCTAAATAGTCCTCATAATGGCGTGATTCAGACTTTAGCAAATAGCGGTAGTAACGCCCCAACTCTTCATCCACATGTGGTGCAAGCGCATAGAAACGCTCACATGACCGTGCTTCAACAAATGCGCCGATCACCAAGATATCAATTAACGCTTCTGGCTCATAAGTCCGCACTTCTTTGCGTAGACCACCTGCATACCGACCAGCACTGATTGCAGTCCATTCCTGACCACGTTTTGCCATCAGTTCCAGCACTTGCTCATAGTGCAGCATTTCTTCACGAACTAGCTGTGCTAGTTTGATTTGTAAATCAGAGAAAAAACTATAACGAAACATCAAATTCATTGCTGTACTTGCAGCTTTCTTTTCACAATTGGCATGATCCTGCATTAGGATATCCAAATTATTTAAAGCTTCATCTAGCCATGCTTTTGGTGTTTCACACCCCAAGAAGCCAATGACTGGCTTCATTAGGGCATCATAATCAATATTTGACATATACTTTACTTAAAAAATTAACGTGCGGCTTTAATCGCAGCTTTCATTTGTTTCACAGACTGTGCCAATCCAATAAATACAGCATCAGCAATAATCGAGTGACCAATATTCAATTCATGAATTTGCGCAATGCGCGCAATCGGAGTGACATTGTCAATATTTAAGCCATGGCCAGCATTCACAATCAATCCTTTAGATGCCGCATATTCAGCACCTTGAATAATACGTTCCAGCTCTGCTTTCTGCGCCTCAGGTGTTTCAGCATCTGCATATGCACCTGTATGCAACTCAATCGTAGGCGCACCACAGGCAATCGCTGCATCAATTTGAGCAAAGTCAGCATCAATAAATAATGAAACTTCGCAACCAATCGCCGCAAGTGCTTGAGTCGCGTTTTTTACATCTTCAAAATGCCCAACCACATCTAGACCGCCTTCAGTCGTGACTTCTTCACGCTTTTCAGGAACAAAGCATACATGATGCGGCTGAATCTCTTTGGCAAATTCAACCATTTCATTGGTCACTGCCATTTCAAGATTCATATGGGTTTTTAATACAGAACGCATACGACGTACATCATCATCTTTAATATGGCGACGATCTTCACGTAAATGCAGCGTAATCCCTTCCGCCCCCGCTTGCTCACAAATAATTGCGGCATTCACAGGATCTGGATAAGTTGTCCCACGTGCATTTCGTAGTGTTGCCACATGGTCAATATTTACACCAAGCAAAGCTGCCATAATTCTTTCCTAATGACGTTGAGTTTGATAATTCTGTATCCACAATTGACGACTTTTTAATGGACGATCGCCAAGCAAGGAAGTAATCATTTGTCGGTACAACTTAGACAGTAATTGTAACTGTTCAGGATTAAATTCCCCACCTTTTTCATAATCACACATACTTAAAATATGTTGACCTGACAATGTTGCGCGTGAGGCTTTAATGACAGGTTGAAAACCTTCGTTTAAATAAAATTGATAATTTTCATGAGGCTGAATTTGCTGTTGATTTGCATCAGTTGAAAAATCCAACGCAAAACCCAACTCTTCAAGCAGCACATGCTCAAATTGTCTAAGGATTTGCCGTAAGAATAGATCAGGGTTGGCCTGGACAGACATGCATTGAAGTTGTTCCAAGGTGTGTGCATATTGAGCAAATGTCTCAGGCATCTCAACCTCTAACGGACATAGCCTCAATAAGACTTCATTTAGATAAAATCCTGAAAAAAAAGCATCCCCAAAAAAGAAAATCGGTTGATTTACAATTTCGAGTTTACTAAAGTTTTTAAGTTCGGACTTACCAGATGCTTGCAAGCAAATTGGTTGATACTGGGGAGGTGGCGTTTGCCTGAGAATACCATCAATTCGACCATGCTCCTGAGTAAACAAGTGCACAATATGACTTTTTTCACGATATTTACGATGGTGAATTAAATAACCATGCAGTATCTCATTACGCATGATTTGAAATATTAATCCTTGTCTTTCTTTTTCTTGTCGTCTTCATCTTCATCCCCATCTGGAATGACTGCACCCACAACTGCAGCAGTACCTTTAACCACGCCTTTTGTGGTTTTATAAGCCACTTTGACAGGAACAGTAACGATTTTATGAATACACCCTTGTAGAAACAAAACACATGCAACTACGGCCAATACTTTCATCATTACTCTTCCCTCAAAGTTTGTTATTTAACGATTAGATATCGCTATAACCCAAGCTTTTCAACGCACGCTCATCATCAGACCAACCGCCTTTGACTTTCACCCAAAGCGTCAACATGATCTTTTGCTCGAACATTTTTTCCATATCTACACGTGCATCCATACCGATTTTCTTCAGTTTGGCGCCCTTCTCACCAATAACAATGGCTTTTTGGCCAGAGCGATCGACAAAAATCGTCGCATCAATATAGGTACACGCCGCTTTAGGACGACCAGTTTTTGGATTAACTGTTGCTTCTTCTGTTTTAAACGACTCAATTTGAACCGTTAAATCATAAGGAAGCTCTTCACCCAATTGACGCATGATTTTTTCACGAATAATTTCAGAGGCAAGGAAGCGCTCTGAACGATCCGTTAATTGCTCAAGTGAATACAGTGGTGGTTGGAATGGTAAATATTTCTCAATCGTGCTGCGCAAATGATCTAAATTTGCACCACGTAATGCTGATACAGGAACAATTTCTGCAAAATTCATTAATTTTGCACGCTCTTGTATCAATGGTAATGCATGGTTTTTATTCTCTAGTGTATCAATTTTATTGATCACAAGAATCACTGGCATATCGGCATTTTTTAGCTTTTCTAACACTAAATCATCATTCTGTGTCCATTTGTCTGCATCAATCACAAACAAAACTAAGTTCACATCACGAAGTGCAGAATGTGCCGCACGGTTCATCATTTTATTAATGGCACGGACTTCTTTTTTGTGCATCCCCGGGGTATCTACAAATACCGCTTGAGATTTTTCGCGTGAGTCAATACCCACAATTTTATGACGTGTGGTCTGTGGTTTACGAGAGGTAATGGAAAGTTTTTGACCCAAAATATGGTTCATCAACGTTGATTTACCCACGTTTGGACGACCAACAATCGCCACAAACCCACTTTTAAAATCGGCAGGAATTTCAGTGCCTTGTGCACTAAAAAACTGACTAATTAAATCGTTACTGTCGCCTTGCGACTCGTGATCAGCATCTACGTGATCGGAATGAGTAGTCATTAAGACTTTTTCTCCAAAATTTCTAAGATTTCTGCCGCTACTGCCTGTTCAGCAAAGCGACGGCTTGAACCTTCACCGTATTTAACAGGGAGCCCTTCAACTGTACATTCAACTTTAAAATGTTGGTTCGGAGCATCACCCTGAATATCTACAACCTCGTAAACCGGGAGAGGTTTTTTACGTGCTTGTAAATACTCTTGCAAACGTGATTTAGGATCTTTCAGTTGATCAGTTGGTTCAATATGATCTAAATATGGCACATACCATTTAAGAACAATCGGTTCCAGAATTTTTAAATCCTGACAATCGACATAGATTGCACCAATGATCGATTCAACAGTATCCGCAAGTATAGACTCACGATGATGACCGCCAGATTTCAACTCACCTGTACTCAAGATTAATTCTTGACTGAGTTTTAAGTCATTGGCAATTTTTCCTAGCGCTTCCTGACGAACCAGTGTCGCACGCATACGCGTTAGACGCCCTTCATTTTCATGCGGGTAGGCATGGTACAGATAATTGGCAATTATCATACCCAATAATGAATCGCCCAGATATTCTAGGCGTTCATAATTGTATTTATGGCTCACCGATCGGTGGGTCAAGGCCAGTTGTAACAATTCAGGTTGTTTAAACTGATAACCGATACGACTTGCTAAACGAGCTTCATTTAGCTTGGACTGAGCTTTGATCAAAACTTTTCTCGAACTTCAACACAATATCAATATTCAATAAGAAAGGTTTTCTTATTTCATAATTTTTTTCCACGCGTAAACCATTATCATTGTTTACTTGTGCAATATCTGAAAATTTAATATCAATCATATTCATATTAAATCGTTTATCCATTTCCTTTACAAATCCAGCTGGACTAATATTCTTAGGAGCACTAACAAGTTGCTCACGGATCTGACTATTAATCATCCGATCCTCAAAATATGGCCCCCATACTGCAATTGCAACCTTCGCCATAAATGCAAAACCAACTACAGCTAACATTATAGCTAAATAAGACGTTCCCCGTTGATGTCTCATTTTATATTCCTATTTTTATAGACTAATCAATACTGCCATTACGACTAAATGAAGGCAGTTTTAAACCAGGTTCCTTATGCATCCACTTGTAAAAAGCACGTCCAGTGAGGTTTTCTTCAGGCACAAAGCCCCAAAAACGACTGTCCGCACTTTGATCACGATTATCCCCCATCGCGAAATAGTGACCTTCAGGAACCTTAACTTCCCAATATAAACCATTTTCTGTTGAATATTTACCATTTTCAACATAGTTGATAAATGGCGCTTGGCGCGCAACATTGACACCTTCAAGCTCGCGCATAGTAAACGTATGCTTACCCATAGTTTCTTTATGATAAATCGATGTAGGTGTGTCGAGTTGATCTTTTTCACGGCTAAATTCAACTGGAACTTTTGCCACTTTCTGACCATTCACACTCAGTTGACCATGATCATAAACAATATGATCCCCTGGCAAACCGACCACACGTTTAATATAGCTAATGGTTGGTTGTGGTGGATAACGGAATACAATTACATCTCCACGTTCAGGCTCACCAACATCAATAATTTTTTTATTAATAATAGGTAATCGTACGCCATACTGATATTTATTCACCACAATAAAATCACCTGTCTCTAAGGTTGGCACCATAGAGTCAGATGGAATATTAAATGGCTCATATAAGAATGAACGCATCACCAAGACTATCGCTAGAATCGGCCAGAAATCATAAGCCCATGCGATAACGACATTTTCATTCCCCTTACCTTTAGTCTGCCGTTGCTTCCAAACAAACTTATCCAATAGCCAAATTAAGAAAAAAATGACTGTGGCAGGAACAAGGATCAAATTAAAGTCAAAATCCATGAGCTCATAAACCTCTATTTATTATCTTTCTACTTTCAATACAGCAAGGAACGCTTCTTGTGGGATTTCGACGCTGCCCACTTGTTTCATACGTTTCTTACCTTCTTTTTGTTTCGCAAGAAGTTTCTTCTTACGCGACACGTCACCACCATAACATTTAGCCAAAACGTTTTTACGCATCGCTTTTACAGTTGAACGTGCAATGATTTGTGCACCAATCGCTGCTTGAATAGCCACATCGAACATTTGACGTGGAATTAAATCTTTCATTTTTTCCACAAGTGCAATACCACGATGGCGAGCATCTTGTCGGTGGCAAATCATGGCCAAGGCATCAACCTTTTCACCGTTGATTAACACATCCACCTTAACTAGAGATGAACTCTCAAAACGCACAAAGTTATAGTCTAACGATGCAAAACCGCGTGAACATGATTTCAATTTATCAAAGAAATCCATCACTACTTCAGCCATTGGAATTTCAAACGTAATGGCCACTTGGTTCGCCATAAACTTCATATTCTTTTGAACGCCGCGACGTTCAACACATAAAGTCATCACATTACCCAAGTATTCTTGCGGTACTAAAATGTGACATTCAGCAATTGGCTCACGTAAATCTTCAACTGTTGAACCATCCGGCATTTTAGAAGGACTATCGATGTAAATAGTTTGACCATTTTTCATCACCGCTTCATAAATTACGGTTGGTGCTGAAGAAATCAGGTCAAGATCATACTCACGCTCTAAACGCTCTTGTACGATTTCCATGTGCAGCATACCCAAGAAGCCACAACGGAAACCAAAACCGAGTGCATCCGAACTTTCAGGTTCAAAGAATAATGCGGAGTCATTAATTTGCAGTTTGTGCAGCGCTTCACGGAAGGGTTCAAATTCACTTGAATCGATTGGGAATAAACCTGCATAGACCTGTGGTTTCACTTTTTTGAAACCCGGTAAGCTTTCAACTTCTGGTGTAGTTGCCAAGGTAATCGTATCACCAACTGGAGCACCAAAAATATCTTTAATACCCGCAATCACGAAACCAACTTCACCTGCTTCGAGCATGTCAGTTTCTGTATGTTTAGGATTAAAAATACCTACTGAGGTGATAATGTGCGTTTGACCAGTTGATTTCATCAACATTTTATCGCCTTTACGCACACGACCTTCTTTAATACGAACTAAAGAAACCACGCCCAAATAGTTGTCGAACCAAGAGTCAACAATTAAGGCTTGTAATGGTGCATTACGATCGCCTTCGGGTGCAGGAATGACATTGACTAGTGTTTCAAGCACCCCTTCAATGCCTAGACCGGTTTTAGCTGAACATGTAGGTGCTTCAGTCGCTTCGATACCAATAATGTCTTCAATTTCTTGAATAACACGCTCTGGCTCTGCTTGCGGCAAATCAATTTTATTTAAAACAGGTAGGACTTCTAAACCTTGTTCAATTGCTGTATAGCAGTTAGCAACAGACTGTGCTTCGACACCTTGTGCAGCATCGACAACCAATAATGCGCCTTCACATGCAGCAAGTGAACGTGAAACTTCATAAGAAAAGTCAACGTGCCCAGGTGTGTCAATAAAGTTAAGCTGGTATTCTTCACCGTTAGGATGAGTGTAATACAAAGTCACAGATGTAGCTTTAATCGTAATACCACGCTCACGTTCTAATTCCATAGAATCTAGAACCTGTGCCTGCATTTCACGATCTTGCAGGCCACCACAAGTTTGAATAAATCGGTCGGCAAGCGTCGACTTACCATGGTCGATATGCGCAATGATCGAGAAGTTACGAATGTTTTTTATATCAACAGATTTTTTAGCTTGCGCCATGGGCTACCTTGGAAAAATAAAAGCGCTATGCATGCAATTCTTTATGCATAGCAAAAGCCGAATAGAAATTGCCGAGGATTATAGCAGATGGATTTTTCAAAGTATCGAAAATAATGCATTGCTTTTATGCTAACCACTTATCCTGCGTGTAGAACTTAACTAGTCTTCGCTTTAATATGAGGTTTCAATTAAAAATCAGAAATCATAAGCACTAAAATCAAGCGGATTTATGCTATCTGCGATGGGTTGATAAGCTTGGGTAAATGTTGGCGACATGCGCTTTGGACGGCCTGTAGCAATTTCAATGCATGCCCACTGTGTATTGCCTGTAAATAATATCGCTTTGTCTTTAGGGCGATAAAATACATACTGCCGAAACGAATACAATGCATTGATATCATTTAGCCAAGTTCGTAAAATAATCTCCTCACCTTCGAGCGCTGCTTTACGATATTGCACATGATGCTCAACAGCGACCATGGCATGCTTCAATTCAATATATTCTTTTAAGCCTAAACCCAAAGCTTCAATATGTGCTGTCGCGACATCTTGCATCCAACTGACGTACACCACGTTATTCACATGATTTAATGTGTCGATATGTTCAGCTTGAACTGTAATTTTTAAATCAAAGATATCGCTCATAGCGTCCTGCAAATTTTAAATTGTGGCCCACAGTCTACCCATTTTTATCTAAGGGTGAATTGCAAAAACGCTAAAGTTAAAAAAACCACTCGCTTGGAGTGGTTTTCATTTAGTAACTCATTACTGAATACGCATGCCCACAATCGCACGCTGTCCCTGACGAATCAAAGAAACACGTGCAATGCTACCATTTTTCAACTCAGAAATAACTTTCACAAAATCTTCAGCATTGTTTACGACTTTATTATTAACTTGGGTGACAACATCCCCCGGCTGAATTCTCGCTTGTGAAGCTATACCACCAGCTCGCACATCTTGAATCAAGACACCGCCTTTTAGACTCAATTGTTTTAATTCATCTGCGTTTAAGTTGCGGATCGACACCCCAATCACTGGACCTTTTTTCACAGATGTCGTTTCAGCTTTTGCAGGCGTATCATCTGGTGCTGTGATCAAGGTTGCTGAAATATTTTGGCGTTTATCATCACGCAGCACTTCAAGCTGAATACTTTGATTTGGACCTGTACGATTAAGATAATTCAGCAGTTCACCTGTACGTGAAATTGGTGTGCCATTAAATTTCAAAATGACATCACCCACTTTAAAGCCAGCTTTTGCAGCAGGTGAATTTGGTGCAACTTGAGTAATCAAAGAGCCTTCTGGTTTTGAAAGGTTATAAGACTCTGCAAGATTACGATCAATATCTTGTAGCATGACGCCTAAATAAGCACGTGTTACCTTGCCGTTTTTCTTTAATTGGTCTGCAACATCCATTGCAACATCAATGGGAATCGAGAACGATAACCCCATATAACCGCCTGTACCACTAAAGATACGAGAATTTACCCCGACCACTTCACCAGACTGATTAAATAATGGACCACCAGAATTACCCGGGTTCAATGCCACGTCAGTTTGAATGAATGGAACCGAGGTTTCTCCCATCATATTACGCATTTTAGCACTAACGATTCCTGCCGAAGCTGAATAGTCAAAGCCAAATGGTGAACCAATGGCCAACACTGGCTCACCTACACGTAAACGGTCAACATTGCCTGTGCGTAGCTCAGGAAAATTTGAACCTTTGACCTTTAACAAAGCCACGTCAGTCCGCTCATCACTACCCACAACTGTGGCATCAATTTCACGGCGGTCATTCAGTACGATGGTGACTTTCGAGGCATCTTCTACCACATGGTGATTTGTCAATAAATAACCATCTTTACTAATAAAGAATGCGCTTCCATAACCGGTCTTTTCTTGCGGCATTTTTTGCTGCGGAATAACCACCTGATTACCGAAAAAGCGTCGTAATATTTCTGGGACTTGTTGCTGCAAAAGCTCTTCTTGACTAAGCTTTTTAACCACATTCACGCTTACGACAGCTGGGCTGACTTGTTCAACCAAATTGGAAAAATCAACAGGACCCGCTGCCTGAGTCTGCACGCTAGCAACCGTAAACACAGCTGCATAGAGTCCCTTTTGTAAATACGATTTATTCATTGTTAGCATTCACTCAATTGTGCTTATCATTTGAAATACGTTAGTTTTTATCACAATGCAAGTCTAAGCTTCGTAATAAAATGTTTGATGATTATTTATGATAAACAATCTTAAACATTCCTTAAATATTACAGATCTATGAATATTTTTCATTATTTAGTTAATTTATAGTCATTGCGTTTATAAGAAAAAACAGTTGTGATGATCGGACATTTTTTAAAATTAGCTGATGGACATGTCTAATTTAAACACGACACATCAATTTGATGTGATTATTGTGGGAAGTGGCGGTGCAGGCCTAAGTTTAGCCCTATCGTTACCAGATCATTTTAATATTGCTGTTTTAGCTAAATCGACGCTGACGGATGCCAGTACATATTATGCCCAAGGTGGTGTTGCTGCCGTCCTCGATAAAACAGATTCTATTGAACAACATATCAATGACACCATGATTGCCGGTGCGCATTTATGTGAAATGGCAGCGGTAAAACAAACCGTTGAAGGTGGTAAATCTTCTGTCGATTTTCTACTGAATCAGGGTGTGCAATTTACTTTGGACGACCAAGAACAGTTACATCTGACACGTGAAGGTGGTCACTCTCACCGGCGGATTATCCATGCAGCAGATGCCACAGGTCGTGCTATTTCCACAACATTGGTTGAACGTGCGCAAGAAAAAGCCAATATTCATATTTTTGAAAATTTTATTGCAATCGATTTAATCACGGCACAAAAATTAAATCCTGAAGCTGAAAACCGTGCTCTCGGTCTGTATGCTTTAGATGAAAAAACCGAAAAAGTACATACCTTTTTAGCACCCTTCACTGCCCTTGCCTGTGGTGGTGCCATGAAGGCATATTTATATACATCAAATCCCGACATTGCGACGGGTGATGGTATTGCCATGGCGTATCGTGCAGGCTGCCGTGTTGCCAATATGGAGTTTAACCAATTCCATCCAACCTGCTTATACCATCCTCAAGCTCGCTCTTTCTTAATTACCGAAGCGATGCGTGGCGAAGGTGCCTATTTACGTCTTCCAGATGGTGAACGCTTTATGCTGCGCTTTGATGAGCGTGCCGAATTAGCACCACGCGATATCGTAGCGCGCGCTATTGATTATGAAATCAAACGTCTAGGAATCCGTCATGTTTGGCTTGATATCACCCATAAACCTGCAGAATTTGTCAAAGAACATTTCCCAACATTGTATGCACGCTTAATGCAACTCGGTATTGATATTACCAAAGAAATGATTCCGGTGGTTCCGGCAGCACACTACACCTGTGGTGGCGTTGTGGTTGATGAAAACAGTCAGACCGATATTCCAGGCCTATATGCCATTGGGGAAACCTCTTATACCGGCCTACATGGTGCAAACCGTATGGCGAGTAACTCCTTACTGGAATGTTTCGTTTATGGCATGAGTGCTTCAGCACATATCACAGCACAACATCAAGGGATTTATCAGGCGCCTCATGTCCCAGAATGGGATGACTCGCAAGTGACCAACCCTGATGAAGACGTGGTGATTTTGCAGAATTGGGACGAGCTTCGCCAAACCATGTGGAACTACGTGGGTATTGTCAGAACAACCAAGCGGCTTCAACGAGCGCTTCATCGTATTGAAATGCTCAATCGTGAAATTACCGAGTATTACCAAGACTACCAAGTCAGTAAAAATCTGATTGAACTACGTAACTTAGTATTGGTTTCAGAAATGATTGTGCGCTGTGCAATGGAACGTAAAGAATCTCGTGGACTGCATTTCACTTTGGACTATCCTGAACAAGCAGACGAACTACGTAAAACGGTGTTAAGTCCACCCGATTTCACGGTTGATTGCCCTGTAGTTAATACTGAGTTAGTCTCTTAAAACTTTTAAATTAAAAAAAAAGCCGCACATGATGTCGGCTTTTTTTTGATTTTACTACCCATAAATATGTAATGCCGCTTTGAAAGTTTCTAAGTGCAGATTTACAAGATCATTCATATTTTGATAGCCCCCAGCCAATACAAACATCAGCGGAATATCTGCACGTTTAGCCAATTTAAAGACCATTTCTTCGCGTTTCTGTATCAAAGCGGTACTAAACCATGATGAGCCAAATGGGTCAGCTTGATGACAATCCATTCCTGCTTGATAAATGATTAAATCTGCACCCCATGCTTTGGCATGCTGTATTCCCTCATGTATAGCCAAGGTATATTGTGCAAAATTTCCACGATCTTTATGCACATGCCGAGTTAAAGAACGTTCATAAGTAGGGCAACCAAAACGTAGCCCATAAATACTAAAGTTAAAAAGGTTCTCTAAGCGTCTAGTAAACTCAGCTGTACCATTCCCCCCATGTTGATCGCAATCGAGTACAAAGATTTTTTTATTCGGATTCTGCTGTGCCACAAAAGCCAAACCATTGAAGGTGCAAAATGATCCACCATATTCATACACTGCATGGTGAAAACCTTGTGCAACATTCGCTGCGATACCTTTTTGCAAAGCCAAATCTGCAGCCATCAACTGCCCTGCATTGATTCTCAGCACAGCATCTCGAAGCTGAGTATTCCAAGGCTTAAAACCTGAAAAGGTCGCAAGCTTAGCGGGCTGCCCTGTCATAAAAGCATCCACATAAACAGGATCATGTACTTGGCTTAAAATTTCAGCGTCGATACACTCAGGCTCATGTATTCTGATGTTCTGCCATTGTTCTAAAGCTGTTCCAACCGCCAATAATTTTTCCATACTATTGGTATGAGTATGAGCAAAATATTTTGGCGAAAAGCATACATCTAACATGATGGAAACACTCAAAGTTGCGCTATTGCCACATCTATTAATTGCTGAAGCTCAGTCGTACCTGGACTATACAGACCATTATCCACTTGCTGCTGAAAATGTGTACTGAATGCACGCTTTCGATTTTGAGGTGACACTGACAAGGTGGTTAAACGTAAAAACCACCACCCAGAAATGGCCTGATAAGGAATCACAAAACCTTTAAACTCACGATTTTGTCGTTTTTCAACTAATTGTTCAGCATCATAACTCACGGAAAAAAGTGAACCCGCTGGAATACGAACACCATTCATGAGTACAGGTTTCAAGCTGATACAAGAATGGTTATCCCCCATATTTAACTTTTCCATAAATAAGGGCTGACCGTATTCATCTACAAAAATATTAATTTCACCGCTACGAAATACACGTCGATGTGCAATTTTTAAAAAGAAATTTTCAGCCATCGGACAAGAGCCAACTTTTGGCTTATTAGCCAGTGCTTGCACTTCAACGATTTGGTTTTCAGTTGACGATTTTGGCAAAATCAGATCTTCAATCAAGGTACAAATAAGCTTACTTTCTTCCAAATTTGCATGTTGCTGAATTTGACGCAAACTTTTTTGAAGATGTAATTCTATCTGTAAAACCTCGTAAAAGTCTGTAAATTGTTTCAATTGCTGAATGTTTTGATTTAAATTTTGATTTAAATCTAGATGACGCCAACTAGACAAATCTAAATGATAAGCACGACTTTGATCTAAAATTTTGCGTAAACCATGCGTGTCATATTGATCAAAGAGTTTGAGATCTTGAAATTCATGTGATGCACGCGGCAAATTAATATATTCAGCTAATACTCGTGTGGCTTGAGTATATCCACAGCCACGTCGTTCTGTTTGATGTGAGTAATGCTCATTCAGCATTTCTGTCAATTTTTCTGACAAAGGATATGCATGCTCCTGAAAGAGCCGAACAACTTCATGTGCAGTAGCAGTCATGTATTTAACCAATCAAATCTGTGATTCAATTATAGATTTAAAATAACACTTATGAGTTGATTGATTTCCACTAAGCTCTTGAAATTATGCAAATAAAAATACACTATGCAGAAAATTCACCAACCAATGCACAATTTATTTAGACAGACTGCTGCATTTTAATCCAATCTAATGGATCAACTGCATATTTTCAGTTCAATGTCGCTGCGGAGGAATCGAATAACTCCCTGTTATATGTGCAACGGGCTCATCCACACCTACTGAATACACCAACACTTCACCATAAATTATACTTTTACCGACTTTAAGTAATCGACATTCTCCCCGCAAATCTTTATTCGCCTCAGGCTTCCTTAAAAAGTTAATATTCATACTTGTGGTGACTGCAAGTCCGACAATTCCAATCTCTGCAAGTATTGCCACATACAATGCAAAGTCCGCCAAAGTCATCATAGTCGGGCCTGAAACAGTATTGCCAGGCCGCAAATCTTTTTCAGTCACATGCCAAATTAAAGTGGCAGCCTTTTCACCAACTTCAACGATAGTGCAATGCTTTAAGCTTGGCGCAAATTCAGTCTTAAGGAAATTGATAATCTCCTGTTTTGTAGTATGCATAAAAAATCATCCATAACTTTTGCTATGAATGATTTTTAAATCAATTACCTAACAAATACTATGGCATTTTAGATCTGCTGTAGTTGCGATAATGCCTGTTGGAATACATGCTCAGGTGTTTGGGTTGCGTCAAGGCGTTTCATTCGTTCAGGATGCGTTTGATGAATCTCAGCAAAACCTGATCTTACTTTCTCAAAGAAAGTTGCTTTCTCTTGTTCAAAACGGTCTAAAGCACCACGCTCTCTTGCTCTTAACATTCCTGTTTCAATCGGTGCATCAAGCCAAAAAGTAATATCCGGTATACGCGCCACAAAACCGTCATTTAAAACTTTCAGTTTTTCTCGATCCAAACCACGACCTGCACACTGATATGCAAAACTCGAATCTGTAAAACGGTCACATAAAACGATTTTACCTTCTGCCAATGCAGGTAAAATCACGCGCGCCAAATGCTGTGCGCGTGCAGCATACATAAGTAACAACTCTGTATCATCACTCATTGCTTCATCATGATTGACGGCCAGAAGTAATGCACGAATTTGTTCAGCCATAGGTGTACCACCCGGCTCACGTGTAAGTACGACATTTTTACCCAAATTTTGGAAATGATCATGTAATTTACGAATGAGTGTAGTTTTACCCACACCTTCCGTACCTTCAAAGCTAATAAACATGCTCACTCCTTAGTTTTTCGCACGAATTACAGATAAATATTCTTGTACCGCGCGGTTATGGTCTTGCAAATTACTGCTAAATTTATGGCCGCCATTTCCTGTTGCAACAAAATATATATTGTTAGATGAATCAGGATGCATCGCGGCTTCAATTGCTTTTTGACTCGGCAAAGCAATCGGTGTTGGTGGTAAACCATTAATCGTGTAAGTGTTATAGGCTGTTGGTGTACGTAAGTCCTGACGAGTTATATTACCGTTGTACTTATCGCCCATGCCATAAATAACCGTAGGGTCCGTTTGTAAACGCATGCCTTGTTGCAAACGACGGACAAACACCCCTGATACTTGCTCTAACTCACGATCAAGACTGGTTTCTTTTTCAATAATCGACGCCATAATTAAGGCTTCATATTTATCTTTGTACGGTAAATTTTGAGCTCGATTAGTCCAAGCCTGATCTAAGGCTTTGATTTGTCTGTTATACAAATCTTTTAAAATTTTACGATCAGACTCGCCTTTTGCAAAGAAATACGTATTCGGTGCAAATAATCCTTCAGGGTGTGAATACGGAATGCCGAGCTCTTTTAAGATTTCTGCATACGGTAAATGACTGATGTCATGCGTCACCAAAGGGTCATTTTTTAAAGCATCTATCAGTTGCTTAAATGTCGTACCTTCGATCACTAGAATTCGATTCATTTGCGCATTTTCAGAATTCGAAATCAACTCCATAACTTCTCGTACACTCATACCTTCATGAATTTCATACACACCTGCTTTTAAGGTGTCATTAATCATGAACTTTTGGTACAACTTCAAAATAATAGGAAAATGAACTTGTTTCTCTTTGGCCAGTCGGTCAATAAAACCTGAATAGGTATCCCCTGCACCAATCGCCAACATTTGCTTTTTGCCTTCCACGGGATAGGCTTTAAATAAACTCGACCACAGTAAAATCGCCACAAGTACAACGATGCCAAGTAGCACAACCAAACATGCTTTAAATGGAAAACCTGCTTTGGCAGATTTTTTCTTATTTGTTTTTTTAGACGCGGTGGACATATTAACGAATCTGACTTAATTGAAGTGTTCGGAAAAGTTCAATACAAGATTGAACATCTAACTCAACTCCATTCAGAGTTGATGCAATTTTCATGGGACTTAAGGCATTACAGAAAAAAACACTCTGAAAATGCGTAATTTCATCCATATTGACGTGACGTTGAGTACATGGAATCTGATGCTGCAGCATCCGTTTTAAAATTTCTGCACGCATGACACCATGCACGCCATTATAACGAAGTTCGGGTGTAATCCATCCTTCATTTGTGCGAATAAAACAATTACTGCTCACACCTTCAACAACTGTACCTTGCACATCCGTCACCAAAGCTTCGCCCCATGGGGTTTGATCCAACTCTGCTTTGAGCATAACTTGTTCTAATCGATTTAAGGACTTCAAACCCACCAAACTTGGCATGGTTAACCCAATGGCTTGATGTAATACACCACTTTCGACAGTTTCGTACTCAAAATCTGCAACAGCTTTGGGGTAATAAAACACCCAAACATCTGCTGGATGCTCAGGCAAACTATAGCCACGCTGACCAATACCACGACTCAACACAATTTTTAAAGTGCCATTGACGATATCTTGTTTACGTAACAATTTTAAAGTGTCTTCAATAAGGTTTAAATCTGCATTTAGCTTTAATCGCTCATTGCTCAATTTTAATCGTGCAATATGCAAAGCTAAAAGTTCTATTTGTCCTTGGCGAATACGTGCCGTGCTAAAACAGCCATCGCCATAGTGAAAGGCTCGATCAAGTAAATTAACTTGTTCTATTTGCTGCGCATTTTTAAAACACTGCATACGTCGTCATCCCAATTACATCACTTTATTTTAAAAAATAATCGCTCAGCATATATTTCTTTTTTGTTCATATTAAATTCTTTTTTAATTATTTTTTCTGCATAAAAACTACAGATATTCTTGCCTCATCCAACAAAACATGTATAAAAATTGAGGACAACATGAATCTATCTAAATTAAAACTTGGGGTTTTGGCTGCATTCATTTCTGCCACAGCATTCAGTGCATCTGCCAAAGATTTCTTAAATGTGTCATATGATCCAACCCGTGAATTGTATGACAACTTCAATAAAGACTTTAGTGTTTACTGGAAAAAAACCACAGGCCAAGACATTAACTTTAAACAATCTCATGGTGGATCAGGTAAACAGGCTCGTGCAGTTATTGATGGTCTAGATGCAGATGTCGTCACTTTGGCTTTGGCTGCAGATATTGATGAAATTGCTGCACGTGGTTTAGTTGCAAAAGACTGGCAAAAGAAATTTCCGCAAAACTCAACCCCCTATACATCGACCATTGTTTTCTTAGTGCATAAAGGCAACCCGAAAGGCATTAAAGACTGGGGCGATTTAATTAAACCGGGTGTCGACATTATTACCCCGAACCCAAAAACATCCGGTGGTGCGCGTTGGAACTATTTAGCTGCGTGGGCTTGGGCCAAACACCAAGCAGGTGGTAATGATACAAAAGCCCAAGAATTTGTCCGCCAAATCTATAAGCAAACCAAAGTCCTCGACTCAGGCGCACGTGGTGCAACAACTACATTCGCTGAACGTGGTATTGGTGACGTGTTATTGGCTTGGGAAAATGAAGCACATCTGGCAGTTCGTGAACAGCCGGGTAAGTTTGAGATTGTGACCCCTTCACTTTCTATCTTGGCCGAGCCACCAGTTGCGATTGTAGAAAAAAATGCCAAGAAAGATGGCAATGAAAATTTAGCCAAAGCGTATTTAAATTATCTGTACTCACCTGCAGGTCAAACTATTGCCGCACAGAACTATTATCGTCCACGTAATGCGGCAGTTTTAGCAAAATATAAAAATGTTTTTAAACCTTTAAAACTCGTCACGATTGATAAAGAGTTTGGTGGTTGGAGCAAAGTGCAGAAAAAACATTTTGAAAATGGTGGTGTCTTTGATCAAATCGTGAAGATCAATAATTCAAAATAATGCTTTAAATACTGAAAAGCATCTTCCTTGCGCATAAGGTCGATGCTTTTTTTTCATAGACATGCCTTTTATCTTTTTTATTCATATAAAATTCGTTTTTAATTATTTTTTATGCATAAAGATTGGCGCTATTCTTCACCCATGTTACAGATAAAGTAAAAATTATTGAGGTTCACATGAGTATTTCCGCAAAATTAAAATTGGGTGTTCTTGCTGCAGTCATTTCGACGGTTTCTTTTGGCGCAGCTGCAAAAGACTTCTTAAACGTATCTTACGACCCAACGCGTGAACTCTATGAAAGTGTGAATAAAGACTTCAGTAAATATTGGGAAAGCCGTACAGGTCAAAAAATTAATTTTAAACAATCTCATGGTGGTTCAGGTAAACAAGCGCGTGCCGTCATTGATGGCTTAGATGCCGATGTGGTGACTTTAGCTCTCGCAGCAGATATTGATGTGATTGCAGAAAAAGCCAAACTTTTACCTGCAGATTGGCAAAAGAAACTTCCGCAAAACTCAACGCCATATACCTCAACTATTGTGTTCTTAGTACGCAAAGGCAACCCAAAAGCGATTAAAGATTGGGGCGATCTAGTTAAACCAGGCGTGGGTATTATTACCCCAAACCCGAAAACTTCAGGCGGTGCGCGTTGGAACTATTTAGCTGCATGGGCGTGGGCAAAACATCAAGCGGGTGGTAATGATACAACGGCTCAAGAATTTGTCCGTAAAATTTATAAAAACACCAAAGTGCTCGATTCAGGCGCACGTGGTTCGACTACGACCTTTGCTGAACGTGGTATTGGTGATGTATTGCTGGCTTGGGAAAATGAAGCACATTTAGCGATTCGTGAACAACCGGGTAAATTTGAAATTGTGACCCCTTCACTTTCAATTTTAGCTGAGCCCCCTGTTGCTATTTTAGAAAAAAACGCAGAGAAAAAAGGTAATCTTTATTTAGCCAAAGGTTATTTAAACTTCCTTTATTCACCACGTGGTCAGCAAATCGCAGCTCAGAACTTTTACCGTCCACGTAACGCTACAACGCTTGCACAATACGCATCAGTATTTAAGCCACTTAAACTCGTAACCATTGATAAAGAATTTGGTGGTTGGGATAAAGTCCAAAAAGCACACTTTGAAAATGGCGGCGTGTTTGACCAAATCGTCAAAGCCAACAATGGAAAATAAGACCATTCATTGACTGAATCAGGAGAACTTGACATGACACATACAGTAATTGTCCCGGGTGTAGGCGGTAGTGAACACGCACATTGGCAATCTTGGTTACAACGTCAGCTCATGTCTAGCTCTCGTGTTCAGCAAAAAGATTGGAATCATCCTGTACTAAAAGACTGGATTAAACAATTCGTTCAAACCGTACGACCTTTACAGGGTGAAATTCAAATTGTGGCGCATAGCTTTGGTTGTTTAACCACGGTGGCAGCATTGGCCTTGTATCCAGAACTTAATAAAAAAATCAAAAATTTAGTTTTGGTTGCGCCAGCCAATCCAGCACGCTTTGGAGAAAACGGCTTTGCACGCGACAGTACGACGGATTACAAAGCATTTTTTCATCAGTTAAGTATTCGTGTGCCGACAACGATGTTGATTAGTGAAAATGATCCTTGGCTAGCATTTGACGATGCAAAACAACTTGCTGATGCTTGGAAGCTCTACCCTGTAAATATGGGCGCTGTGGGTCACATTAATGTTGCATCAGGTTTTGGACCATTTCCTGAAATTTTCAATTACTTAATTTCAGAAAACCACATGAAACATATCAGCTTTACTGATGAAAACAAGTATTTATTTCAATTTGCTTTTTAAGTACTGAGCATTAAGCTTGTCGCAAAATCATTTATTCAATTTTGCTGACCTTTTAAGTCAGCTTTTCTCATTTTGAGGAGTCATCATGTCGCAGCGATCCCGAGTGCTGCCAGGATTTGGTCTTTCTCTAGGCTTTACCCTAGCGTATTTATCCTTAATTGTGCTCATTCCCCTTTCAGCCGTATTTATTAAGTCTTTAGGTATCGGTTGGGATGGACTATGGGAGATTTTAAGCTCAGAACGTATTTTAAAATCGTTACAACTGAGTTTTAGTGCCGCCATTATTGCTGCGTTAGTTAATGTGGTTTTTGGTTTACTCTTAGCATGGTGCTTGGTTCGTTATACCTTCCCGGGTAAACGTATTGTCGATGCATTGGTTGATTTACCTTTTGCATTGCCAACTGCCGTTGCTGGTATTGCATTAACTTCGTTATATGCACCGACTGGTTGGATCGGTCAGTACCTTGAACCCATTGGCATTAAAGTCGCATATACCCCGATCGGTATTACCTTGGCTCTCATCTTTATTGGTATTCCTTTTGTGGTTCGTACTGTACAGCCTGTACTGAGTGATCTAGAAACTGAACTTGAAGAAGCAGCTTCGGCACTGGGCGCAAACCGCTTTCAGATCGTGACCAAAGTGATCTTACCTATTCTATTTCCAGCGCTGTTAACAGGTTTTGCTTTGGCCTTTGCTCGTGGTGTGGGTGAATATGGATCGGTGATTTTTATCGCAGGTAACCAACCCTTCAAGACTGAAATTGCCCCATTGATGATTATCTCTCGCCTTGAAGAATATGATTATGCAGGTGCGACCACGATTGCTGTTGTGATGCTGGTGATTTCTTTTGCCATTTTATTCTTAATTAACTTGGTTCAAGCATGGGCAAGTCGCCGTACAGGGAGAACTGCACGATGAATACGAACAGTAATGCGCTTGCGGAAAAATTACAGTCGCGTGATGCAACGCGTGAACCGACATGGGTTCGTTATACCCTGATCATCATTGCTTTAATTTTCTTCTTAAGCTGCCTGATTCTGCCATTGGTTTTGGTTTTCGTTGAAGCCTTTAAACAAGGTGTTGGCGTTTACTTCCAAGCACTGGTACATCCAGATACATTATCAGCAGTAAAACTTACGTTACTGACAGCTGTGATTGCCGTACCGTTGAACGTCGTCTTTGGTGTAGCTGCGGCATGGTCTGTTGCCAAGTTTAATTTCCGTGGTAAATCTATTTTAACCACGATTATTGATATGCCATTTTCAGTCTCTCCAGTTATTGCTGGCTTAATGTTGGTATTGATTTTTGGTACTCAAGGTTGGTTAGGCGGCTGGCTGATGGATAACGACATCAAAATTTTATATGCCGTTCCAGCCATTGTCCTTGCTACTGTGTTTATTACCGTTCCTTTTGTGGCACGTGAGTTGATTCCATTAATGGAAGCTCAAGGGACTGAGGAAGAAGAAGCAGCTATCGTATTGGGTGCTTCAGGCTGGCAGACTTTCTGGAAAGTGACACTTCCAAATATCAAATGGGGCTTAATCTACGGCGTGATTCTATGTAATGCACGTGCAATGGGTGAGTTTGGTGCTGTTTCTGTAGTTTCAGGTCACATTCGTGGCGAAACCAACACCTTACCGCTACACGTAGAAATCCTTTATAACGAATATACCTTTAGTGCTGCTTTTGCTGTGTCTTCACTATTAGCGCTCTTGGCGATTGTGACCCTGATTTTAAAAACATGGGTTGAACTACGTCAGGAACGACAAGACAAGCGTAAAGAAGATTCACAAGTTTCTTAAGGAATGACCTCATGAGTATTCAAGTAAAAAATATTGAAAAACACTTTGGTGCATTCCATGCACTTAAAAATATCTCTTTAGATTTCCCAGATGGTC
The DNA here is from genome assembly GCF_057480965.1 of Acinetobacter sp. P37. Classification (NCBI taxonomy): domain Bacteria; kingdom Pseudomonadati; phylum Pseudomonadota; class Gammaproteobacteria; order Moraxellales; family Moraxellaceae; genus Acinetobacter; species Acinetobacter sp. P37. Next base: position 93,554 of record NZ_JBLIYY010000009.1, on the reverse strand, counting down.
AGCTCGTTGCGCTGCTTGGCCCATCAGGCTGTGGCAAAACCACCCTGCTCCGTATCATTGCAGGACTTGAATCTGCCGATAGCGGTCAAGTCATTCTAGAAGGTGAAGATGCCACTAAAGTTCATGTCCGTGAACGTGAAGTTGGTTTTGTATTCCAACATTATGCACTGTTCCGCCATATGACCGTATTTGACAACATTGCTTTTGGTTTACGTGTACGCCCACGTGCAACACGCCCATCTGAAGCCGAGATCAAAAAGCGGGTTACTCGTTTGCTTGATCTTGTTCAGCTTGGTTTCTTGGCTGACCGTTACCCTGCTCAACTTTCAGGTGGTCAACGTCAACGTATTGCACTAGCACGTGCTTTAGCGGTTGAACCGCGTGTGTTATTACTGGATGAACCTTTTGGTGCATTGGATGCCAAAGTTCGTAAAGAATTACGCCGCTGGTTACGTACCTTGCATGACGAACTCCACATCACCTCTATTTTCGTGACCCATGACCAAGAAGAAGCGCTTGAAGTGGCCGATCAAATCATTGTGATGAATAAAGGCAACGTAGAACAGATTGGCTCGCCGCGTGAAGTTTATGAAAAACCTGCAACACCGTTTGTATTTGACTTTTTAGGTCAAGCCAACCGTTTTGAAGGTCAAAATAGCAATGGCCTTTTTCAAATTGGTGAAGACCGAATTTTGTTGCCACAAAATGCCAATGCACCGCAAGGCAATGTCATTGCCTTTGCTCGTCCGGATGAACTGCGTATTCATGCACAGCCGCAAGAAAATGCCATCCAAGCGACTTTTGTACGTGAGCTTTGGATTGCAGGTAAAGTCATTGCTGAACTGCATGACCGCCAAGGCAATCTGATCGAAATTTCATTAACGGCTGATGAAGCGAAAGCACATCAATTCCGCCCAAATCAAACGGTATGGTTAAGTGCAACGAACTTGCATTTATTTGAAAACCAAGTTGCATAAAACAATAAGTTGGGGCCTTCACAAGCCCCACTTGCTTTTAAGGTAAAATAAAATTATGAATTTCCAACAATTAAGAATTATTCGAGAAACAGTACGTCAGAATTTTAATTTAACAGAAGCGTCTGCTGCACTTTACACCTCGCAGTCAGGCGTGAGTAAACACATCAAAGATCTAGAAGATGAACTTGGTGTACAGCTGTTCATCCGTAAAGGTAAACGTTTACTCGGTTTAACCGAACCAGGCCAGTCATTATTGGGTATCGTTGAACGCATGCTTGTAGATGCAGACAATATTAAACGTCTAGCAGATGACTTCAACAAAGTAGATGAAGGGACATTGACGATTGCGACCACACATACGCAAGCACGTTATGTCTTGCCGCCGATTGTGAACCAATTTAAAAAAGAATTTCCAAAAGTTCATCTAATTTTGCAACAAGCAAGCCCTATTGAAATTACAGAAATGCTCCTTCAAGGTGAAGCGGATATCGGGATCGCAACCGAATCATTAACCAATGAAGATAACCTGGCAAGCGTGCCTTACTACAACTGGCAACACAGCATCATTACGCCTAAAGAGCACCCACTGACCCAAAAATCAAATATCACCATTGAAGATTTATCGAACTATCCAATTATTACCTATCACGGTGGTTTTACAGGTCGTTCAAAAATTGATAAAGCCTTTGAAGATTCAGGCTTTGATGTTGATATCGTGATGTCCGCACTTGATGCAGACGTTATTAAAACCTATGTTGAACTTAATATGGGAGTGGGTATTGTCAACGATGTGGCATATGACCCAGAACGAGATTACCGTTTAAAACAGATTCCTACCGATATTTTTGGTGTTAATACCACTTGGATTGCTGTTCGCAAAGGACATTTACTACGCGGTTATGGCTATGAGTTTATTTCTTTATGTTCACCAGATGCTGACATCAAAGCGTTGAAAAAAGTCGCTTACCCAGAAGACTGATAGACCAATTAACGAATTAAAGAGGACACCTACTGTCCTCTTTTTTTGGTAAACACATATTTTATCTAGGTTTTCTTGGCTTTATTTTTAATTGTGATTAAAATACATCCAACACAATAAAAATTAAAACCTCATTACTTCCGACCCATAAGCCAGGACTTTATGAAAAATCAATTCGTCGCAGTGGCAGTCGGTATCGTCTGCCCCATACAAATCATGTATGCAGCAGGGATAGAAAACTCGGATCAATCGATCTCGGCCTTTCTTGAACCCGGAAATTATACTGAAGCCAGTTTCGCTTATGTTGATGCTCAAATTGACGGGAAAGTGCAGAACCAAGCTTCAATTAGTGAACTAGGCGTAACTGATTTTTCTACAGGGAATCTCGCCCATCAACAATTTTCTGGGAAATTGGCACTCAAAATTCAAGCACATGAAAATATTTCTGCGGGACTAATTTATGAGCAACCTTTTCATACTGATATCAGTTATCAATATAGTCCTCGCTTACCAGATAGCTCAAATATCGATATTGAAAGCGCCGATATTAACTTTAGAACGCATAACCTAACTGGACTGGTAGGCTATCAACCCAATAATAATTGGAATATTTATAGCGGTTTAAGCCTACAAACATTTAAAGGTGATTTAAAAATTTCTGGGCAACAATATGCTGCTCTCAATGGCTACCATGCCGATTTTAAACAAGATGAAGCGCTTGGTTGGCTGCTCGGATTCAGTTATCAAATCCCTGAATATGCTATTAAAACTAGCCTAACCTATCGTTCAACAATCAAACATGAAAATAAGACCTTTGAATCAACTTTATATTCAAATGGTCCTTTTCAATTAGTACCAGACACCCATACCTCCATTCAAACGCCACAAAGCGTCAATTTTGAATTTCAAACAGCCATTAGCCCATACAATGTTGTATATGGCACAGTTCGGTGGATTAATTGGAAAGATTTCAACATTCAGCCACCGCAGTTTAATGCCGTGCTTCAATACGCAGCACTCGATCCACAATACCGTGATTTAGCTGATATCCAATTGGTGGAATATCAAAAAGATCAATGGTCAGGAAAGTTGGGCATTGCACATCAATTGAATCCGAGTTGGCTCGCTGCTGCAGAATTTATTTGGGACAACGGGACAGGAAATGCGGCGTCTACCTTAAACCCAAGTGATGGCTATCGAGGTTTAGGTTTAGGTATGATGCATAAATTTAACCCGAACAATTTTCTAGCAACTGGCTTGTATTATCTGAAACTCTCAAAACCATCAAATACTGAAACATCTCATATTTCAGGTCTTGCAAGTGTCTCAGACAATGATGCCATGATCTATGGTCTGAAATTTGGTCACAGATTTTAAACGCTTTCAAAAAAAAAAAACGAGCCGAAGCTCGTTTTTTTTGTTTCAGTAAGAACTTACCAATGGTAGCTCACACCTACTTTACCTACTGGAAGCCATTCATATTTGTCATCTTGTTCGATGCTACGTTCATGGTCAGCAAGTAATTCGCGGTCAGCAGCAGTACCACCAACAGCCGTTAATTTTGCAGTTGGGTTACCAGTGTAATAAGCACCTACTTCACCGAATACGCCCCAGTTTTTATTTAATTTTGGTGCAAAACCAAAACCTAGGTATGGTGCGATATCGTTATCGTAAGACACTTTACCGTTTAGGCGTTCGAAAGAAGTTTCTTTACCATCAATTTCGATTTCACCGCTTTTCGCTGTAGATTTCAAACCATATTCAGTGTCGATATAACCTACACCCGCAGCAACATAAAGACCTTGAGCCCATGGATTAGCACTTGCACCCCAAGGACGAACTTCTGCATTTAAGTAACCAACTTTGTTATCCATATCCATGTCGTATTTTACGCCATCGACAGATAAGTCATCAGACCATGAAATATCACCACCGTTATAACCTAATGCAAGGCCGACGTATGGGTTCGCAGTCCAAAGTAACGCACCACCATAACCAGTCGTACCCACTTCTAGACGAGCGCCAGTTGGGATAAGTTGGTTTTGATCAAATGCATAGCCATCATGAACTACAGAGGTATCTGCCATTGCAGTACCTGCAGCAGTAAGTAGAGCAGCTACTGTTAATAAACGTAATGATTTCATGTGTTTCTCCTCAAAATAAACTGTTATTCAGATTTTACAGACTTGTTATATGGCACATGTTAAAAGGAAACACAGCTCAACATTTATGCAAATTTACTGATTTTTTGTTAACTTTTGATACATTTAGATTTTAATATTGATTAATAAAGAGTTTTTGTTTCATTTTTTTAAATATAATAATGATGTTAAGGAACAATTCTGTATATTTTGCGTATTTTTTATACAAACCTTATGAAAATGCTAAATTCATCACTCTTAATTTCTTGGTTTTAGTGCTTGCTTAATAATTAATTCCGATCCTAGGCCGATTTACCATCTATTTTTAACTCGATTTAGTGTAAAATCTTGGAAAATTTTTTTCTGGATGGAAGAACATGTCTCAGCTTTCAACAATCATTGAACAAGCGTTTGAAGACCGTGCTAATTTCACTGCAGCTGACTGTCCTGCTGAAATACGTGCAGCAGTAGAAGAAGTGATCGCTGGCCTAGATAACGGTACATTACGTGTTGCTGAAAAAATTGATGGTGAATGGATTGTTCATCAATGGGTGAAAAAAGCCGTTTTGCTTTCATTCAAATTGAACGACAACAAACCAATGGAAGCTTGTGACTTACGCTTCTATGACAAAGTTGATACTAAGTTCTCTGACTGGACTGAAGAACAATTTAAAGCTGCAGGTGTACGTGTAGTACCACCTGCTGTAGCACGTAAAGGTTCTTTCCAAGCAAAAAATGTTGTATTGATGCCTTCATATGTCAATATTGGTGCATATGTTGATGAAGGTACAATGGTTGATACATGGGCAACTGTTGGTTCATGTGCTCAAATTGGTAAAAATGTTCACTTATCTGGTGGCGTTGGTATTGGTGGCGTTCTTGAACCACTTCAAGCGAATCCAACAATCATTGAAGACAACTGCTTTATCGGCGCGCGTTCTGAAATCGTTGAAGGTGTGATCGTAGAAGAAGGTTCTGTGATTTCAATGGGTGTATTCATTGGTCAATCGACTAAAATTTATGACCGTGAAACTGGCGAAATCCATTACGGCCGTGTTCCTGCTGGCTCTGTTGTGGTTTCTGGTAGCCTGCCTTCAAAATGCGGCAAATACAGCCTATATGCTGCAGTAATCGTTAAAAAAGTTGACGCGAAAACTCGTGCGAAAACAAGCTTGAACGAATTATTACGCGAAGACTAAGTTTTTATTTCAGCGGAGCATTCTTGTTCCGTGGAGCTTCTATCGCTCCTCGTCTCTACGGTTAGCAATAATCGTAGAGATTTTTTGTTTTTTTATATCTGGTTAATTTTGTTATGAGTACCCTTCGATCTTCCGCTATTCCTGTTTCTGATCCGTCTGCGGGTTTACGTATTACGGAGATTTTTTATTCATTGCAAGGTGAAGCCAATACCGCAGGTTTGCCTACGGTCTTTATCCGCTTAACGGGCTGTCCGTTACGTTGCACTTATTGTGATACAACCTATTCGTTTGAAGGCGGTGAGCGCCAATCATTAGAAGAAATTATTCAAACTACTTTAGATTTTAAAACCCCTTATATTTGCGTGACGGGTGGTGAGCCGCTTGCTCAACCGAACGCCCTTCCCCTCATGACTCGTCTGGCCGATTTAGGCTGCGAAGTCTCTTTAGAAACCAGCGGTGCTTTAGATGTGTCTAAAGTTGACCCACGTGTTTCAAAGGTTATGGATTTAAAAACCCCGACATCGGGTGAAGTTGCACGAAACTTGCTTAGCAACTTCGACCATTTAACAGCGCATGATCAGATCAAATTTGTGATTTGTAATCGTGAAGACTATGAATGGTCAAAACAGCAAGTTGAGCGCTATAAGCTAAACGAAAAGGTCAGCACTATTTGGTTCTCTCCGGCCTTTGCCGTTGAGAAAGGCGCTGTTCGCTTACCTCAGCTTGCACGTGATTTAGCACAATGGATTTTAGAAGACCATCTCCCTGTTCGCTTCCAATTGCAATTACATAAATTGCTTTGGAACGATGAAACTGGTCGTTAAGTTTTAAAGAATTATTTGGAGTAATGCATATGCGCCCTCGTGCCATAGTTTTATTGTCTGGCGGCTTAGACTCAACCACTTGTTTAGCTTGGGCTCAAGCACGTTATGAATGTATCGCCTTAAGTTTTATGTATGGTCAACGTTCTACAACAGAACTGGATGCTGCTCGTGAGTTAACTAAGCAGGCTGGTGTAGAACATCGTGTCATTAATATCGATTTAGGTAACTTAGGTGGCTCTGCGTTAACTGACCATAGCATTGAAGTTCCTGATCATGAACAAGCCGGTATTCCTGTAACTTATGTACCAGCGCGTAACACTATTTTCTTGTCATATGCTTTAGCTGCGGCGGAAGTTTTTGGTGCAGAAGCAATTGTCATTGGTATCAATGCAGTTGATTACTCAGGCTATCCAGACTGCCGTCCAGAGTTTATCGAAGCATTTGCCAACATGGCTCGCCTTGCAACGAAGGTTGGCGTTGAAGGAAAACCACTTAAATTTGAAACACCTCTGTTACATTTATCCAAAGCAAATATCATTCGCTTAGGTATAGAACATGGCGTAGACTACAGTCAAACGGTGTCTTGCTATCAAGCAGATGACCAAGGTCGTGCTTGCGGTAAATGCGATAGCTGCCGTCTTCGTAAACAAGGTTTCGTTGACGCAGGTGTTGAAGATCCGACACGTTACATACCGAAATAACAAGGTAGGGTTTATGAAAAATTTAAAATCAAACATTATTCTTTCTGCTGCTTTCTCTGCAGCTGCGTTGTTTGCTTCAGTTGCACACGCTGACAACGACAAGCTTCAACAAGCATATAAGAGCACTAACGTAAAATCTTCGTTAATTAATGTTTGTAAAGAAGAAACTGGCAAAGGTAAAAAACTAACTGCCGCTGAAGTTAGCAAATACTGTACTTGTGCTGTTGAAGCAGATGGTCGTTTAACCAATGCTCAAAAATGGGAAATCCAAAGCACAATCAACCAGAAGAAAAGCCCTGCAACACTCGCTTTTGTTCAAAAACAAAATAAAGACCTTCAAGCATGTTTCGGTCCTCAGTTAACAGGTAAATTAAAAACTTTAACTGAAGAAGCAATGAAATCAGCTCAAGCGAAAAAATAATTTTTCGTCTCAAAAAAGCCTGCAATTGCAGGCTTTTTTATTGCTTTAAGTTCAAAGTAAATTCTGTATGATGGTCATATTTCACATACTTTGTTTAAGCCCGTTTAGGGATAAGACATGAAAAAGGAAATCTTCATGACTGAAATTAGCTTACCAAATCAAACCTTCCCAACCACCTCAGGTGAAGTCAACCTTGCAGAAGTCAACAATGACTGGCTGATCGTCTACTTCTATCCTAAAGATTCAACACCAGGATGTACGACGCAAGCCATTGGGTTTTCATGCTTAAAAGATCAGTTTGATGCGCTTAATACCCCAATCTACGGCATTTCTCGTGACTCGGTTAAAGCCCATCAAAACTTCACTGAAAAGCAAAATCTAAGCATTGATTTAATCAGTGATAAAGAAGAAGTGCTATGTCAGCATTTTGACGTGATTAAAGAAAAAAATATGTATGGCAAAAAGGTTATGGGCATCGAACGTTCAACCTTTATTTTCCATCATGGCAAGCTGGTAAAAGAATATCGCAAAGTCAAAGCTGCAGGCCATGCAGAACAAGTCTTAGAAGATTTAAAAGCACTACAAGCAGCATAACAGTAATGATTTGAGCCCGCTCCTTTAGGAATGGGCTCAAACTTAATAAGAAGCTTCTAACTAGAGCAATAATGAGGCTGCAATTCCCCACATCACAACGCCAATAATAAAGTCTAAAACTTTCCATGCCTTTGCACTTTGGAAAAGCGGTAATAAATAGCGCGCACCAAAACCGAGGACAAAGAAAAATACCCATGAAGCTGTAATTGCCCCAATCGCAAAATATACTGCGGTCGATTCAAACTTCGTGGAAATAGACCCAATCAGCACAACCGTATCAAGATATACATGTGGATTTAACCATGTTAAAGCCAAGCAGATTAGTACCAACTTCAATAGTTTGGTTTCATTCTTCTCACTGGGCGCTAAACTGCTCGAAGTTTTAAAGGCTTGCAGAAAATGCTGTACCCCATAAACTGCTAAAAACGTTGCGCCCAAATATTTCGCTGCATTGACAATTTCCGGATGACTTTCAACCAATTGGGAGAATCCGAGCACTCCCAATAAGATGAGTATCGAATCAGAAGCAGCACAAATAGCGCAGAGCCAAAAGACATACTGCTTTTTTAACCCTTGCTTGAGAATAAACGCATTTTGCGCACCAATCGCGATAATTAGGCTAAATCCAATTGCGAGCCCTTGCATATAACTGTGCAACATTTTTAACTACACTTTCAAAGCTTTAAATGAATGTTGCTATTATCCAAGCTTATTGCTAAAAATAAGTATTTATAAATAAATATCAATATAACTAAGTTTTTCTTAGTTTATAGAATTTCTAATGCTCATAGGTGACTCATGTTACAAAGCAAACATAGTGAAGCATTTCTTGCGGTTGCAGAAACAGGAAGCTTTGAACAAGCGGCACTACGTTTAAACATTACGGCATCTGCGGTCACACTCAGGCTGCAAACCTTAGAAAAGAAATTAGGTCATGTACTCATTGTGCGTGAACGACCTTGCCGCCCAACGCTCGCGGGCCAATCTTTATTGCATTATTTACAACACAGCAAATTACTAGAACATAATTTTCTGCAAAATCTAACAGGACAAACAGCGAATGCTTTCTATCAAGTCAATATTGCAACCAATGCTGACTCACTTGCGACATGGTTGCTTCCGCTACTCAAAGATCTCTTAATTGAAGAAAAAATCGTGATTCATTTTCAGGTCGATGATCAGTCACAAACACATCATTTATTAGAAGCAGGACTGGTCAATGCCTGTGTTACAACAGAATCAGAAGCCATGAAAGGCTGCGTTGCAGAATATCTGGGAGAAATGCATTATCGATTTGTAGCAACCCCTGATTTTATCCAAAGATGGTTCGGTCAAGGTGTGACGCGAAATGCGTTAAGGGCTGCGCCTGCACTGATTTTTAATGAGAAGGATGACCTGCATACGCAATCGATTCAGAAAAATTTCGGACTCAATCCTTCACAATATCCACATCATTTCATTCCCTCTTCAACAGCATTTTTTGATGCCATTACGATGGGCTTGGGCTACGGATGGTTACCCGACTATCAAAGTAAAGACTTATTAGCAGTGGGAAAATTGATAGAGCTTTCAACGGAACTCAGTATTGATTTAGCCTTGTATTGGCATCACTGGAACCAACAATCTGTTCAATTACAAAAATTGACTGCTGTTGTGCTGCAACATGCCAAAGATCATATGAGTTAAATCCAATAAGACTGGGTTTATTCAAGTCGCCATTGGCCTTTGAGTTGTATCAATACTTGCTCACCTACTCCACCGAGTGCTTTACGCATACCAAAATCACTACGCTTAATGATTGCTAAAGATTGAACATCCAACACTTTTGGATTTTGCGGACTTGGGGTGAGTGTGGTATCGAAGATCACAGGCTTAGTGATACCACGAATGGTGAGATCCCCTCGAATCATATACTTCGCATATGCCACTGGTTCGATTTGTTTACTAACGAACTTCACTTGCTTAAATTCAGCGGCATCAAAATATTCACTGCCCAAGATTAATCCCTTTAAGCTTGGGTTACTAAAACTGATGCTATCTACATCTAACAGTAAATGCGCTGAACCTTTATGCGGAACTTCAGGATCAAACTTAAGATTCGATTGAACCTTATTAAAGCGGCCTTCTACAATAGACAGCCCCACAGATTTAATGCCAAAAGTGACCTGACTATTAGGCGTGAGCGTCCACTCAGCAGCATGTAGGGGCAATACGCAGCATAAAGCGAAGGCTCCCATATATTTTGCTAACGTTCCGTGACGCAAATTCATGTTTTTCTCCTGAATAAAACACAGCCTAAAATCACTACAACGTTTATTTTTTTGCTCCATTGTAGTGCTAGAAATTTTAGCGTTTTTTTATAGCAGATTTGTTTTATCCTGAGTCATAAATTTGTGTTGAAGTTGTTTATAAATGTCTGTCTGTTGAAATTTTTGCAAAAATTCGACGGTACCTTGAGGAAAAGCATCATGCTGAATTTCACCACGATAATACGCCTCGCGTAACGGTGTCGCAGAGATCGCCCCTTCTAGACTATCCAGCTCAACCATTTCCCACTCGGGGAAGAATTTTAAATAATAAGAAGAATCATCTTTAAAATGCCCAATCAAACCGACTTTTGCATTCGTTTCAACCACCTCATTTACCAAAGATTTGACTAACTTTTGCCATTTTTCATCGTTATATACATCTATCACATGCACAAACTTGATTCGCTTCTGATCTTGCTCTGAAAAATTCGACAAGATCATTCGCTCACGTTCTGTCGCTAAAAATGGATTTTTGATATTACGTTCATTTTGCGCTGAACCCAGTGCTAAAAGCACATACTGACTTTGTTGTAAGGCAATTTTAATGGTTTGCAGATGTGCTAAATGGAACGGCTGAAAACGCCCAATGAAAACCAAATAATCAAATGTATATTTCATATCAAATCAAACTTTTTATGAACTGAGCAGTTGTGCCACAGGCTGAAATATGCGACATAATGTCGAGCATAAAATCAAAACGAAACTTTTACGCAAGGATAGTACGATGACACTGAGCTGTATTCAACAACCCCATGAACATTTGAATGCGAATTTGGACAATGGCGTACTGACCTTAGCCATTAACCGACCTCAGGCGAAGAACGCGCTGTATACAGAATTATATCTGTGGATTGCAAAAGCATTAGATGAAGCTGATCAGGATACTTCAGTGCGTGTAGTTGTACTCCGTGGTCAAGATGCAGACTTCAGTGCGGGCAATGACATGCAAGATTTTATGAAATCTGCTGCTCAAAAAGGACAAGCTCCAGCTTCAGAAGGCGCACCTTTTATTTTGTTAAAATCTGCTGCTCAATTTTCTAAGCCGCTGATTGCTGCGGTTCGCGGTGTTGCCATTGGGATTGGTGTTACGATTCTGCTTCATTGCGATCTTGTCTACAGCGACAATACTGCCCTATTCCAAATTCCGTTTGTGAGCCTTGGTCTATCGCCTGAAGGTGCATCGAGCAAGCTATTGGTTCAACAAGCCGGCTACCATAAAGCGGCGGAATTACTGTTAACTGCTCAGAAGTTTGATAGTGCGACAGCGCTTTCAGCAAATTTGGTCAATAGCATTGAAGAAGATGCTTATGCGACAGCTGCGAAAAAAGCAGCACAGTTATCTGCACTTCCACTAGCATCTTTGGTTCAATCAAAAGCATTAATGAAACATAATGTAGATGAAATCGTGGCATGGATTGACCATGAAGCTGAAATTTTCATGGATCGAGTAGGCTCTCCAGAAATGATGGAAGCTGTTGCAGCCTTTATGCAAAAACGTAAACCTGACTTCTCTCAGTTCAATTAATTTGTAATGGAACTAAAAAACCACTCATATTTGGGTGGTTTTTTTCATCTCAGCCCCAATCTATTTTCTAAATTAAAAAACTGGATGTTTCCACATGACTGCAGTATCACAAACTGAAACTAAACCTGAAAAGAAACGCTACTACGAGCCTGCGCCTGAAGGCATCGATATCGAGAATTTTAAAAAAGTTGTACAAAGCCGTCGTTCTGTACGTAAGTTTACCGACAAGGCCATTCCAAACGACGTTTTAGATGAATGCTTAGACCTCGCCTTGCTTGCACCCAATTCATCGAATTTACAACCGTGGACATTCTATGTCGTTCAGAATCCCGCAAAGAAAAAACAATTGGTGAAAGCTTGTTTAGGGCAATTAGCTGCAAAAACTGCTGCTGAATTGATTGTCTGTGTCGCGCGTACCGACCGTGTAGATGAAATGGCAAAACGGAATATTTCGGAATTTCCATTTCCTGAAGCACCTGCAGCGGTACAGAAGTATTACAAGTTTATTCCTTATAACTATAAAACTGGTTACTTCAACGCCCTAGGTAACTTTAAGAAAGTTGCTTTCAAAGTTGCACGTACACTGGATAAACAATTGCCTGTAACAGCATTTAATGAAGCAGATGCTAAACTTTGGGCGAGCAAAACTACAGCATTGGCTTGTGAAAACTTAGTTTTGGCTTTACGCGCCTATGGTTTTGACAGTTGTATGATGGAAGGTTTTGATGAACCTTTGGTGAAGAAGATTTTAGGATTAAATGCTCAGCAATACCCAGTGATGGTGATTGGTGCAGGTGAACGTGCTAAAGATGGTGTATTCTTCCCGCAGTATCGTTTTGATCGTGATTTATTTATTCAGAAGGTTTAACTTGCTTTCAATTGAATACTCACAACCTCAATTAGCTACGTGACTTTAGTGTATAACGCGTAGGTATTACGTTACTTTGAAGGATCAAAGTAACCAAAATCCCTTGTTAGACAGAAGATTCATCCTTGAATCTCTGTCTAACGGGTGACATCCATGTCACCCTTCGTGTATCTACTTTTTTCTATAACTTAAAAATTTAAAAGCATCATTAAAATTGAATATCCACCATTTGAATAAACTCAAATGCTGGCTCTTCATAAGGATGACTTACTTTTAAAGCCCTTGCGACCTCACTCGCTTTATCTTCAGGCACTATGGTTTCCACACGCCATTCAGGGATAGATTCAAGCTGATCCAACTCACCTATAAAAGGATTTGCACCTTTTACAGGTTTAAATTGCCCCGTCCCTAAAACTTGCCAAGCACAGTGTTCATAGTTACCAATACCACCTGCTCCTGCTTCAAAAACAGCCAGTTTAGTCGACTCTAGGTGAGACTCAGGTACATAATAAATCAGTTTTAACATTGGCTATTCCAGACGCTATTGTGCAGTTACATTATTTAAAGCACTGTAAATCATTTTCAATGCAACATTATTCGATGCATGCGGATAGGTTGCATATAAACCTAGTTTCGGTAATTCCACATCTGTTTGAATGACTTTAACCGAATCATTTAAAAACTTGAGTAAATATTCGGGCACAAAACTCAGGCCCATGCCCATATTAATCAAATTTAAATGCTGCATGACATTTGTTACCGACAGCATATGATCATGTTGATGCTGATCAAAAGGAATCAAGGCATTTAAGGTATCGTAAAAAACAGGAGAAGCATTTTGCTCACACATAATAATGGTGTGATTTTTTAATTCTTGAAGTTTTAAGATTCGATCTGATGGATGCAGATGCGCTGCACCGACTAGATAGATCTGCTCACTTAAAACCTGAATATTGGTAAAGTCGTCATGACTTAAGTGATAACGAGTAAAGCTAATATCCAATTCAGTATTTTTTAGTTTTTGAATCTGCTCTGTACACGTCAAGCTATGTAAATGAATTTTCAAATCAGGGATATATTGTTTTAATTGCGCCAAAATACTCGGCATAATTTTCAATTCTGCGACATTTAAAAAGCCAATATGTATTTGATTATTTTTGGCTTGCGCCACGTGGCGAGCTGCTGCTATAGCTTGTTTGGCATTTTCTAGTGCTTGCTCTGCATATTTCAGAAAAGCCTGCCCCTCATCGGTCAGTAAGACTTTTCGGGCAGAACGTTCAAATAATTGCACCCCAACCTCCTGCTCTAAGTCTTTAATTTGCTGACTGAGCGATGGTTGTGCTGTAAATAGTTTTTCCGCTGCCTTAGTGAAACTCTGTTCTTTCGCCACCGTCACAAAATAACGTAAATGTCGTAATTCCATTCGCTTCACTCCACACACTCACTACATCACCCGTGTCATGCAGTCAAAATACCAATAGATCTATAGTTTATATGAATATCCATTCTACTCGGAAAATCATTTGCCTAGACTGCGGACTATTCCAAGTTTGCGCTTCACATACACATGGAGTTTTGTATGACACAGCAATACGATACCGATGTTCTGATTATTGGCACAGGGCCTGCAGGTTCTACTTTAGGTTTAGCCTTGGCAAATTACGGTATTCAGGTTCAGCTTTTTACCCAATTTAATTGGTTAGCCAATAGTCCTCGTGCCCATATTACCAACCAACGTGCGATGGAAGTGTTACGTGACTTAGGTATCGAAGAACAGGTCAAAAAAATTGCAACGCCTTGGGAACAGATGGGTGAAAGCCTCATTACCACGAGCCTTGTCGGTGAAGAAATTGCCCGTATGAGTGCTTGGGGAACCGGTGATGAACGTCATGGCGATTATATTAAAGGCAGTCCTTGTCCATTGGTCGATCTCATTCAGCCGAAAATGGAAGCTTTGTTGGTAAAAAATGCGGCTGAACGTGGTGCAATTTATAATTTTAATACTGAATATTTGTCCCATGTGCAAGATGAGCATGGTGTAACAGCAACCTTTTTAAATCGTATTACCCAAACTGAATTCAGCTTACGTGCCAAATATTTGGTCGGTATGGATGGGGCAAAATCCAGAGTCCTTGAACAGCTTGATTTACCCCTTGAAGGGGTGATGTCTCGTGCAGGTACAGTCTATGTAACCTTTAAAGCTGATCTTTCCAAATACGTGCAACACCGCCCTGCTATTTTGCAATGGATTGTTAACCCTGAAGCGAGCTTTGGTGATTTGGGCATGGGCTTACTCCGTGCTATTACACCTTGGAATGAATGGATTATGGGTTGGGGCTTTGATATTTCCAAAGGCGAACCACAAGTCACCGAAGAGCAAGTTCGTGCGCGTTTAAATGCCTTTGTCGGTGCTGAAGTAGAAAATGTCGAAATTCAAAAATTATCCTATTGGTATGTAAACCAAACGTGGGCAACTGAATATTCTAAAGGCCGTGTGTTCTGCGGTGGTGATGCGGTACATCGTCATCCACCATCAAGTGGCTTAGGCTCAAATACCTGTATGCAAGATGCGTTTAACTTGGGTTGGAAATTGGCGTATGCCATCAAAGGTTGGGCTGCTCCTGCTCTACTTGAATCTTATACCACTGAGCGTGCACCTGTCGGCAAGCAAATCGTGGCGCGTGCCAATCAATCTCGCTTTGACTATAAGCATCTCAAAGAGGTATTTGGTTTTGACCAAGGCATCACAACTCAAGCTCAAATGATGCAACGTATTTTTGCGGAAGATGAACAAGCTACAGAAATTCGTCAAAAGCTATATCAAGCCTTAGAAATTAAAAACTTTGAGTTTAATGCCCAAGGTGTAGAGTTGAATCAACGTTATACGTCCAATGCAGTGATGGTTGAATCTGAACCTGAAGTATTTGAAAAAGACCAACAACTGTATTTACAAGCGACCACACGTCCGGGAGCAAAAGTTCCGCATACATGGTTGATTAATACCAAAGGCCAAAAAATTTCAACCTTAGACATCACAGGCAAAGGGCGTTTTACCTTAATTACGGGCTTGTCTGGCAAAGGCTGGAAGCAAGCTACAGAAGCTTTGGATTTGCCTTATTTGGATGTTATTCAAGTTGGTTCTCGTGAATACCGTGACGTTTATGGTACATGGAATGCGAAATCTGAAATTCATGAATCAGGCGCTGTCTTAGTTCGTCCAGATGGTTATGTCGCTTGGCGATACCAAGACAGTACTAATGCTGCTTTTGATTATGAAAATACGTTGAAGGCGGTGTTAAAACAGATTCAATTGGCTGTTTAATCAAAAAAACCACCTTCGGGTGGTTTTATTAATTCAATATTTTAGGATTTTTCTTTCCAACAATGTTGTTTTTTTTCTACACCTATTTCAGCTTTATCTAACAACAATACTAAATTTTGTGTTCGATTATTTGAACTTTTTGGCACAAAACTATTTTGACTATATCCATTTTTATAAACGCAAATCGACCAACTATATTTTGCTGGAAATATATGAATAAATTGCAAACTTTTCTCTGCAGAAAATGTAGCAATTCCGTCCTGTGTTTTTTTTAATGTAGATTCAGTAAAAGACTTGCCTTGCCATGTTGTAAGATTTAAAAATACTTCTGCATCGTCCAACTTTTCATTTTGATCATTGATAACAGTTATATTAATTTTCGGATGCTTCGTTTTTAAAATAGGA
This sequence comes from Acinetobacter sp. P37, assembly GCF_057480965.1. Taxonomy (NCBI): domain Bacteria; kingdom Pseudomonadati; phylum Pseudomonadota; class Gammaproteobacteria; order Moraxellales; family Moraxellaceae; genus Acinetobacter; species Acinetobacter sp. P37. The sequence goes on along the minus strand of NZ_JBLIYY010000009.1, from coordinate 77,289 downwards.
AAGCACCCACTTAACAATGTTGACGGAAACATAAAGCCTAAAAGTAAAAATATTTTTATATCTTTTAATAATACAAATTGTTTAAAGCTCATTATTAATTTTTGCAGTTTTTTAATTATGCATTAGTTTACATAAAAAACCGCCTCACGGCGGTTTCAATTGTTCAAATATTACATCTGCAAAGCATAACCCAAAACTAAAAACACCAACTGCAAACACACGACTGCACTAAAAAGCTTCCAGCCCTTTTTACGCAGCGCAGACTTATCCACTGCCGAATATTCTACTATTTTAATCATGTCATCACCTCATCATGAGTGTTGATACTGAACTCGTTTAGTTATCCATCTTTCTTTTATCTTGCTAGTCTTTAATCTTGCATAGTTATTGTGCATAAATTACACACTAGCATGTTTCCACAAATATAAAAGCAAAATCTAAACCAAGTTCAGTGGGAGAAATAAAAATTTAAAACCAACAAAAAACCACCCGCAGGTGGTTAAAAATCGAAAGCGATTATATGTGTAAAAATAAGCATTCACAATAATTAATATATCTTTTGGTAAATTTTAACCATAAAAAAGCCACCCGAAGGCGGCTCTTTTCTATGATTCATCTATCTAAGATTAACCAATAAATTTACGTGCATTACGGAACATACGTAACCAAGCACCGTCTTGATCCCAATCTTCTGGTTTCCAAGAATGCTGAATCGCACGGAAGTTACGTTCAGGGTGCGGCATCATAATCGTTGCACGACCGTCTTTAGACGTTACACCTGAAATCGCTTCTGGCGAACCATTCGGGTTCATTGGGTAATGCTGCGTTGGGTTGCCTTGGCTATCTACATAACGCAAGATCACTTGATCGCCAGCATTCAATGCTGCAATGTTTTCCGCGCTAGCAACCACACGGCCTTCACCATGTGCAACAGCGATAGGAAGAATCGAACCTTCCATACCTTCTAACAATACAGAGTTAGATTTTTCAACACGTACGTTGACTGCACGAGCTTCAAACATCTCTGAAGTATTGCGGTGGAAACGAGGCCAAGCGTCTGCACCTGGAATTAATGGTGCAAGCTGAGACAGCATTTGACAGCCGTTACAAATACCTAGGGAGAATGTTTCGTCACGGTTAAAGAATTTCTCAAATTGGTCACGAAGTTTAGGATTGAACAATACAGATTTAGCCCAACCGCCGCCTGCGCCCAATACGTCACCGTAAGAGAAACCGCCACATGCCACTAAGCCTTCAAAGTCATCAAGACTGATACGGCCAGCAAGCAAGTCGCTCATGTGTACGTCTACAGTGTTGAAGCCGACTTTATCGAATGCAGCAGCCATTTCTACATGACCGTTTACACCTTGTTCACGCAGAATCACCATGTTTGGACGGCGTTCATTGATGTACGGTGCTTCGATAGGCTCGTTCAAATCAAATGTTGGTTTTGCAATTAAACCTGCATGTGATTTGTTAGCGATTAACGCATATTCTTGATCCGCAGTTTCTACGTTGTCACGCAGACGTTGGATTTGATAAGACACTTCAGTCCATGCTTGTTGCAAGTCTGCACGCTCAAATACAAGACCATTTACAGACAATTGATCTGTACTGTTCACTGTACCAACCACTGCAATCGCATCTTTTAAGCTAGATGCTGCAACTTCAGCTTCAAGTGTTGCCCAATCTGCTTTCGAAATTTGCAATACTGCACCAATTTCTTCTGCAAATAATGATTCAACAGATTGATCTTCAAGTGCTACACCTAGGCGTGAAGCGAACATCATTTCTGCAACAGTTGCCAATAGACCGCCATCACCGATGTCATGGTAAGCCTTGATTAGACCACGGTTGTTCCAGTCTTGAACCAATGCAAAGAATGCTTTGAAGTCATCGAAGCTGTCTACGTCAGGTGTTACAGAACCAATTGCTTTATAAACCTGAGCAAGGATCGAACCGCCAAGACGGAATTGACCTTTAGACAAATCAATACGTACCAGTACAGACTCGATATTTTTAAGTTCAGGTGTAAGTGTTTTGCGAACATCAGTCACAGGTGCAAATGCAGTGATCACGCCTGTCATAGGAGATGTTACAGATTTATCAACACCGTCATCATTCCAAGTTGTACGCATAGACAATGAGTCTTTACCTACAGGAATTGCGATACCTAAAGCAGGACACATTTCCATACCGATGGCTTTAACGCCTTCGAATAGCGCTTGGTCTTCACCCGGTTGACCTGCTGCAGCCATCCAGTTTGCAGACAATTTAATGTCACTGATCTGGTCGATTTTTGCAGACATGATGTTTGAAATTGATTCTGCTACAGATAAACGTGCAGAAGCAGCAGGATTCAACAACGCAACTGGTGGACGCTCACCCATTGCCATCGCTTCACCTGTATAACCAACAAGGCTAGTCGTTGTTACTGCAGCATCCGCTACAGGCACTTGCCACTTACCGACGAACTGATCACGTGCAACCATACCTGTAATCGAACGGTCACCAATGGTGATGAGGAACGATTTAGATGCAACAGTTGGATTCTTAAGAACGCGATAAATCGCATCTTTCAAATCTGTTACTGTTTCAGCAGTGAAGTCATCGCCTTTACGTTCAATGGTTTCGTATGAACGGCTCATGCGTGGTGTACCGCCAAGCATCACTTGCATTGGCATATCCACAGCTTTGTTTTCAAACAATGGATCTTCAACGGTTAAATGGCGCGCTTCAGTCGCTTCACCCAATACCGCAAACGGACAACGCTCACGTGCACACAGTGATTCAAAGAGTTCTAAAGATGATGGACGGATCGCCAAAACATAACGTTCTTGCGCTTCATTCGACCAGATCTCCATCGGAGACATGCCTTTTTCAAGCGATGGAATTTTACGCAGATCAAGTACCGCACCTAACTCGTGATCGTTCACAAGTTCAGGCATTGCATTTGAGATACCGCCCGCGCCTACGTCATGTACAGACACGATTGGGTTATGATCTTCCATACGCCAGCAAGCATCGATGACTTCTTGGCAACGGCGTTCCATTTCTGGGTTTTCACGTTGTACAGAAGCGAAATCTAGGTTTTCACCCAACTTACCGCTGTCTACAGAAGACGCTGCGCCACCGCCTAGACCGATCAACATTGCAGGACCGCCAAGTACGATTAAAAGATCGCCCGGTTGGATTGCATCTTTTTCTACATGATCAGGACGGATGTTACCGTAACCGCCGGCAATCATAATTGGCTTATGGAAGCCTTTTACATCGCCATTGACATTTTGTTCAAATGTACGGAAGTAACCATTTAAAGCAGGACGACCAAATTCGTTGTTAAAGGCTGCACCGCCCAATGGGCCTTCAATCATAATTTGAAGTGGAGATGCCATACGAGATGGTTTGCCGTAGTTTTCTTCCCAAGGCTGTTCAAAGCCCGGAATGTTCAAGTTAGATACGGTAAAACCTGTTAAACCTGCTTTTGGCTTACCGCCACGACCTGTTGCGCCTTCGTCACGGATTTCACCGCCCGAACCTGTTGCTGCACCAGCAAATGGAGCAATCGCTGTCGGATGGTTATGGGTTTCCACTTTCATAAGAATGTGAGCAGCTTGGCTCTTATACTTATAAACATGGTGACCTGTTTCAGCATCTTGCTTTGGATAGAAGCGTTGTGTGTCAAAACCCACAATTACAGAAGCGTTATCTTTATATGCCGACAATACATCTGTAGGTGATTCTTTATAGGTGTTTTTAATCATTTGGAACAATGACAATGGTTGAACTTCACCATCAATTGTCCATTCAGAACCGAAAATTTTGTGACGGCAATGCTCTGAGTTCGCTTGGGCAAACATCATCAATTCGATGTCATGCGGGTTGCGACCCATTTTTGTGAAAGCATCGGTTAAATAATCGATTTCTTCATCAGAAAGCGCAAAACCAAATTCAGAGTTAGCTTTCACCAACGCTTCTTTACCTTGACCCAAAATATCAATTGAGTTTAAAGGCTTTGGTTCAGTTTCAGAGAAAAGTGCCGCAGCATCTTCAATAGCATTAAAAACGCTTTCAGTCATGCGATCATGTAATGCTAGTTTTACTTCATCAGAAACAGCATTTACGCCCTTCAAAGTAAACAAAACACCGCGTTCAAGGCGATGAACCGGTGTATTACAGTTGGCAAAAATGTCTGTTGCCTTAGACGACCACGGAGAGATGGTTCCAACACGTGGCGTCACTAAAATTTGGACTTCGTCACTTGCTGCTTGGTGCAATTCAAAAGATTGACCATCGTTGAGAAGCTGTAAAGCGGATTGCTGTTGTTGCTCGTTGAGCGCTTGGTCAAAAAGGTAAACCCATTGACTTTCAATTGATTGAACAGAACTAATTGACGTTAAACGTGATAATAGTTGAGTTTTCTTAAATGAAGAATGTGCAGGTGCACCGGCAACGATAAACATGCTGATTTTGGCTCCACGGGATGATCGAAAAGACCATGCCACAATGTGACTTGAGAGAGCGCATATTCTACTGTGTATTAGTTAAATCAGCTAGATGTGAAAGTGAAATTGTAGTGCTTATATCGGGAAGTTTAGGCAATAATGCTTTTATTTTTAAATAATAAAATTGAATTTAGTCGCACAGATTAACACAAAATTATCTGATTTTTTCATTTCATCCTAAGAATAATATTCAAACTATAAAAATGTTTTATTTTTCAACAACAACTCACTTTTTAATCAAGCGTTCAAATCATATTTGAAAATTAATTTCAGGTCTAAATGTGTGAGATTTAAACCTGAAATTCATAAAGACTAAAATCAATTCACATTTGAAATTGAAACATTTTATTTATTCAAATCTGACAATAGATGTTGAATTACATTAAGGGCTAAGTTCAGTGAGTTTACATCTACACCATCAATCGTATCGCAAGCCTTGTGGTAGCACGGTGCAAATTCGAGTTCATCACCTTTCATTTGCTCATTAAATAAAATTAGTGAAGTAACGGGAACTTTCCCTAAAAATGGCAAAGTATCGCTTGCTGTTAAAGTCGTTACATCATCTTTAATCTGCATATTATTGGTTTTAAAATATTGACGCATACTTTGTTCTAATGCAGCATCCTGCGGGTGCTTAGGTAATTGACTCATGCTGTCTAAAATTGGCTGATAATCACTTTGTGCAAGTCCATTGGCTTTAAACTGTGCCGCCATTTCTCCAATTGATGAATGGTCACCATCGGCAATCATGATATTCGGATTCTTTGTTCCCACCATATCAACATTGATATAGGCTTGAATGCCTTGAAGCTGTTTCTCGCTGAGTGATTTCACAAAAGTTTGTGAACCTGCAATACCAACCTCTTCCGAATCCCAAAAGGCAAGATATAGTGTGTGTTTAGGTTTTACCTTTTGCTTCGCATAGTCTTGTAATAATGCTAACAATACTGCAACACCTGAAGCATTATCATTAATCCCAGGCCCCATTTTCACCGAATCATAGTGTGCGCCGACAATCACAGCGGTATCTTTGGATTGCCCTTCAATCTCAATCACAATATTTTGCCCAACGGTCTTTTCTCGATTTTCAAATGGCAACATTTGCGCGTGCAAGCCTGCTTTCTTGGCTTGTTCAAGAATATATTGTGCAGAAGCCAATCCACCTGCTGTACCTACTGCACGGTTACCACCATTGCTGGTCGCAATTTTTTGAAAAGCATCTAAATGCGCCATCATTTTTGTACTGTCTAAACTGATTTGCGAAGGTTGAACTGCTACGCTGGAAACTACTGGCTTTTGCATAGCAGTACATCCACTTAGCGCAAAGCCACAACTGATCAGCACACATGATCCCAATAAATACTTCATCTTCATTTTCAACCCTCTTTTTTATTACCATCTATTCATGGAAATTTTAAGTGAGCCACAACATGAAGATAAAGACACTTTAAGTAAGCTACTCAAAGTAGTGGACATAAAAAAGGAGCCTTTTTCAAAACCCCCTTTTGTGTGGCAGTTTTAATTAAGCAGATTTATTCAATGCAACATTCGCATCTGCAAACTCAATCACGCCATTTTCTTTCACATAAACTTTCCAGTCTTCTAAGAGTTCATGCAGTTTTTCTGGATATTGCTCGGCCAAGTCATTTGTTTCGCCCGCATCTTCAATCAAGTTATACAACTGCCACTTGTTTGGCCCATTTGGCGCGGGGATAAACAGCGCTTTCCAGTCACCTTTACGCAGTGCCTTTTGCCCAAACAGTTCCCAGCCCGTAATGTGGTCTGCATCGTGTATGCGGTCTTGTTGCTGATTTAAATACGCTAAAATACTTTTACCGCGTAATGGCACCAAGTCACGGCCTTTATAGGTTGCCCCCGGATGCTGTACTTCCAATACATCTAATAATGTAGGTAGCCAATCCATCACGGTAAGAAATTCATGACTAATCCCTTGCTGGCGTTTCACACCTGCATATTTAATAAAGGCAGGTGTACGAATGCCACCTTCACTGGTATGGGCTTTATATAAACGCGATGGTGCTGTGGCAGCTTGCGCCCAATGTTCACCATACCAAACATAGGAATTGCCATTGCCAATATTATCTAAAGCATTGTCATAGTATTGAGCAATCACCGTCGAAAGATCGGGGCCAAATACAGGTAAAGCTTCCAGCTGTGCGCCTTCTGCACCATTATCAGACAAGAAAATAATCAGTGTATTGTCATATTCACCAGTTTGTTTTAGGTGCTCAATCACCCGTCCTACGTTTTGATCCAAACGATCCACCATGGCCGCATACACTTCCATCGTTCGGGCAGATTGCTGTTTTTCGGCATCTGCCAGTTCATCCCAAAATTTTGTTTTTGCTAATACGGGATGAATCGTTGCATCGGCATGCACCAAACCTAACTCACGCGCGCGGGCTAAACGCTTTTGGCGAAGCGCTTCTGGGCCTGCATCATACTTTCCATGGTATTTTTCAATGTCTTCGCGTGGTGCTTGAAGTGGCCAGTGCGGTGCCGAAAAAGGCAAATACGCAAAGAATGGACGTCCTTGACGCTGCGAATCATCCTGCAAATACCCAAGCAAACGCTCAGTAAAATAATCCGAAGAATAAAAATCTTCAGGGATTGATGTTATATATTCATCATTTTCTGCATATAAACCACGGGTGACTTTAAGTAAACCCGGAACCTCTTCTTCTGGAATATCCGCTTCAAATGCATAATGATTGGCAGCCCCAGGTAACAAGGTAAATGAACGCTCAAAACCACGACGTGCAGGAAAACGCTCTGGTGTTAGTCCTAAATGCCATTTGCCTGATAAAACAGTGTAATAGCCAGCATCCTGTAACAGTTCTGGTAGTGCGGCCACTTGATCATTTAAATAACCTTCATAACCCGGTTGCCCTTTTTGCTCTGGGCGTATTGCTTCTGCCATTGATCCCAAACCAGCCAAATGATGATCTGTGCCAGACAGCAACATTGAACGGGTTGGCGAACAGGTCGAGGCCGTATGAAAATTTGTAAATCTTAGGCCTTCAAGCGCAATCGCATCTAAGTTTGGTGTCTGTATTTCCCCGCCAAAGGCGCCTAAATCGGTAAATCCCAAATCATCTGCAACAATTAATAAAATGTTTGGCTGTTGTTTTGACATCTGTTTCTATCTGCATTTTTATTTAAAAATCTACAATGCCCGAAAACAGCTTTAAACCGTGTCAAAAAATTGACATTGTCTAGCTGAATTTCCGCAAAGCTATACACAGAATAGCGCATGAAAAGTGTCAATCTATGACGCGCCACTCTAGTGCATTGCACGTAATTTTGGCATCATGCATACAGCAAATAACTGAATAACGATAAATGACTCAAATGCGTTGGCTTGAACTTCTTTCTACAGTTCGTATTGGTAGCAATAAACACAGTTCTGAACAGGCACGTAGCCCTTTTCATAAAGACTATGACCGCATCATATTTTCGCAGAGTTTTCGGCAGCTTAATCGCAAGACCCAAGTTCATCCTTTAACTCAACACGATGGTATTCACACCCGACTTACGCATTCACTTGAAGTGTCTTGTATCGGGCGTTCACTCGGCATGTTGGCTGCGGAAAAAATTAAAGATGAATTGCCAATGTGGATTTCGCCTGCCGATGTTGGCGCGATTATTCAAGCCGCGTGTTTAGCACATGATATTGGCAATCCGCCTTTTGGGCATGCTGGTGAATATGCCATTCGCGAATGGTTCGATGATGCATCACATACAGACTTTTTAAAAGATTTAAGCCCAGAAGAAGAAGCCGATGTTCGTCAGTTTGAAGGTAATGCACAAGGCTTACGTTTACTGACTAAAATTGATTATCATCCGAATGATGGTGGTATGCGTTTAACCTATGCAACTTTAGGTGCATATTTAAAATACCCATGGCTATCCAAAACCATTGCATCACAAGGAAATACGCCTGCCAGTCAGCGTGCCAAGTTTGGCTGCTATCAAGCAGAAAAAGACATCTTGCAGCAAATTGCAGAGCAACTCGGTTTAATTCAACTGGGTGAATATCACTACTGTCGGCATCCTTTGACCTATTTGCTTGAAGCCGCAGATGACATTTGTTATGCCTTAATTGACCTTGAAGATGGCATTATCCTCAACATGTTGAACTATAACGAAGTTGAGCCAATTTTCCTTGATTTGGTCGGTGACTATGGCATACCTGCCGAATTGGCGATGACGGATACCACTTGGCAGCAGAAAATTGCCGCTTTGCGTGGCCGTGTGATGAAGCGTTTGGTTGAAGAAGTAACTACAGCTTTTGCACGTCATCATAATGAAATTTTGTCTGGCCAACTTAAAGGCAGTTTATTGCAATATTGCAGTGAAGATATTGAAATCGGGATTAACCATGCCAAAGAACTGGCTCGTGATAAAATCTTTGAACATCCGCATAAGGCAGGTTTGGAAATTATTGCACACCAAAGTTTGCAAAATATTTTGGATGCCTTTATTCCACTGACCACACCCAATAAAACTTTGAGCTTTAAAGAGCAACGATTGATGTCTATTTTACATCGTTCAGGAGCACATTTTGGTATGTCGCATTATGACAATATTATGCAAGTGCTCGATATCATCTCTAAGTTTTCAGATCATCAAGCCTATAATTTAGCGCAAGAGTTACAAGGGAATAAAGTTGGTTTCTTTTAAAGCTGAAAAAATGTGAAGGCTAGTAATTCGCTGGCCTTCACGCTAATCTCACAACAAATTGAAATTGAGCAAATAGCTCAGACTAAACTGAAATAAAGTGAATAAATGACATGATCGGATGTTTAATTGGTGAAGTGCTGGCATTGGAAGCACCAACAGTATTACTCAATGTAAATGGTGTGGGCTATGAAATTGACACCCCACTTTCAACATTTTGCCAACTACAGAAAGGTCAAAAAATTACCCTTTGGACACATTTGGCTGTTCGTGAAGATGCACAACTGCTGTATGGCTTTAGCAATGCTCAAGAAAAACTGATCTTCCGCACACTGTTAAAAGTCAACGGCGTAGGTCCTAAAATGGCGCTTGGCATTCTTTCAACGTTAAGTGTCGAAATGCTGATTCATACAGTTGAAAATGAAGATGTAAATACCTTAGTCAAAGTTCCGGGTGTAGGCAAAAAGACCGCTGAACGCCTCATGATTGAGTTACGTGATCGCTTTAAAGCGATGTCATCTGGCACAGTACCAAGCAATTCAACTTCAGAGCAAATCCAATTTACTCGTAATTCTGCCGTTGCTGAAGCTGAAGCTGCATTGCAATCACTGGGCTACAAACCACTAGAAGCACAAAAATTAGTGAATGCTGCCAAAGGTGACTTCACCGAAGCCAGTGATATCATCCGCGCTGCATTAAAGTCGATGAATAAATAATTTTTAGTTTCTAATGAGCACTGCATCCTTTGCCTTTTAGGGTTATAGACAGTATGTGAATCACGCAGGCGACAAGGATGTCGCCGTTAAACTGTGCTACAAGGACGTAGCATCAGTTTAACAAATGGGTTTTGTCACTTTTGCCCAGTCAAAAGTGAGAATCGCCTATACAATGGCATTTAAATTTCAATCGCTTTTTGAGGCTGTGATTTTTCCACAACGATATAGAGATTAGTTAAATAATTATGCAAGACCGTCTTATCAGTGGTTCAGAAAAACCCGAAGACCACTTCGACCGCGCCATTCGCCCAACTTCCCTTGATGACTACATCGGGCAGCCTGTCGTCCGTGAACAAATGGAAATCTTTATCGGTGCTGCGCGTGGCCGTGAAGAAGCGCTGGATCACACCCTGATCTTTGGCCCTCCGGGTTTAGGTAAAACCACACTGGCCAATATTATTGCGCGTGAAATGGGTGGCAACTTAAAATCGACATCAGGCCCCGTCCTTGAGCGTGCCGGCGACTTGGCAGCCATGCTGACTAACCTTGAAGAAGGTGACGTACTGTTTATTGACGAAATTCATCGTCTTTCACCGGTGATTGAAGAAATTTTATATCCAGCCATGGAAGATTATCAGTTGGATATCATGATTGGTGAAGGACCAGCTGCCCGTTCTATCAAGCTCGACTTACCTGCATTTACATTAGTTGCAGCAACCACACGTGCGGGACTACTCACCTCACCTTTACGTGATCGTTTTGGGATTGTGCAACGTTTAGAGTTCTATTCCGTAAAAGATCTGACTCATATTGTGACTCGTTCAGCAAACTTAATGGATGTACCGATTACTGAAGATGGCGCACTGGAAGTTGCACGTCGTGCACGTGGTACGCCACGTATTGCCAACCGTTTATTACGCCGTGTTCGAGATTATGCCCAAGTCAAAGGTACAGGCGAAGTAACCCAAGAAATGGCGCAACGTGCTTTAGATATGTTGAATGTCGATAAAGATGGTTTAGACACTTTAGACCGTCGTTATCTTTCAATGTTATTGGAACGTTTTGACGGCGGCCCTGCAGGTGTTGAAGCTTTGGCTGCAGCTATGGCTGAAGATTCAGGAACATTAGAAGATGTGATTGAACCGTATTTAATTCAACAAGGTTATGTCATGCGTACTGCACGTGGACGTATTGCCACCAATATGGCGTATGTACAGTTTGGTATGACACCACCAGAGCCGAAAGATAAGTAAACGATAATTCACTGAACGACTTCAGGGAGTTAAATGCTCCCTGAATGTTTATTTAAATTTTTAAATAAATTCAATCCACTACAAACAGCAAACTAAAATGATAAATCTTGAGAATAGAATAATTAACAAAATTAATAGCGAATACATTCAAAACCTACCATTAGACAGTGCCATTGAACACATTCCCAGAGAACAACCCATCAGTTCGTTAAGCCCTAAACAAATGAGTGATTTTGAAAGCTTATTTCACGCCGAATACAATTATTTTATCACTGTCGAATGTGAAAACATTCTCAGCAAAGAAACCATAGAAGTAAGTGAAGATAATATCTTAACTATTAAACAATCGCCTTCTGCATATCGTATAAAAAACCTGAGCTTCAACTATATTTCTGCCCTCATTTTTATTGGGACGTACTATCACGACGACGTACAAGTTTTGGTCAAGGAAAACTTTAAGCCAGCAAAAATTAATACATTTTATTTCAGCCTCTCATTCTTTGCTTTAGTCATACTCGTTTATGTGTTTTTCTGGATAGATCTAGCTAATAAACTTTTACTTATGTTAGTTATTGGCCTTGGCTTTTGCTGCTTAACGTATATGTATGAATCTTTAAAGGCATTACTCCCAAAGCAACAGAAAAAGAAAATGGAAGAAACTCACTTTCATATTGCGGGATATTTAGCAGCTCATCTACAGGATTTTGTCGATGCAAAATTTAAATTAGATGAACAAACAAATTAAAAGTAGTCTCTTTTTTAACCAATAATGACAACTACGAAAGTTAAAGATTTACGTGAGTTGAAACCTTGTGCCATTGGACTGATGACTCACGGTGCTAAACTGCCGGTCATTGAAGCACTTGACGAATCATTGAATTATCGCCATTTTTAAATGCTCTAATTCTTTGCTGAAGTGCAGACCAATATTTTTCAGATTTTATAAAGACGGAACACTCTCATGGCGAATAAATTCGAATTCAACATTCGTGTATATATTGAAGATACAGATGCAGGTGGCATTGTTTACCACGCAAATCATATTCGCTTTATGGAACGTACCCGCACAGAATGGCTACGCGCTTCAGGTGTAGACCATTATTGGCATCAAAAAGATTACAACTTTGTCGTTCATAAAATTAATGTGAAATATTCACGCCCTATATTAATGGATGACCTGATTACTGTTACAGCAAGTGTAGTTTCGTGTAAGGCTACGTCATTTGTGTTGCAACAAAATATTTATCGTGGTGATATTATGCTGGCATCAGGTGAGGTAGAATTGGCATGTATCAGTGCAGAGATGAAACCCCGTCGCCTTCCTGATGAAATACGTGAACTGATTCTGAAAGAATTGGAACAAGATTAAAAAAATTATTTGGCACATGTAGTAACTATGGCAACTCAACTAGAATCAACACTTAAAGTTTCAGACCTCATCTTACAAGCAAGTCCTGTCGTACAACTGGTAATGCTCCTGCTGCTCTTAGCTTCGTTATTCAGTTGGTATCTGATTGCCAAGTTACACATGAGTTATAAAAAAGCGCAGGCTGACGATGAACATTTCCAAAAAATCTTTTGGTCTGGCGCCGAACTCAACACTTTATACAACAATGCTCAGCTCAACTCGAAACGTGTTGGCCTTGAAGATGTTTTCTATCAAGGTTTAGGCGAATTTTTCAAACTTAAAAAACGTAATGCCAGCGCAGAACAATCAATTGAAGGTACAGAACGTATTCTTCGTGTGGGTTTAAGCCGTGACCAAGGACATTTAGAAAATGGTTTAGGCGCGCTTGCGAGTATTGGCTCGGTTGCACCCTATGTCGGTTTATTCGGTACTGTTTGGGGCATTATGAACGCCTTTATTGGTTTAGCAGATGTTGACCAAGTCACCCTTTCTACGGTTGCTCCTGGTATTGCAGAGGCATTGATTGCAACGGCTATTGGTCTTTTTGCGGCAATTCCTGCTGTACTTGCATTTAACCATTTCACAGCCAAAGGTGAAGCCGTTTATAATGATCGTGCTCTTTTTGCCGAAGAAATGGTTGCGTTATTACAACGCCAGTCTGTAGGTTCAACTCAGGACAATGACTAATGGCTATTCAACGTTCTGGACGCTTTGAGCGTATCAAAAAACCATTAAAAAGTGACATGAACGTCGTACCTTATATTGATGTCATGTTAGTTCTATTGGTGATTTTCATGGTCACTGCACCTATGATCACCACAGGTGTCAAAGTCGACTTACCACAGGCAAATGGCACGCCTATGCAAGCGGAAGATCGCCCTGCTATTGTTACACTTGAGGCGGATGGGACGATCAAACTCGAAGATAAAAATCATCAGAATGATGTACTCACACTTGATGAACTAAAATCTGTTTTAACTGCTTCGCAAAATGAAGCCAACGAACAGAAAAAGCAAATGAGTGTCCTGATTAACGGCAGTGAATCTCGTCCTTATGGTGAAGTCATGAAACTCATGTCTGCCCTTCAAGATGCAGGTTTAACACAAGTAGGTTTACTGACTGAGCCATTAAAGTAATTTATGAACAATTTGAAAAAGCCACCGTTTAAACAAAAAGCTGTTGCAATAGGCTTCACGCTTGGCGTGCATGTCATTGCAGTGGTTGGCTTGCTTTATCTGGGCATGAGTAAACCACCTGAGCCCCCTAAAAAAATAACCACTGTTTTGGTAAAACCGGAAGATTTAAAACCTGTAACACGTGAAGTCACTGAGTTTGATGAAACAGCACATGAAAATGTTGCTGAACACATCACCCAAACCGCAGAACCGAGTGTAGAACCCACTCCCGAAATTCCAACGGCTGCGCCGCCTAAGCCTGTCGAAACACCGAAAGCAGATCCACAGCTCGCTGCACAACAAGCACTTGCCGCAGCCAAAGCACAGCAGCTTGCTGAACAAAAAGCCGCTGATCAGGCCAAACGCGCTCAAGATCAAGCGAAAGCTGCCGAAGCAGCAAAATTAAAAGCACAGCAAGATGCGAAAGCAGAAGCTACGCGTCAACGTGCAGAAGATGCAGCTAAAGCCAAATCCGATGCGATAGCCAAAGCCAATGCTGAAGCCGCTAAACGTAAAGCCGATGCTGATGCCAAAGCCAAGGCTGAAAAAATCCGTGCCGATGCTTTAAGAAAAGCAGAAGCTGACAAAGCCAAAGCTGCAGCAACGGCAAAAGCCAATGCAGATGCAAAAGCCAAGGCCAATGCGGATGCTGCAAAACGTAAAGCAGATGCAGACGCGAAAGCTAAAGCCAATGCGGAAGCTGCAAAACGTAAAGCAGATGCTGATGCAAAAGCTAAGGCCAATGCAGAAGCTGCAAAACGTAAAGCAGACGCCGATGCAAAAGCTAAAGCCAATGCGGAAGCTGCAAAACGTAAAGCAGATGCTGATGCCAAAGCTAAGGCCAATGCGGAAGCTGCAAAACGTAAAGCAGATGCTGATGCGAAAGCCAAGGCCAATGCAGAAGCTGCAAAACGTAAAGCAGATGCCGATGCAAAAGCCAAGGCAGATGCAAAGGCTAAAGCCGATGCCGAAGCGCGTGAACGTGCAGCTGAGGAAGCCAAAGCATCATCTGCGCGCAAAGCCGCTGAAGAAGCTGCGCAGAAAAAGGCTGAAGCGAAGAAAATTGCCTTAACTGCTAAACGTGATTTTGAAAATAAAATTCGTCGTGCATGGGATACGCCAAGTGGTTCATTAGGTAAGACAGCAACTGCTCGCATTCAACTAAATGATGATGGTTCAGTTCGATCTGCTGTTGTGAATTCAAGTGATCCTGATATGGAAGCCAGTATTAAAGCGGCTATTCGTCAAGCCGCACCTTATCCGATGCCATCGGATCCTGATGCTAGACGAGAAGCTCGTTCAATTACCTCAACTTTCACATCTGCACGTTAATTTTTAAAATCCCTGCATACATTGTGGGGATTTTTTATTTACTTCTATAAAGAATCATAAAAGATGAAACCACTTTTTTTATTTTCTACACTCTTACTTATTTGCAGCCAAACAATTGCTCAAAGTCGGTCAATTTATATCCCCTCTTCGGCAACGCCTGAAAATATATCATCCGAACAATTTAAAGCTTTGCTGAAGGATAATGCTAAAACAAATCAACCTGAGCAAGCTTTACAAGAAGTACAATTTCCGCCTACAGCCATGGCAAAAAATTCAAATGATGAGGCTGCAAAGAAAAAAGCGGAAGCCAAGAAAATCGCTTCAACCGCTAAACGTGATTTTGAACATAAAATCAAACGTGCTTGGGATACACCACCTGGCTCTAGCGGTAAAACGGCCATTGCTCGCGTGATTTTATCTGAAACAGGTGCTGTCCAAGCAGTCATCGTAAGCTCCAGTGATCCTGATATGAAAGCCAGTATTGAGGCTGCAGTTCATGCTGCTGCACCATATCCGATGCCTAGCGACCCAGATGCTAGACGTGAAGCACAAAGTTTTACCTCTACATTTAGATCTTCAAATTAAGTTTGATAAATCCTTGCATTGATTGCGGGGATTTTTCTATTGATCAAAATCTCTAATCTTCCAATTGGATTAAGCTAAAATGATGCATTTCTTTAAATTTTCGTTTCTATTTTCTGTAATCGCAGGCTCATCATTAACCTTTGCAACCCCTACCAGCATTCAAACGGCTGACAAGATTCAACCTGAGAAAATAGCAGAGCGTTCCTCGAACGCAACAGCGGCTAAGACGAAGTCATATTCTGAACAAGATAAGCTTCAACTAGAACATAAAATTGCTGAAGCGAAACGGCAAGCTGAAGCAGATGCGGCTAAAAAAGCTGAAGCAAAAAAAATTGCATCTAATACAAAGAAAATAATACAGCAAACTATCCTTAGCAACTGGCAAGCGCCAGCAGAATCAACTGGGCAAAAAGCCAATGCTCGAATTACACTGACATCATTTGGTTCAATTCAATCGATAGTGATTCTTGGTGCGCCAAATCGTGCATTTAAAAAGAGTATTGAAAAAGCCATCCTTAGCTCAGCCCCTTTTGATTTACCAGAAAATCAAGATGCTCGACTTGAATCTCGCATTATCTCTATGCCCTTTCTATCTAAATAAGGTTATCCGTAAAGTGAAAGATTGTATTTTTTAAATAAAATGTCATCATCTTAGAAAAATATTTATTCACTAATTCACAGACGAATAACAGATTAATCATAATGTTGTGCTTTTAATAATTCAAAATCATGCCATTATGTGACACAACCTAATACAGACAATAACTCACATTTTTAGAGTAGTTAGCGAATGATGGAAATGACGCGTAAACATCTTCTTTGCTTAGCCGTATTCACTGCTTTGAGCCCAGTTTTAGTGACTCAAACGCATGCGCAGCTTCACCTCGAAATCACTAAAGCTCCTGAAGAAGCACCTAAAATTGCGATCGTGCCTTTTAGTAATGACTCAAATATTTATCCAGTGGTTGAAAATGACTTGAACCGCTCAGGTAAATTTACCAGTGCTTCTAAAAACTTGCCTGCAACTGCAACAATAAATTCACCTAATGCAGAAGCATGGAAAGCTGCGGGCGTACCCTATGTCGTGACAGGTACATCAAAAACAACGGCAGATGGCTCTTATGAAATTCACTACCAACTGTATGATGTTGAAAAAAAACAATACCTGTTAAATGAACTACTCACTGTACCTGCTTCACGTTACCGTCAAGCAGCGCATATGATCAGTGATGCGATCTATCAAGCTTTAACTGGCATTCCTGGTGACTTCAGCGGCCGTATTGCCTATGTATTGCGTAATGCAGCAACACCAGATCAGCGCTATACCCTACAAATTGCAGATACGGATGGTGAACAACCCCGTACCATTTTGACTTCACGTGATCCAATCCTGTCCCCTGCGTGGACACCTGATGCGAAAAAGCTAGCCTATGTTTCTTTTGAAACCAAGCGCCCTGCGATTTACATCCAAGACTTAGCAAGTGGTAACCGTGAAAAAGTAGCAAGTTTCCGTGGACTGAATGGTGCACCAAGCTTCTCACCTGATGGTAAATCTATGTTATTTACCGCTTCAATGCATGGCAATCCTGAAATCTATCAAATGGATTTACAGACTCGCCAATTAAAACGCATGACCAATGACACAGCGATTGATACAGAAGCACGTTATGCCCCTGACGGTAAATCATTTATTTTTACCTCTGACCGTGGTGGCTCTCCACAAATTTATACCTACAACTTAAGTGCTGAAAGTGTAAAACGTTTAACTTTCCGTGGTGCATTTAATGCCCGTGGCACTTTAAGTGCTGATGGTAAAAAATTAGCTTTGGTGCATCGTCCTAGCGGTAGTAACTATAAAGTTGCGGTTCAAGACATTGGTTCTGGTGTAACCAATATTTTAACACCAACAAGTTTAGATGAATCCCCAAGCTTCTCTCCAAATGGTCAAATGGTGGTGTATGCAACACGTGAAGCAAACCGTGGTTTGCTCTCGATCATGTCTTTAGATGGTCGTTTCCGCATGAACTTACCAAGTGAACAAGGTGAAGTTCGTGAACCAGCTTGGGCACCGAAATAAACACTGCATGATTTATTCAACAATAACTTTTTAATAAAACATCATAAATAACCGTCATGGAGATCAATATGAACGCGATGAAACTGATTGCATTACCTGTTTTAGCTACAGCATTAGTAATGACTGGTTGTGCCAGCCGTAAACCTGCAGCAGACGTGCAAGCAGGACAAAACCCAAATAGCTCAACCACTGTAAACACTTCTGGTTTAAGTGAAGATGCAGCACTCAATGCACAAAACCTAGCGGGTGCATCATCTAAAGGTGTAACTGAAGCGAATAAAGCATTTTTAGCGAAGCGCGTAGTACACTTTGACTACGACAGTACAGAGCTTAGCAATGAGGACTTACAAACCCTTCAAGCTCATGCTCAGTTCCTAGTTGCTAATGCAAACTCACGCGTGGCTTTAACAGGTCACACCGATGAACGTGGTACTCGTGAATACAACATGGCACTTGGTGAACGTCGTGCCAAAGCTGTTGAAAGCTTCCTGATTACAACAGGTGTAAGCCCTAATCAGCTTGAAGCAGTCAGCTATGGTAAAGAAATGCCAATCAATGCGGGTCATGATGAAAATGCATGGAAAGAAAACCGCCGCGTAGAAATTAACTACGAAGCTGTTCCTCCGCTACTTAAATAAGACTTGAAAAAGTCTGAGCTAAAAAAAAGCACTCATTAATGAGTGCTTTTTTGATTTAACCCGTATCATTTAATTTATATCATTTCTGTTGCACCGTTCTTTGCTTTAACTCAATTTAGCCCTTTAACTCAGGATAAATTCGATTAGCGGCTTTAGAACTTTAAGAAAATATCCAATTAAAAATGCAAATGAACGACTTTTAAAACGAGATCCTTAGCTTTACCAACTAGAAAATTAGCTTAACAATCCAAATCATTATGCTTCTGCTTCTGGATGTTCAGCATTTTCTTTTTCTGTTTGCATCGACTCAATGAGGTCATGTTTATTGAACTTTTTATACTCTGCTTTAGCTTCGTAACTGCTCCATGCAGCTTTTACGGTATCCGCAGAAATATCGTCTAAATTCAATCCCTCAGTTGCAGTCGGAGTCGCATCAAATTTTTGTGTGGTCATTGTTGTGCTCCCTGTCTTTCGATTTATACATTAGATTCAACATAGCATGTTATTCAGGACTTGCAAGGGTAAAATCACGACAAATAGTCTAGTTTAATTTTTCTTTTCCTTCGTTCTCATCTAAAATGTTGCACAATCACGTTTTTATCATTCTTGATAAATCAATATTTGGAGTTTTCCTGTCATGTCAAATCTCACCCTTTCCCAATTTTTACAACAACAAAGTGGTAATCTAACTCCTGCATTAGCACAAGTTATTGAAACAATTGGTAATACATGCAAAGACATCGACCTTCTTTTACAAAAAGGTGCTTTGGCTGGCGTATTGGGTAGCGCGCAACACGAAAACGTTCAAGGTGAAGAACAAAAGAAACTTGATGTCATTTCAAATGATTACCTCATCGATGCATTGAAAATTCATCCACATGTTGGTGGTTTGGCTTCTGAAGAATTAGATGAATTCACGCCAGCTCAAGAAAATGGCGATTATCTTGTCTTATTTGACCCATTAGATGGTTCAAGCAACATTGATATCAATATGTGTGTTGGCACAATTTTCTCAATTCTTCCTGCAAAAAATGCCGTAACACAAGCTGAAGATTTCATGCAAGCGGGTGTTAACCAAGCGGCTGCAGGTTATGTACTGTATGGCCCATCAACAATGATGGCTCTAACTGTCGGTGCTGGCGTAGTCTTTTTTACTTTTGATCCAGAAAGCAAAGAATTCTTATTAACTAAAGATGCGATTGCGGTTGCAGCAGATACTAAAGAATATGCAATTAATGCATCGAACCAGCGTCACTGGGAAGAACCTGTAAAACGTTATATTGACGAACTTCTTGCAGGTAAAACTGGCCCGCGTGAAAAAGACTTCAATATGCGTTGGGTCGCATGTATGGTGGGTGATATTCATCGTATTCTTTGCCGTAGCGGTATCTTCATGTATCCATACGACTTCAAAGATCCGAAAAAAGCAGGCCGTCTACGATTAATGTACGAAGCAAACCCAATGAGTATGTTGATGGAACAAGCTGGCGGTGCTTCTACAACAGGCCGTGTCCGCATTCTAGACATCCAACCAACAGAACTTCATCAACGTGTTCCTGTGATTATTGGTTCTAAAAACGAAGTTGACCTAGTTACGTCATACCATAATTAATTTCTTATAACGAAAGTCAGTATTTTTGCTGACTTTCGTGGATATCTCCCTCATGGCTCTGATTTATCTCGAATCAAAAGACAACCCTAAAATTAAACACCTCCGTGGCTTAATCGAACAAAATGCCTACCGTAAAAAACAAGGTCAAACTGTTTTGGAAGGCACACGCTTGGTGTTGTCATGGTTAGACTCAAAACGTCCAATCAAATCGATTTTCACCACTGAACAAGCAATTAACCATGCCGATTTCGACCGCATTGCGGAACAATATCAAGGTGCGGTGTTCATTCTAAGTGAATCTTTATATAAAGATATCAGTACACTTGGAACATCTATTGCTTGCTTAGCAATTGTGGATTTACCAAGTTCAAGTGAAGCGCTTAACTTCAGTGAAGACACCTTAATTTTAGACAATATTCAAGACCCCGGTAATGTAGGCACCCTACTCCGTTCTGCTGCCGCGGCGGGTATTGAGCAAGTTGTTTGTACCAAAGGCTCTGCATCGCTCTGGTCACCGCGTGTATTACGCGCAGGTATGGGCGCACATTTTTCATTAAATACCTTTGAAAATATTGCCCTTGAAGATATTTTGACGAAATTCAAAATTCCAGTGTATGCAACAAGCTCACATCAGTCTGAAAACCTATATAGCAAAAATTTACGCAAACAATGTGTGTGGATTTTAGGCAATGAAGGTCAAGGTGTTTCTGAGTATGCATTACAACATGCCGAAGCCGTTGCGATTCCTCAACCGGGTGGTCAAGAATCACTAAACGTAGCCATTGCTGGCTCGATCTGTTTTTTTGAAATGGTACGTCAGCGTCAGTAAAATCGTTATTTTATTGTATTTAGCGCTTAAGCCTGAAAAAAATAGACTACACTAGAAAAAATAATAATTCTTTATGTCAACCTAACCGTTATTTCCATCGTTATTTGTATATGAATATGGAAATAATGGTGGGTATCCGATGACAGGATTTTCCATCTCTATGGATTTAGCACCCAAAAAGTCCGAGACGCAAGACAGCAGTGTTTTAAAAAGCACGGCTGAGTCTCGCCTGAAAAACTTCATGAATGAAGTGACGGGGCGTGCTTTAGTAATGATGGAAAGTGCAACGCACGGTCAACATGGCATTGCCATGGACTTGGTGCAAGAAGCCTTTATTTCCTTACATAAAGCTTATGCTGAAAAGTCCACAGAGGAATGGTATCCCCTGTTTTACACCATTTTAAATAACAAGCTGCAAGACTGGCGTCGAAAAGAAGCACGTCGTTCGCAGCCGTTTTCCTTATTTAGAAAAGTTAGCCTAGATGACGACGATGTCGAGATACAGGATGTGGTAGATGAATCTACACCAAACCCCTTCGACTTTCTGGATCAGGCTGTCACTGCAGAGGAAATACAAGATGCTATCGCAGAACTTCCAGTCCGCCAGCAACAAGCATTTATGTTGCGAGCTTGGGAAGGCTTTGATACGCATACAACTGCAGAAATTATGAATTGTTCCGAAGGCAGTGTGAAAACACATTACCACCGTGCCATTCAAGGTTTACGTACCGCTTTGGCACATTTGAATCCACATATGGGAGGATCATCCGAATGAAACAAGATGATTTCTTAAAGCAAGTAACTTCCAAACTTGATGGACTCGCACAGCACCATAAAGACAAAGCAACTGTCATGAATAACGTGCTTGAAGATATTCATCAGCGCGAAACTTCTCGTTATGGTTTCTGGAAAATGTCTGGCTTTGCACTTGCAGCAGCAATTGCAGGTTTCGTCATTTTACCGAATGCGACTGTACTGGATGACAAACCACAAAATCAGGTGATTTCAACCCCTAAGCTCTCCCCTCAAATGGTAGAAGATCTTGAAATGTTGATGGTTCTGGGTGAGGACAAAGTTCCACATGGCAGCTAAAAAATTAGCAATTGCATTCTGTGCTTTTAGTTTTTTGCAAACCAGTTTTGCTGGCTTTGATCGCTTTTGGATATTTTCAAAAGATGCAGATACTCAAGTCAATGAAACTTGGGATTCGCTATCTGAAGCAGAACAAGAGGCTTTAATTAAAAAGTATCAGGCTCTCAAAGAGATTCCTGCAGATCAACGTGTCAGCTTGCAACAGCGCATGGATTGGTTCACCCAACTTCCAGATAGTGAAAAGCAGCGTATGCGCGAAACATGGCAAAAAATGAGTACTTTAGAACGTAAAGAACTCGCGACACGTATGCAAAAAGCTAGTCCTGATGAAAGACCTGCTATTCGCGATGAGTATATCAACAAATATTTACAGCCTATCGCTGTCGCTCACTAATCTAAAACAGCAGCATGTTGCGAAAAATCAAATCCATTAGTTAAGCCATAAAAAAAAGCCTCTTATCGAGGCTTTTTTTATTGTCTTACTTGCTCAACCGATGCTGACGATACACACCTAAACCAATCAATGCCAACAGTCCAAATACTCCCATTGAGCCACCGCCGCTAGAAGAAGAGTTGGTATTTTTCGCTGTATTCTTAAGGGTCAGAATTGCATTACTTGATGCAATGCCGTCACTATCGATAACGCTATATTCAACAGGATAGTCAAACTGACTAAAGCCATTTTTTACTGAGAAGGTAATTTTTCCACCGTAGCAGGTTTCCTTTAAATAACTTGCTGGGCAACTGCCACTATACTCAGCTTGAAAGTTTAAACCTGCTGGGATTTTCGTAAAACGAATTGGAATAATTTGGCCTTCTTCATTTTTATGCCATACCGATTTACCCGCTGGCATAGATGCAACTGGACCATCACCATCATCATTGGCATTCTCTAATAAATTATTGACGGTAACAGACAAATTATTTGACGGACTAATCGTATATTGGGCAGCTTTGGCCACTGGGGTCATATTTTTAAATGCCACACGTACTACACCAGAAGATTCCGCCTGACTCCCTGTCTTTTGTTTTAGCGTATATTTACAAAAACCGTATTCGGTAGGCGCTGTTGTTGCCCCACTGGTGCGATATATAACGATTTGTTTTATTCCCGCATCCCAATCACAGTGTAGGTCATGTGGTGGATTACCCACAATACTTGCTTCGCCTGCACTAGACACCGTAATTTCACTACCAATGCCGATTGGTGAAGTCGTCACGGTGTAGTTGTCAGCATTTAAGGCAATTTGTCGTGTTTCAGCACTTCCATTCACAGACTCTTCTTGAGGTAATGATGCAGGGAATGGATCAAAATAAACTGCACGATATTTAAGGTTATTTTTTAATGCACTTAATACCGCTTCGTACTTTGTTAAATCATCCTGATTGGCAACTTTGTATTCCGCATAATCTGGATCGTCGATATCCTTTTTCAAGGCATCAATTGTATTTTGATACTTATCTTGCAGAGCTGTTAAAGACTCATTGGTAATATCTGCCATATCTGCTGCGGTTAAATTCATTAACTCAACCGAACCAATATCACATGTGTTTCTTTGCGTAGGTGATAACTGTAAAGTACCATCTGTGATCCGCAAAATGCCCCGTTGATCCGCATCACTACAGCCGTCTAAGCCAAGATTGATTAAGTCAAAACCACTGCCGATCGCTTTCGGGTAATACAAAGGTAAATACAAATTATAAGCAGATTTTGTTTGTAGGGCGCTTAATAAAGTCCCCATAGCATAACTACTTACATCATGGTTTTGCAGAAAGCTTTCCGTACTATTCAGCACACTTTCGGGTAAATCACACTGAGCGGCTGCCAGTTCAAATGCATTATTACTTGCCACAAATTTTTGACCATTATCAGGTACTGCATTATTCAGATAACGACAAGATTTTCCACCAGTATTGTAGGCCAATACATTGAAATACCAAGCCTTTGTACCATTGTTATCATAATAATAGGTACTCGCCGCATTGTTCTCGACTATTGTATTACTGGTTAAAACGAAGCTAGAAAAAGCACTTAAACGATCCGTTCCCTGAGAAATGGCACGGATAATACTACCCGTACTTGGATTTGCTTGGTTTTTTGCAATCGTATTTGCTGTCAGTTCAACCTTGGCATTTCCACAGAAGTCCATCACACTATTGCTCGTCGATGAACCATTTTGAATAATACTGCTTTGCTGGAACACAATTTCAGGCTGGGTATCCCCCAAGTTCCCGATACAATCCATAGCGACAACACTACCTTTAGGTGCGATGTTGCCCTGAACTAAACTGCTCACCAATAATGTTTTTTTCGACATATTATGTGCAACGGAGTAGATCGCACCGCCAGCAACTTTGGCTTGAGAGTTTTCTATTGCACCATTATTTAAGGTAAATGCTCCCCCTAAATACAAGGCACCACCACGGTCTTCTGCCATCCCGCCAGTAAGGCGTACATTATTGACGATAAAGTTGGCTTCTGAGCGTGAAGTATTAAAAATTCGGGATTTGCCTTGGGCATTAATCGTCGTTCTAATATCTTCATAGGCAGGAAATTTCTGCGTCAGTAAATTTTTTGAATCATAGTTAAAGCGACTTTTCCCCTCTATCACGATCTGATTGAGCGGAACTAACTCACCTTTAGTCAGAAGATATTCACCTGCTTCAAGTTGAATATAATCGGTCTGCCCATTATTTGGATTACCGACATTACATCCACCAAAAGATTTGTTTTTACGTGCAGTTTCAATCGCTTCACGTAAAGAACATTGATTGAGATTTTCACCATTTTCATCATCAAAGGTCGTAACTTTGATGATGTTACTTGTCGCTGCCATAGATGACATAGCCGCAAGGACCATGACCGTCAGCAATCCTTTTTTATAATTTTTCATGTGCTGTCCTTAATTCTATCCAGACTATTTTTTAAAGCGACGAAATCCAACTAAGCCAAGCAGCGCAAAAATACTCGCCCAGCCTAGAGCACCACCCGATGTTTTAACAGTTTTACTTTCCATTTCATTGTTTGGTTCTTGGAAAATACGCACTACTGCAGCTAAATAATTTTTTGCCGAAGTATTAAAACGGGTTGAAGACGTCACCACACGCAATTCAAAAATATCTGCGCCATGCCAATTTCCATTTGGCGTGTATTCAAAATCACCATTCAAATTCAGTGTAAATTTACCTTTAGATTCGGTGCTTTGTACAATTATTGGGCAACCATCTTGCCATGGCTCACCCGTTGGATTTGCCATACCCATCACTTTTGTACATTCTTCTTTTGGAATTAAATCACTGTCACCTAATGCATCTAAAATATTAAACTTGGCCACTTCACCTGTACGAATGTCTTTACCTAATCGAGGCATGCTCACAGGAACCACAATTTCGATGGCACCACGATCACACCAAACATCATCCAAATTACGATTTTTTCCACGCTGATCAGAAGACTCACAATACACATGATGCTCATTGCCATCTGCTGTGGTCTTGCCCTTATTTAATATCGGGCTTGAGAAAATCGTTTCGTAATCTAATAAAATACGAGGACGTAAATAACCAATAAATGCGTTATTTGCTGTGGTAAATGGACAGAAAAGTGCATTACGATCTTCTGTTAAGGTTTTACAGCTACCTTCATCTTCACCCGCGATTAAACTTGTCCCAGACCACACATCATTTAAATTTGCAGCAGGTCCAACAGGACAACTCGCAGCCACTAAGTTGTTATAAAAAACAGATTGGTCTGTTCCTGAGTTCACGACTTTACAATCTTGAGCGGTACCACTGAGCGCATTACCAATCACCACACTATTGGCTAAATAAGCATGCTCAGAGGTACTATTTAGTTCGATACCGCCACTGTTCTTCAGTACTGTAATATTATTGAGTGCTAAACCATCACGTAAGTTGACAGCAAAACCTTTGTTTTTGAAAAAGGTACTATTGGCAATGATATTTTGAGGGTTACTGAACACCAACTTGCTGATGTCTGCGAGCCCATTTTGATTGTAAACAATCGCTCGACCAGAAGTGCTTTCATTATTTTTGAACAAAGATGTATAGATTTCATAAGCCGGTGCTTCTGAGTAAATTGCACCACCATCTACCGCTTTGTTGTTTTGAAAAATCGTGGTTCGTATATATAGACGGCTTGCTACAGTTGCGCCATCTTCTGAGAATCCAACATTGTAGATTGCACCACCAAGTCGTGCATAGCCATCTTCAAACTTTACATTTTCAAGTGTGAGTTTTTCATTATTAAAAATGATGCCGCCTTTATCAGCACATTGATCTTGCTTACATCCTTTAAATGAAATTTCTTTAAAATTGATCGCAAGTAGTTCTTTTTCGCCATCATTAATATTAAAAATTTGATCCTTACCCGTCATTTCAATGACGGCATTATTAAGACCGAGTACGACATCTTCATTGACGTTACTGTCATACGCCGTTTTCAGATTCAGTTCTGCTTTAATATCAATTTTTTTAGTGAGTTTATAAACTTCATTTTTTTTCAGAGAAATTGAGGCATAGGCGTCTTTACCTCCGCAACCATTATATCCGGCTTCTGGCATACCATTATTGATATATTCTATGGCTTCACGAAGTGAACATTCCTTGTCATCCTTTACAACATCTTCAGTAGTTGTAACGGTAATTTCTGCGCTAAATGCATGACCTGCCATGAGAAGCATGCCAATACCTATGCTCTGTTTGAGCATATCCATCTCCTTAAATATTTTTTATCTTTTTATTCTTAAGTTGCACAATCCTTGCAACATTAAAATATTTTTATGTACTTTGTCACAGCTTGAGTAATTACTCAAGAATTTTTATTGCTTACCGATATTCATCAATTAGGGCAAAAATCTGTCTTAAATTTGCATGACTCAATTTGACTTTTTCACCTTTTAACATCTGAATCAGTTGTTCTAAAGATCTAAGTAAAATGGATGCCTGATGCGGCCCATGTGCCAACAAATAATCTACAATTTGTTGATCCATATGGATGCCACGTCGCGCCAAAACAGAGTTTACGAGTGCTTGTCGGTCTGCGTATAAACTACCATTTGGTACTTTTACACTGACAGCCTGAGTTAATCGAGACTGTAAATCTGGCAGTTCAAGTTTGAGTTCAATGGGCGCCAGCCGAGATGAAAAGACCAATTGACCACCTTCTTCGTTATTATAATTAATCAGGTGAAAAACAGCTTTTTGCCAATGTGGAACTCCGCTAATCGCTTCAATATCGTCTAAAGCCACCAAGTCATAGCGATCGAGCGAAGTAATCGCTTCAGTGGGAGCATCTAGCAATTCAAGCAATGAAACTTGAATTGCTGATTTGCCAATTTCTAAATAGGAGTCACATATTGCAGACAGTAAATGGCTTTTTCCTGTGCCAGCTCCACCATAGATATAGAAACGATTCATTAAACCAGCATGTAACTGACGAACACCATCGATTACATGCCCCCAACTCGGCCCAGAAAAATCACTAATTCGGGCATCGAGTTGTGGTTCTATATCTAGCTGCAATTGACGCATATCTATATTTTGGCCTTATCAATCTTTATGTTCTGATCTTTCAATGTTACTCGAAATTTCAGGATCTTGCAGCGAATTTGCAGACTGATTTTTGAGCTCAATATCGACAGCAACTTGATTGGTTTCTACGTTTAAAGTGCCACTTGCAGCATCATTTACGACAAGTACATCATTTCGGTATAAATTACTTTTCTCGTAATTTTCGCGTGCATGACGTAATAAGACCACAATAATCGCTGCAACGGGTAGTGCAATGAGCATTCCGAGGAGTCCTGCCAATTGCGCGCCTGCAAGGACTGCAAATACCACTGCCACAGGAGACAAACCAATTTTGTCGCCTAATAAGAAAGGCTGTAAAATATAACCTTCTATTGCCTGCCCTACCATGAATACCACCAGTACTAAGGCCAAATGCACCCAATCCAAACCGAATTGGAACAGGCAAGCCACAATTGCCGAAATAATACCTACCGCAAAACCCAAATACGGAATAATACTGGCTAGACCCGCAATCATCCCAATGATGATACCAACCTCAATACCGACTAATTGGAGTCCAACCGCATAAACAACGCCCAATAAGAACATTACCAAGAATTGGCCTTTTACAAATGCACCTAAAACTTCATGACATTCGCCCACGATTGTGAGCGTGCTTTTTTCATATTTACGTGGAATAAGTCGACGCATGTTTTCTAACATACGCTCCCAATCTAATAAGAAATAGAAAGCTATGATTGGAATTAAGACAATCGTGCCACCAATCTGTATGAAATTCAGACCCGATTGTGCCACTTTTAACAACATGGCTTGGATACTGTCTGCACTATAGTTGGTTTGAATATACTCCATGATCGCTGCTGACATTTGCTCTGTATCAATTTCCATCGGTACAAGATTAAATGTCTCTGATAACCACGGCAGGAATGTATAGTTGACCCAATGAATATTGTTTGGAATATTGTTTTTTGCATACATCAACTGTTCCCATACCAGTGGTACGAGGAACCACATTGCAAGGAATATAGCGACACCAATTCCAATAAAGACCAAACTGATAGATAACCAGCGCGGCAAGCCAATATTATGTAATTTATCAACTAAAGGGCTAAATAAATATGCAATTAGAAATGCGCCGATAAAAGGAACAACTACAGGCTTTAATAAGTATAAAACCCATATGATCAATGCTATCCCAGCAAGAATAAATATTCGGCGCAAGGTGCGATCACCCATATAAAGTCACCTTTTTTCAATGTAATCGTTATAGAAAGGAAAATATTTTAATAAAGATAACATTTTAGTGCGAAATAGCATAAGAGTTTTGCATATTCAGGTTATAATCCCCGCGCGAATGCGGAGACTTCATTATGAGCAACTCAACTTCTACCCCAAACACTGGTTTAAGCTACAAAGATGCAGGTGTCGACATTGAAGCGGGCGACGCGTTAGTCGATCGTATCAAATCTGTCGCGAAACGTACTGCACGTCCTGAAGTGATGGGCGGCCTAGGCGGCTTCGGCGCTCTTTGTAAAATTCCTAAAGGTTATGAAGAACCTGTTCTCGTATCTGGCACAGATGGTGTTGGTACAAAATTGCGTTTAGCATTGAATTTGAACCGTCATGACACAATTGGTCAAGACTTGGTTGCAATGTGCGTAAACGATCTTCTTGTATGTGGTGCTGAACCACTGTTCTTCCTTGACTACTATGCAACTGGCCACCTCAACGTTGACGTTGCAGCAAATGTTGTAACTGGTATCGGTGCGGGTTGTGAACTTGCAGGCTGTGCATTGGTTGGCGGTGAAACTGCTGAAATGCCAGGTATGTATGAAGGCGAAGACTATGACCTTGCAGGTTTCTGCGTAGGTGTAGTTGAGCAAAGTAAAATTATTGATGGCTCTAAAGTTAAAGCGGGTGACGTTTTAGTTGGTGTTGCATCTTCTGGCGCACACTCAAACGGTTACTCACTTCTTCGTAAAATTTTAGATGTGAAAAACGTTGACCTTACTCAAATCGTTGATGGTCGTCCACTTGCAGATACAGCAATGGAACCAACACGTATTTATGTAAAACCAATTCTTCAGTTATTGAAAGAAGTGGATGTACACGCTATGGCGCACATCACAGGCGGCGGTTTACCGGGTAACTTACCTCGCGTACTGCCAAATGGTGCTCAAGCGGTAGTCAATGAAGCATCTTGGGAATGGCCAGAATTGTTCAAACTACTTCAAAAAGAAGGTAGTGTTGAACAATTTGAAATGTACCGCACATTTAACTGTGGCGTAGGTATGGTTCTCGTGGTTGATGCAGCCGATGCTGACAAAACAGTTGAATTACTCAATAGCCTTGGCGAAAAAGCATTCACAATGGGTCACATTGCAGATAATGCTGAATCTGTTGAAGGCGCTGACGAAAAAATCCGTGTAGTTTTCGCATAAGCAACGTTCATGATTAAAATTGCTGTACTTGTTTCAGGCAGCGGATCTAACCTGCAAGCCCTGATCGATGCCAATCTATCAGGTCAAATCGTTGGGGTGATTTCCAATAGACCTGACGCTTTTGCACTGCAACGTGCAAGAAAAGCAAATATTGCAACTGCAGTCATTGAACATAAGCAATATCCAAGTCGTGAAGCTTTTGATGATGTGATGCATCAACAACTGCTCGACTGGGATGTTGATTTGGTCATTTTGGCAGGCTTTATGCGCATTTTAAGCGTAAAATTTGTCAAAGCATGGGAAGGAAAAATGATTAACATCCACCCTTCTCTGCTGCCAAATTATAAAGGAATGCATACTCATCAACGTGTTTTAAACACCGGTGATGTCTTCCATGGCTGTACAGTTCACTATGTGACTGCAGAGCTGGATGCTGGTCAAGCGCTTGCTCAAGGCGTACTTAAAGTCAATGTGCATGATCATGCTGAAAGTCTGGCAGATCGGGTTCACGTGCTTGAGCATGTGATTTACCCTCAAGTGGCAGAATGGATTTGTAATGGCACCATTCAACACACTGAAAACGGTGTTTTATATCGTGGCGAGCCTTTGCAACAACCTATTCAATTCTGTAAGTTCTAAGCAACTGTATAATTTAACAATCAACGCATCTTAGGGTGCGTTTTGTTTTTTCAGTGCCAAATAAAACTCTATTTATTACTAAAATCTAAAATCTAAAATCTAAAATCTAAAATCTAAAATCTAAAATCTAAAATCTAAAATCTAAAATCTAAAATCTAAAATCTAAAATCTAAAATCCATTTTTGCAGAATGTTCAACTTTATGATCAATATGTAGTTTTTAGTTAAATTAAAGCTTTTAGCATCATTAAAATAATAAGCTTATATTGCAATTAGAAAACCTTATAAATCTAGAAATATTACATCCTTCAAACAAAAGTGGAGAAAATCACATGTTAAAATCCATCACACTGGCGACTTGTGCATGTATAACACTGGGTATGATTGGTTGTGCTACGACATCAAATCCGGCTACTGATCGTAATTTAGATAAATTACAAAACAAAAATTGGGTTGCGAGTGAAATTCAAGGCGTTAAGCTTGAAGCTGACCCTAACAATTCGAACGTACCCACCATCACTTTCGACGACACTCGTGTAAGTGGTTCTGATGGTTGTAATCGATTCATGGGCGGTTACGCTGTGCAAAACACAAAAATCCAATTTTCAAACCTTGCTACAACACAAAGAGCATGTTTGACTGCGACAAATATTCCTCAACATTTTTCGCAGGCATTGAGCCAAGTCACTCATTATGATGCCTCTAAAGATCATTTGAAATTTTTAGATGCCAATAACAAAGTTGTTTTACAATTTGAAAATGCGAAATAAATCTCAAAAGTAGAATGTTTCATTCATAAAAAAAGCACTCTATAGAGTGCTTTTTTTATGTGTTGTGGTTTTTAAGGTTTAATGATGACGCTTAGGCAATTTAAGTAAATCTTTAATCAATTCAACAGTTTCCACAGGATGTTCCAATGGGAACATATGACTCCCCGCAGCAACTTTAAATGGAATCGCAAATTTTTTCTCAACCTTTTGTGGAAAGTGCCGAGCTAAAAATGGTCCCTGCTCTGCAATTAACTGCTGTACAGGTACTTGTGGTTGAGCATGAGGTAACCACCACAGTGAAGGATTAGTTCGAAAAATATGAACCTCATCATCACGTGAAATCGTCAATTCCACCCCACCACGCAGTTTATCGTCCATCAAGGCATGATCAATATAAGCTTGATAACAGTCTGGATCGAAATCTTTATAAAAACCTTTCGGCCTTAAAAGCTCTGCTGCTTGTTCACGGCTGTCCCAATGATCACGACGACGCTTCGACAAACCTGCTGGGGACATTTTATCGACGACTTTAAGTTTGAGGAGTTTTGCGATGTGCAAAGCAAAAGACTCTTTACCCATGATCATAGGCGGATCAATCATTAACACTTGTTCAAACAATTCTGGGCGTTGTAATGCAGCCTGAAATGTTAAAACCGAACCTAATGAGTGACCTAATCCAATCACCTTACGACCATTGGCCTGACGTACAATACTGTCAATGACTTGCTGTGTTAAGCTTTTCCAATGGTTATCGATTGGGTAACGCTTATCTGGCCCAAGTAACGGCACATAGATCACATCATATTCATCACTCAGTAAATCAAACAATTTTTGATAAACCCGTGATGGCACGCCATTGGCGTGCGCAAAATGAATTAACGGTTTCATTGTAATTTCGTGCTGTTTTCAGATTGAACCTGTTGTGACAATGCGCTTGCCAAACCTTGACCAAATGAACTTCCCATACGACCTAGTACAGAATCAAACGGACTATTTTCAATGGTGTAGTTCACGGCTTTTTCAGTTTTTAATTCACGTTTCAGGCTATTTAAACTACCTGTACGGTCAGCAATACCTAGCTTCACAGCCTGATCACCCGTCCAAAATAAACCTGAGAAAATAGCTGGATCATTTGATTTTAATTTCTTACCGCGACCTTCCTTCACTGCATTAATGAAATGCGCATGAACATTATCAAGTACACCTTGAACATGTGCTTTTTGTGCTGCATCTACAGGTTGAGTCATGGATAAAATGGCTTTGTTCTCACCCGAAGTCATGGTGCGATCTTCTACACCGAATTTTTGCATCAAACCACTAACACCATAATTCGGCATGATCACGCCAATCGAACCCACTAAACTTGAAGGATTGACAATAATTTCATCTGCCGCAGACGCAATATAGTACGCACCTGAAGCGCCTGTATCACCAATAATGGCATACAGTTTTTTATCGGTATGGGCTTTTTTCAAGTACTGAATTTCTTGCCAAATTTCATCAGACTGAACAGGTGAACCACCTGGTGAATTAATATTTAAAACAATCGCTTTGCTTTGTTTGTTTTCATAGGCTTTTTTCAAAGCTTTGATGGTATTTGCGCTGTTTACACTTTGCTTGTCCGCTGCAATGGTCCCAATGATATCAACCACGGCAATATGTGAACCCGCTGTCGCTGCTTGATCAGATGACGACATGCTGCAACTTTTTGCCATCGCAATGATAATAAATAGCAAATAAGCAAAGGTTAAAAATTTAAAAAATATACCCCATCTACGTGCTCTACGTTGTTCTTCAACGGAAGAAAGCACGGCTTTTTCTAATATTTTCCATTCATTTCCAGTTGGCTGCTGAATATTGTTTGAAGAACTTTGCTGTTTTTCTTCAGGTTTTGGTGGCCATTCGGACATAAAAAAACCCATTTGATCGTTAATTTGTAGTCATTATATACACGCTAATCGCCATAACTGTCTAATCAATTCATTTTCCCCTATAATTATTTTAAATTTTCTTTCATTTCTTTCAGACTTAAATAAGATGACCGACCAAAATTCACAGGACACCACATATCACCTGTTAAAATTTATCAGCCGTCAACCTATTCAAATTTCAAGATTAATTGCAAAAGGTTTGGCTGGGTTAGTCAATGTTTTAAAAATCTCTAAAACCTACTCTACGATTCAACGCAATCTTAAAATTGCATTGCCTGAATTATCAGAGTCAGCTCGCATTCAACTCACTAAACAAGCGATTCGAAACGAACTTTGTTCTTATTTTGAATTTTTTAACATTTGGGGTGCAAGTACAGAAAAAAATATTCAACGAATTCATCACGTACATGGCGCTGAATATTTACATGAAGCGCTCGCCCTACAAAAAGGCGTTGTACTCGTAGTACCACATTTTGGTACTTGGGAAATCATGAATGCATGGGTTGCGCAGTACACTCAAATGACCATCATGTACAAGCCGGTAAAAAGCGAATCTGCCAACAATTTTGTCCGTGCTGCTCGAAGCCGTGAGCAAGCAATATTGGTTCCTACGGATGAATCAGGTGTACGTCAGATTTTCAAAGCATTAAAACAAGGTGGGACGACTGTGATCTTGCCAGATCATACCCCCAATGCCGGCGGCGAAATGATTCCATACTTTGGTATTCCACTAAAAACCAGCAACTTAAGTGCAAAATTAATTCAAAAAACCAAAGCACGTGCGCTCTTACTGTATGCCATTCGTAACGATAATCATGGTTTTGATATGCATATCGAACCTATGGATGAGAATATCTATCAAGGCAATGCAGATGATGGCTCAATAGTTATCTTTAAAGCAGTGGAAAATCTAATTCATCGTTATCCAGAGCATTATCACTGGAGCTATAAACGCTTTAAAGCCAATCCAAAATTGAGAAATCTATACAATATTAGTGATGAGGAAGCCGCTCAACGCATTCGTGATATTCGTGAGGAATATCAAAGACAGCAAAAAATTAAAAATGTGACAGAATGACATTTTCAAGCAATACACTTGAAGCAGTTTTCTATTCAGATTCTTTAGATAGCCTGCGATATAGATCGAGCCATTTATACTTTGTACGCTCTTCAATTAGTTCAATTTGTTGTTTATTTTGCTTGAAATGAATACTTCCACTTTGTGCAGTTTGCAAGAGTGGAATGTCTAATTGTTTGAGACGTGTTTGGGTCATCTTTGCAGGATGTCCATAACGATTAAAGCGACCTGCGGAAGCAATCGCCAACTTGGGGTTAAAATGGTTTAAAAACGCATAGGATGAACTGTGCCGACTACCATGGTGTCCAAGCACCAAGACATCGACTTTTAGGTCTGGATAATCACTTAACATTTGATATTCCGTCTCCCAACCCGCATCCCCCATCAATAGAAAATGTCGTGGGCCATTGACGCCTTTGACCGTGACATATAGAACACAAGAACGTTCATTGGCATTCCATTGAGCATTTGTCAGATCTTCAGGCTTTGGCGAGAGTATTTCAAAATATACTTGCTGATCCCAATTCCACTGCTGACCACGCTGACATAAGCGCTGTGGAGCTTGGTTCGTGGTTTGTACCCGCTCATTACTTGAAAGCTGCCCAATATCAAGCAGTTCCTCCAATGAGAAATAACCACCACTATGGTCTTGATCTAAATGAGTCAATAATACCCGATCTAGTCGATGGACACCTTGCACACTCAAAAATGGTCGGATGATATTCTGCCCGACACTAAATTGACTTTCATCATAGTTTCCACCGAAGTCCACCATCATATGATGATCTACAGAACGGATATAGATCGCCTGCCCTTGCCCCACATCTAAAATTGAAAGCTGAAAATTTGCTGAATTTTTCCATGGGATAAACAGAGTAAAAAAGGCAATGACCGCCCAATATTTTGGCAAGATTCCTTCAGGTAAAAATAAGATTACTATGGCGAGTATCAACAGTATGATTTGAGTTGACGTCAATGCGACATCTTGCATTTTTGGTGCAAAGAGTCGATCTAAGCCATAGAGAAATACATGTAACACTTCTAAACACAGATCATTGAATAAAAAAACCAATTGCGCCAGAGGAGTCGAAATATAAGAAAGTGCCCCTCCGATGATATCTAAAGGAACCACCACAGCCCCTAACCACGGGATGGCAAATAAATTACTTAGTGGGCTAATCCACGTGACTTGCTTGAAAAAAATCACCATCAATGGAAATAAGGCGATAAAGATTTTCCATTGTGATTCCACCATCAACCACATTGAATGTTTTAACTTTTGCCAAAAACTGGCGTCCGTTTGAGCCAGTAAATGCTTCCTTAAGGTTTGATAAATCCGCAGTAAAATAAAGCATGCGCCATAAGACAACCAAAATGCCGCGGATAAAATACTAAAGGGATCCACAAGCAATAAAATTGCGGCACTAAAAACCAGCAGTTGAAAAGGCTGAATGGTTTGCTGTAACAAAAGCATGCTACTTGCAACTAGGCAGATCGTCAGCGTTCTCAGTGCAGGTATTTCAAAGCCAGTAAATGCGCAATATAGAAGGACACAGAAGATAAAGGGCACGACCAATACATATTGTTTGGGCCACTTGAGATAAATTTTGGGACAATATTTTCGAATAGCTAACTGCATCACCCAACAAAGCATGCTGGCAAAAACAAGTACATGTGGACCAGATATCGCCAATAAATGACTCATCCCAAAGCGTTGAAATAATTCACTGGTGCCTTCAGTGAGTAAACTTTTATCACCTGTAAGCAGTGCTAACAGCAAGCCATGATTCCGTAGCGGTTGTTGGTATATAAACGCTCTTAAATATAAACGTTGTTGTTCGACCTTAATTTTTAACTGGTGTAGCACACCTTGATGTCGTTGATACTGCTGTCCATAGCCCATCGCAGTCATATGTTGAGGTGGTATCAGTTCGACCGACTTCACCTTTAAACTGGCATGTATATTTTGCTGTATACTCCACCGTTCTTGGTCAAATGCACCTTCGGTCACATAGCTTTGGGTAGGTCGTAACTCACCATACATACGATAGTATTGTCCAGGGACCAACTGAATCGTCTGTTCATTATTTTGCAAAATTGAATTGGGTAAATACGCCATAAAATGTTGAATCTGCTGATTCACATTGAGCACTTCAATTTTTTGCTGAATTGCTTGGTCTTTGAGTTGGCTGATCTGTGGAATATACGCAATAAACTCGCCTTGTCTGCTCTGATGTTCAACCAATGCCAAACGCTGATCGAGTTGAGTATTGGCGAAACTAAAGCCGAGAATTGCACCTATGCAAAGATTTGCACTGAGCTGTAAGATTTTCGAAAAGATACTTTTTAGTTTTGGTGAAATGTAGAGCTGTAGCACTAGCCAAATCAGAACAATAAAAAGCAACTGAGCTGTCGAGAGTTGTGGATTCCAAAACATGAATCCCATAAAAGAAATACCTAAAATCCAGCCAATACAAAAACTTTGTAACATGAGTCGTCATTATTTTTATTATGTGCTGGCAATAATAAAGCCCACCGAGGTGAGCTTCAATCAAACAATCTTAATCCACTAATTTTTTACAAAATCAATTTAGCGCTTAGTCATCTACCCATAAACCATCTTGCATATGCAAAATCGCATCAGCAGATTGAGCTAAATATTCATCATGGGTCACAATTAGCATTGCCATGTTAAATTCTTTACGTAATTCAGACAGCAACTCAAAAATCTTCACTGCGGTTTTGCGGTCTAAGTTCCCTGTTGGCTCATCAGCCATCATCAACTTAGGTCTTGCTACCAATGCACGAGCCAAAGCCACACGTTGACGTTCACCGCCTGAAAGCTCACCAGGTTTGTGCGTCATGCGGTGGGAAAGTCCAACGCGTTCCAAAAGATATTCAGCTTGTTGCTTCACTTCTTTGAAGTTACTCGACTTACGTAACATCAATGGCATTGCCACATTTTCAAACGCGGTAAATTCAGGCAACAAGTGATGGAATTGATACACAAAACCTAAATGCTCATTACGAATATAACCACGCTCTGCTTCACCTAAAGTGTCAAAGCGTTGACCATTAATCAACACTTGACCCGATGTTGGACGATCCAAGCCACCCAATACATGCAACAACGTACTTTTACCAGAACCACTTGACCCCACAATCGAAACAAACTCACCTGCTTTGACTTGTAATGAAAGTCCACGAATCACATCGACTGTAGACTTCCCATCGGTAAAAGATTTGGTAATGTTTTGGGCATCTAAAACTAAATTACTCATAGCGTAGAGCCTCTGCAGGTTGAACTTTAGCTGCACGTAATGCCGGATAAATAGTCGCGATAAAGCTAAGACCCAATGATAAAGATACAATCACCACAACATCTTGCCATCTTAAATAAGACGGTAAATAGTTGATGAAGTAAGCATCAAACATATTTAAGCCCAATGTTGTATTCAACCAACCGACTAAATTACTAATACTCGATGCAGCGATAATCCCTAAAATCGCCCCTGACACCGTACCAATCACCCCAATCACTGTACCTTGCACCATGAAGATCCGTGTGATTGTAGCCGGTGAAGCGCCTAGTGTACGCAAAATGGCAATATCGGATTTTTTATCAGTGACCACCATCACCAATGAAGACACGATATTAAATGCTGCAACCAATACAATCAGGAACAGCAATAAACTTACCATTGCCTTTTCCATTTGAATCGCACTGAACAGATTACCGTGCGTATAAGTCCAATCTGAAGCATAAAAGTTTGCAGGTAAATCACGCACAATTTCTTGAGAGACTTGTGGCGCTGCAAAAATATCATCCAACTTCATACGGATGCCTTGTGCACCATCTGGCAGTCTTAATAAAGTCGACGCATCGTTCAGGGCCACATAGCCCATCATCGAATCAACTTCCGCACCAATACTGAAAATACCCACAATTTTAAATCGTTTAAAACGCGGAACAACGCCAGCCGGAGAAGGTGTTGCTTCAGGAAGCACTAAGGTCACACTGTCATTCAAGCCTAAACCTAAGGCATCTGTCATTTGCTTGCCAAGGACAATACCAAACTCACCTTTTTTCAGGTTATCGATACTGCCTTCCACCATATGGTCTTGGATAATTGATACCTTTTTTTCATACTGCGGTTCAATCCCACTGACCATAATGCCAGACACTTGACCTTGTGCCGTCAACATTCCCTGTAATTGGGTGAATGGTGCGACACCTTGAACATGCTCATGCTGCTCAATTTTTTTTGCAAGTTCAGGCCAATTTGTTAAAATTTGTGTTGAAGAAACAGTGGCTTGAGGTATCATTCCTAAGACACGAGTTTTCAGCTCACGATCGAAACCATTCATCACAGATAAAACTGTAATAAGGACTGCCACACCAAGCGTGAGGCCGATCATGGATACCAGAGCAATAAAAGAAATAAAGTGGTTACTGCGCCGAGCGCGAGTGTATCTCAACCCTATATACAGCGAGATTGGTTTAAACATAACCATCTAGTCCGAGGTAATATATATTATGGAAAACTTACAGCATCAAAGCGTTCAAACTGAACGCCGTGTAATGTCGCGTATCGATGCTGCTTTGCGCATCAACTATCAGATTATCTCTGATG
This sequence comes from Acinetobacter sp. P37, assembly GCF_057480965.1. Lineage (NCBI taxonomy): Bacteria > Pseudomonadati > Pseudomonadota > Gammaproteobacteria > Moraxellales > Moraxellaceae > Acinetobacter > Acinetobacter sp. P37. Next base: position 38,321 of record NZ_JBLIYY010000009.1, on the reverse strand, counting down.
ATGTTGCACTGAATGATCCTTACGATCCTAATTTTGTATTGCCGCGCTATTTTCTACTACTTGCTGAATTAGATCAATTTGATCATGCACTCAACTACGAATTAGAACAATTAGCTGAGAAAGATCAACAAATTGCTCGAATCTTATCCTTATTTAACCAAAAGTTAAACCTTATTACGGGTTCTTTATACGACGCAATTGTACAAAGCATGTTACCAGTGCCTGAGCATGTGAATTTTTCAGAGACTGGTTTGAGCTTTTTTAGCGAACGCGCGATTAAAGAAGGTACTTATATCCATGTGACCTTAAGCCACCCTGAAAATTTCTTCCATATTGCGGCAACTGCGCAAGTGGTTTATAGCCGTGAAGAAGAAAGCAACTTATACCGTACGGGTGCCTATTTTATCACACTGCTCCCTCAAGACCGCGTCAAACTTGCAGAGTGTATCGCACTGACCCAAAACAAAGAGTGATTTTTAATCAATGTTTTAATTTGTGGGCGAGCTCTCTGTTCGCCCGAAAATCTTTATAAAAATAAACAAACAAGCCTGATAATAGAATCACGGCACCAAGTAAAACCATCAATGATAATTTTTCATCATTCAGTAAAGCACCAAAGAGCATAGCAAGCATGGGTGTGAGTACCGTTGTTAAAGACAAAGTTGTCGCCTTGATGTTTTGTACCAGTTTGAAATAACAAAACATTGCAATCAATGAAGCCATAATCACTGCATAAAATAAGCCAATGAGTGCTTTGGTCGAAGGCATCTGTGTAGGTGTATACTGCCAAATAAACGGTAGCATTGCAGCAGAAAATAGTGCTGAGATAAGAATCGAACCCGTGGCTTGAGACATGGGCTGCAATGGCGCATTGACTTTTTTCACCCAAAAAATCGACATACAGTAGACGAATACGCTCATTAACATTAAGACGATGCCAACAGGCTGTACGTGCTGATCACTGCCGCCTAAGCAAATAATGGCTAAACCACAGACGGCAATCAACATCCCAATCCATTGCAAGCGATGCAGATAGGTATGAAAGAAGAAACGACCGATCAGACCCGTCATAATTGGCGCTAAACCAAACATCAGGGCAATAATGCCTGAGCTGAGATAGGCCGTTGCCATATAGGTAAGAATCTGAGAACCAATAAAACTAAACGCCCCCGCCAAATAACTGTGCAGCGAGGTTTTATCCATCGGCAGTTTATGTTTAAAAATAAACAATAATGCGACAGCCAAGGGTAATGCGATAAAAAAGCGTAATGTCAGTGCCCAAAACGCATTGATATCACTGACACTCCAAACGATGGCAAGTGGCGTGGTCGACCAAATAAAGACCAACAACGCATAGGTGGTCGCTAGATTTGTTTTAGATGGCATGGTTTTTACTTCTGCGCCGTTTTTCGTTTTTGCTTTTGAATGGTTTGATCTAAGCTACTGGAAAATTCGCGCTTATCACGTTCAGAAATCGGGGCTGGACCACCAGTTTGTACACCTGCGCCCCGTAAAGTATCCATAAAGTCGCGTAAATGTAGACGAGCCTTGACATTTGCTGTGGTATAAATCTCACCGCGTGGATGTATCGCTATACCGCCCCGTTCAATCACTTCAGCAGCAAGTGGAATATCCTGTGTCATCACGATGTCGTGCTCTTTCATGCGCTGAATAATTTCTTTATCCGCGGCATCCGCCCCGCTCATGACTTGAATCGAGTTAATCCGCACCGAAGGTGTTATCCCAACATTTTGATTGGCGACAAAAGTGACTTCTAACTGGTAACGATCAGAAGCCCGAATAATTACATCACGTAAAATGCGTGGTAACGCATCTGCATCCACCCATAATTTAAATGGCAGCACTGATTTTCCATTCACTTTTAAACATGACTCATAGTAACAAATCCACATGACAATTTGGGGATCTGCATCCGCTGAATGGATCTACATTTCTCTAATCATGAGAATCAAAAAGCTGCAAAATGACTCCTACTTGGACTTATTTTCCAATGCTTTTACATTTAAATCCTACTGAAAACATTTTTTATGCATGATTTCATGATAAATATGACGTCGGTGACTTGAAAATTTCAAATAACCCTCGATTTATTAATTATGAAACCAACCCAATATCAATTGTGCATATGAAAAAACAAAATAGCCCTGAAATTATCACTATTGAAGATCAAACTTTTGGTAGTCATGTTGAACATTGGAATTTGCTCACCGGCAACCCGACAACGGATGTACCAGTTTGGCTGGGTCAGGCATTGGATGCACCCATTATGCCGATGGGCTTATGCGCACAAGAATCTGATATGGATCAAAGTACCTGGCTGATTCAAGGTCCATCTCAAGCATCCATTCAACTGTGCCAAGTGATTGCGGTAGAAAATAATAAACCTAAAGCCGTTAAAACTGCATTTCCAAGTTTTGATAGCCCATATAAAACCAAAGCCACCATTGAACGTATTATTACCTGTAAATCCAATACACAAGCTGTGCTTTGCCTCGACTTAGGCGCAAATACCAGTGTGTATGCTTTTGATAGTTTATATAGCGTCAATCACGACCAATATGAAAAAGATGCAAGCTACAGTGTGCAACTCAATGCTTGGGCCTATGAACTCGAAGCTGTCGCAGAACATGAACAGCTTGTCGTTGATGATCCTGCATCGATTAAACATCATCGTGCTTTAAACGATATCTTGGCAGCAAATAATGGTGTTGCCCCTGCAGATTTACACGAACAAATTAAAGCATGGCAACCAAAGTCTGAAGATGACAAAGCGCCAGTGACCGTCGATTTTTCTAAAATGGTTGCATACCTATATGGTGAAAATCTTGGCCAAGAAGACGAAGCATGGTTCCAAGGGCATATTGTTGGCAAAACCGCCATGCAATTTAAAGAGCAAGACTACACGCTGTATGATGTGACCTTAATCCACGAAGAAAACCAAGAAGCGGTGATTGTTCGTGTTGCAACACGAAATCCGGCGCATAAAGATTTCAATGTTGGGCAATATATTCGTGGCAACCTGTGGATACAAGCCAATATTTACGCGAAATCTACCTAATTTGAATTCAAAAAACCTATTTCAAATAAAAAAAACCGCCTCAGTGCGGTTTTTTTTATTTCTCGCTAATCATGTGTATTCGCTGAATATTTAAATGATTGAATATTTTTTATCCACAAGATAGTCGATTTATTCTATTTTTAAATTCAAATTAAAATAACTTATCCACAATATTCAATTCAAAATAATAACGAAAAATAAATCCATCTGCAAAAGATAAAATATAAAAATCTAATATAAATAAATAAGATAGGAAATTTATGAAACTAAATTTAGCAATTCGGTTGCTTATTTTTAAATGAACTAAATAGTTTAGTAAGTTTATGGCAGATAGTACTTTATTTAATCAAATAATTATGTTAAAAATGCGTTTAAGAAATAGTAATTAACGATAAATAGATCGGAAAGAATATCTATGAAAGTCGTGCAAGAAGAAAACTTATCACAAGTTGACCATCACATCGAATCTCGATATCAAATCAAGCCAATGTCCTGCTTATTTTTTATGTTAGGTATGCTGATTTGTGCATACGTGTTACATACTTTTATTTTTTAATCTATTCAATAAAAAAACCGGCATTTGCCGGTTTTTTTATGCCTTTAGGATTATGCGTTGCGTTTTGCAAAGTCATCCATAAAGTTAACCAGTGCTTGAACGCCTTCTAGCGGAACAGCATTATAAATACTTGCACGCATACCACCCACTGAACGGTGACCAGCTAAATTCAGCAAGTGGTTTTCTTCAGCTTCTTTCAAGAATTGTTTTTCCAATTCTGGATTCGCCAAAGTAAATGGTACGTTCATGATTGAACGGAATTCTTTTGCAATTGGATTTGCATAGAAATCGCTTGAATCAATATAACCATAAAGCAATTCAGCTTTTGCCATATTCGCTTTATAAATTGCGTCTACACCGCCCTGCTCAAGTAACCATTCAAAAACGAGGCCAGATAAGTACCATGCATAAGTTGATGGTGTATTCACCATTGAACCATTTTTCGCTTGAGCTGAATATTTCAAGATACTTGGAATATCTGCTTTCGCTTGATCCAATAAATCATCACGAATAATCACTAAAGTTAAACCAGCAGGACCAATATTTTTCTGAGCACCTGCATAGATTAAACCGAACTTAGATACGTCTAATGGTGCAGATAAAATGCTCGATGAAAAATCGGCAACCAATGGTTTGTCCGTTTCAGGAATGTTGGCAAACTGAAGACCACCAATAGTTTCATTATCTGCATAATGCACATAAGCCGCATCATCAGATAAGTTCCAGGTGCTTTGATCAGTAATCGCAAGTTTACCGTCAATGGTGGTACCCGCTTCAACAACATTAATGTCGCCATAACGCTGTGCTTCTTTCAACGCTTTTTCAGACCAAATACCAGTGTGGATATAGTCTGCTTTGCTGTTTTTACCCAATAGGTTTAATGGGATCGCAGAGAATTGAAGTGATGCGCCACCTTGAAGGAATAACACTTTATAGTTGTCTGGAATATTCATCAGCTTACGAAGATCAGCTTCTGCTTTCTCTGCCACAGCGACATAGTCTTTACTACGGTGGCTCATTTCCATGATCGAAAGGCCTTTGCCTTGCCAGTCAAGCATTTCAGCTTGAGCTTTTTCTAAAACGGCAGTGGGTAATGCAGCAGGACCAGCACAGAAGTTGTACGCGCGCATGAGTTTTCCTTTCAAAGTGAAACACAATAAAATGATGGCATTTAACCATATCTGACGCGTGCTTGCAGTAGTTAAAGCTGAAAATATTCCAATGCTGTCTGACATTTGAAGTCAAAATTTCAATAAAGATCAAAATTAATTCTTCTTAATTCAAATTATTAGATTTACTGATATTTTTTATCCCTTGAATTGATGCTAATTTAAGGTCTTGATATGAGAAAAATGACGTGCGCTGCGAAGATAAAATTTATTTACATATGTATATGAAACAATACAACAACTTAGTGAATTTACCCAACTTCATCACAATGACTATAATGAACCCATCCTAGCTGTGAGTGTGTTTTTATGCCTTTACCTCGAACAGATTATTCTATAAAAATTAAACATACATTTCGTTCAGGTTTACTGCTTGGCCTTGGTTGTTTCAGTGGCTTTTTTACCCCCACCGTACTTGCGCAAAGTATCAGTTATAGCCAAGCAGAACAAAGTCTACTCACTAGTTCGTATAGTACTCAGGCCAACCAAGCACTACAACAATCTGCCGAACTTCAAGCTCAGGCCATTAAAGGGCTTGGTTTACCTCGTGTGGATTTAAACGTCCGTGCCTATGCCTTTCATAATGAACTCGATATTCCTCTCGGTGCCCTAAAAAATAACTTAGAACAAACGCTGAGTAATGGCATTAATAATAAAATTGATGAAAGCTTACCGAGTGATTTGGCAGACCCATTAAAAGACAGTCTGCAACAGCCAATCCGTGATGGTGTCGGATTAATTCCAGATTCTTCCCAAGTGGTCTTAGATGATCAAGTGATCCGCCCTACCGTTTCCGTAATGATGCCGCTGTATACCGGTGGGTTAACGTCTAGCGCCAAGGAAATTGCCAATATCCAAGCCAAACGCAGCGCGATAAGCAGTGAACAACAACAAGATGTGCAACGTTTTGAATTAATCCAAGCCTACTTCAATGCTCAATTACAAAAAAAATTAGTCGAAAGCAGCCGCTTCAATTTAAATGCGATGCAACAACACTATGCCAATGCGCTCAAAATGGAACAACAGGGTTTTATTAGCAAAGGCCAGCGTATGCAATTTGAAGTGGCGAAGAATAATGCGCTCAGAACTTTTCAAAATACTGAAGCGAATTTACGCTCTAGCTTATTTAAGTTAAACAACTTAATGCAAAGCAGCCAAATTACTGATCTTACAACGCCATTATTTATCAATCAGCAACACAATCAAAATATAACCGCCTTACTAAAAAGTTATCAGGATCAGTCTAGTTTGGTGCGTAAAATGCAATTAGACAGTCAATTGGCCGGTGCCAATGTGAAAGCCCAAAGCGCAGCAAAAAAACCCAACGTCTTTGCATTTGGCGAATATAGTCTCGACGATAAACAAAACTGGATCGTTGGTGTTGCCGCTCGCTACAACTTATTTTCAGGTATTGATAAAAACAAATCCGTACAAGCTGCTGAACTTCAACGCTATGCATCTGAGTTAATGACTGAGCGTACGAAACAAGAAATTGAAAGCCTGATTTATAGCTCATTTAATGAAGTCACCAGCGCTCAACAAAGTCACCTGTTGTTGCAGCAAAACCTAAAAGCTGCTCAAGAAAATTTAAGAATTCAACAGCTTTCATTTAAAGAAGATATGGGAACAGCCACACAAGTCATTGATGCACAAAATGCACTGAGCGGGCTACAAAGTGAAATGGCACTCAATGCTTATAAATACGTGATGTCACTTGCAACATTGCTACAAAGTCACGGGAGCATTGACCAGTTCCAAAGCTATATCAATCAATCACACACCGATTACATCCGTTAAACTTAGACTGGGGAAATGCACATGAATCAGGATTCAACTGATCAACCAAAAGACACCTCAACTGAGGATAAATCATCTGTTACATCAACAAATGATACGGTTGTACCAAAGCCTGTTATGGAAAACAGTATTACGCAAGACGAAATCGCGATGGATAAAAAGCCGACAGAATCTGTTAATTCAACGTCTCTAGAGCAAGACCACTCTTTCTCCCCATCAAAAGACCAACATAAGAAATCTATACTGATAAAAATTGCCGTTGGCATTATATTGATACTACTTTTGGCATTGATCGCATTTGGTCTATGGAAAAGTTATCAGCCTAAACAGGTTGAATTACAAGGTCGAGTGGAGGCTGAAACCATCCACATTAGTACCAAAGTACCCAGTCGTATCGAAGAAATATATGTGCATGACGGTGAAAAAGTACAAGCAGGTCAAGCACTGGTTCGTTTAACCAGCCCCGAAGTCGATGCAAAGAAACAACAGGCTTTAGCTGCACTCCAATCTGCGCAAGCACTGCAATCCACAGCTGAACGTGGCTCTCAACAAGAAAATATTGATAGTTTATATGCCAATTGGCAAAGTCTAAAAGCACAGCAACAATTGGCGCAAACCACCTACCAACGTGGTCAAAACCTTTATAAAGAAGGTGTCATTTCACGACAACGCCGTGATGAAATGCAAGCTGCCGCAGTGTCTGCTGCACAAATGACAGAAGCGTCTTATCAACAATATGCGCGTGCAAAACGTGGCAGTACACCACAACAACAAAGCTCGGCAGATGCCCAAGTCAAGATTGCGCAAGCCGCGTTGGCTGAAGCCAATGCACTTGAGGCTGAAACCAAGTTATTTGCACCGTCCAATGGCACTATTTCAAAAACCTATGGCAAAGTTTCAGAATTAGTTGCAATGGGTGTGCCCGTTGTAAGCCTGATTCAAGATGATAGCTTATGGATTAGCTTAAATGTCCGTGAAGACCAGTATGCTCAAGTGTATCAACTCAAGACCATGCATGGATTTATACCCGCACTGAACAAATCTGCCGATTTTAAAATTGATCACATCGAAGCCGAAGGTGAATTTGCAACGATTAAAACCACGCGGCAAACGGGCGGCTATGACATTCGTAGTTTTAAAGTCCAACTGAAACCCGCTCAGCCGATTGCTGACTTAAAAGTGGGTATGAGCGTGTTGTTTAAAATTGAAGAGCGTAAATAATGTTTAGGGGCATTCTGCGTGAGTTTCGCTATTTAATGCAGCATAAATGGGACTTGTGTATGGTCACACTTGCCCCCGCCCTTGTGATTTTGCTCTTTAGCAATATGTTTGCTCAAGGCAAACCAGATCATTTACCCATCGCGATCATAGACCAAGATCAAAGCAGTTTAAGCCGTAACATTACTCATTTTGCGCAGCTCAACCATACCTTAAAAGTAGCCACTATTACACCCAGTATGGATGATGCTGAAAAGCTTTTAAATCAGACTCAAATTTGGGGCTATATTCATATTCCTGCTGGCGCAGAGCAACGACTGGTTCAAGCAAAAGATGCAGAAATCAGCATTGCCTATAACCAAAGCTATTTTAGTGTCGGCAATAGTATTTCATCAGCCATGTTACTGAGTACACTGCAAGCCATGGCCGATTTTAGTGGTCATCAGTATTTAGAAAATAGCATCCCCTACCTCGATGCACCGACGCCCAATGTTAAAATTTCACCCTTATATAATCCTGGTTTAAATTACGAGTTCTATTTAGAGCCCTACATGATTCCTGCGATTCTACATTTACTACTGTGTTGCTGTGTCGCATTTTCGGTTGGTCAAGAAATCAAATATGGCACTGTAAATCAATGGGTGAAACCGACTTCTGTCTTTCAAGCTTTAATCGCTAAAAATCTCAGTTATGTTTTCATTTTTACCGCTTGGACATGGGCGTGGATGTTGTGGCTAATCGTGTTTCGAGGGTGGTTTGTTCAGGGTTCATTATTGCTCATTTTGCTCGGGCAATTGTTTTTTTATACTGCCTATGCCTTTATCAGCTCTACTGTAGTTTTGGCGACACGTGATCTCACCAAGTCCTTTGGTTTTATTGCGGTATATGGTGGCTCATCTCTAAGTTTTGCAGGGGTGACATTGCCGCTAAATAACGCGCCGATGTTTACAAAATTCTGGGCCAATATTATTCCCTATACGCCTTATGCCAAATTACAAACAGAACAATGGGTCATTGGTAGCCCAATCTCCATTTCAATCACACCGCTTATCACCCTGATCATTTACTGTCTGTTCTATTTTCTTCTTGCCAGCTTCTTTTTACGTAAAGTACTAAAGGAGCAACTCATATGAATGTAATTGCATCATTTCTATCAAATTTGCTCAGACACTATATTCAAACCTTTAAAGATATTGTGAAGCACAGTTCGATTTTTACCACTTTAGTGCTTTCTGTTTTTCTTTACAGTTTTTTTTATCCCATTGCTTATCAAGCGGAACATGCAGAATCGCTCCCTATCATTGTGGTGGATGAGGAACAAAGCATACTCACCAATACGATTATTGGTGCTGTAGCCAATAGTCCCAATGTAGAAATTCGAGCTGTGACTGGTAATTTTGCTGAGGCTGAAAATATGCTCAGAAGTCAGCAAGCTGACGGGATTTTACTGTTGCCGAGTAATCTTTCAAATAGCATTCGCCGTGGTGAAACCGGTGGAATTGGTTTATATCTCAGTGCTGCAAACTTTCTAAAGACACAAAAAATTGGCTTAGGTTTAGCCAGTTCGATGGAAAATGCCCTCGTCGAATATGCAGAAAAATTCCAGAACATATCCGATTTTAGCCCGGCTTTATCTATCCATAAGATTCCATTATTTAATCCACTTTCAGGCTATGGCAGCTATATTTTCCCAGCGGTTGCACCCTTAATTATTCATCAGACGATTTTATTGGGTCTGTGCATGCTGATTGCGACCTATCGACAAAACACCACTTGGCGTCCGAGCTATACACAATTGGCTGGCATCTTCTTGTGTATTTTGACCATTGGAACGTTGGGCTGCTTCTATTTATTTGGTTTTACCTTTTGGCTGAACGACTATCCACGCGGTGGAAATTTTTGGGGCATGTTCATTGCTGTGCCCATCTTCCTCAGTTGTATTATTGCGATGACGCTCTATTTAGCCACCTTTCTTGACCTGCCAGAACGTGCGGGACATGTCATCGTTTTTAGTTCTATTCCACTATTTCTACTCTCGGGAACGGCATGGCCGCGTGCAGCTATGCCTGAATGGATGCAAATACTTGCTCAGGTGTTGCCATCAACCCAAGGCATACAACTGTTCCTTCAACTCAATCAGATGGGTGTACCTACAGTAATCGTCATCCCAAAACTGCTTTACCTCACAAGTATTGGACTGATTTTTTTATGTCTTGCTGTCTGGCGTTTAAAGTTTGCCAAAAGATAAAACTGTTTGTGCTGTTATACATATCGAGCATCAAACGAAATGCGTTCAAATCTATTCATCATGGACTCGAACGCTTTGCTTCTATGTCTCAAATTTTAATGCTTTCTGTCACCTATTAACTGTATGCTGTTGGCGTCACAGTCGAAGCTTCATCCACTTGAATATCAAAATCATCTGCATCTGAAGTGATCTCAGTAACCAAATCATCTGATTCTTTTTCTGCAGCGTTTTCAAGCCAGAATCCTTTCACTTTATCGTCCCCATCATGACCTGCAAAGACCACACTCATATACAGTTCTTTTTGCGGATAATCATATTTATACACAATTGTTGTGGTCTTACCTTCTCCCAGCCGAGTATTTGCCATTCGCTGAATCACTTCCGCTTCAGCGCTAGGTTGACCTGCAGGAATCAGCTTTTTCATACGTGAAAACAGCTCTGGATCTGCTAGCATCGCATCACGAACATTTTCTTCAACCAATGCCAAAAAGGTGTCTTGATGGGGTTCGTGTAGCGCGACGAATAATTTTTCTGACTTCGCACGCTGTGAACTTGTCTCACTTGGCAGGCTTGATTCGAATTTTGCAATCAAGAAATCGCCGATTTTTTCACAAGCCGTTATAGGTAAGATTAAAGTGATGACGACGACTAATTTTTTCAACACCGTACAAGCCCTCTGCTTATTATTAAAATATATAAAGTTAAAATTTAGTTCGGATAATCTATGTGATTTATAGAATTTTCAGTGATTTATTTGCCTAACAAGTATAAAGCAAACTTCTATATAAAAATGAAAAATACAGGCTCACATTTAGTTTTTCGATCTTTCTAGGCAAATCAGCGATTTTGTGAAGTGTTTATTAATAACTCAATTTTATTCGTTTTATAAATTAAATTTAACAATCGAATCGCTTATACAACTAAAAATGATAATTTATCGATCAAACAGTTTGGTTTTGATCAAAATCGATGGCTGTATTCTCATATAAACTGCAAAATATTGTCGTATTTATCTCCCAAATTATTCAGAACTTTTTGTCATGGCGGACTCAGTCTGTCTGCAACATTTGTTCGTGGATGACTGTGGGCTTTTTTCTCCCAAATCTGACATAAGAGCTGATGTATGAAAAAGATTAAGGTGAGCCTTGCCTGGCAAATCGTGATTGCTCTCATTCTAGGTATACTTGTTGGTGCTTTCCTACACTATTCTCCTGAATATCGTGATGCTTTAGTTAATAACTTTTTGACGCCTTTGGGCTCAATTTTTATTAACCTCATTAAGATGATCGTTATTCCGCTTGTTGTGTCGATGCTTATTTTAGGTATTGCCAATACAAGTCACGGTAGCAACTTAGGTAAACTAGGTTTCAAAACGATTATTTATTTTGAAATCATTACCACTGTTGCTATTTTAGTCGGTTTAGTTGCAGCCAACGTATTCCAACCTGGTGCCGGCATTGATATGTCTGCATTGACGCAAGTCGATATTTCAAAGTATCAAGAAACAACACATGAAGTCAGTGAACATTCTCATGGTTTGATTCAAACAATACTTTCACTTATTCCATCTAACTTTTTTGCAGCTTTGACGAGTGGTCAAATGCTCCCAATCATTTTTTTCTCTGTGATGTTTGGTGTAGGTTTAGGTGCGCTTGATCAAGAAGTAAAACAACCTTTAATTAAAGTGTTGACCGCTGTTTCTGAAACGATGTTTAAAGTTACGCACATGATCATGATGTTTGCACCTATTGGTGTATTCGGCTTGATTGCAGCGACTGTTGCGAATTTCGGCTTCAGCTCTCTTGTACCACTGCTTAAGCTCGCAGTTTTAGTTTATGGTGCAATCTTCTTCTTTATTTTCATCGTATTAGGTGCAGTTGCCAAATTCTGTGGCTTCAGTGTTTGGGCCATTATCAAGATCTTAAAAGATGAATTGATTCTCGCATATTCAACTGCAAGTTCTGAGACTGTCCTACCCCGTATTATGGAAAAAATGGAAGCTTACGGTGCTCCGAAACCGATTACCAGTTTCGTGATTCCAATTGGCTATTCATTTAACCTCGATGGTTCGACCCTATATCAAAGTATTGCGGCTATCTTTATTGCTCAGCTTTACGGGATCGATCTGACAATCACTCAATAAGTGATTCTAGTACTGACCTTGATGATTACCTCTAAAGGGATTGCAGGTGTACCTGGCGTTTCTTTCGTGGTCTTGCTAGCAACTCTCGGCAGTGTCGGTATTCCTCTTGAAGGTCTTGCATTTATTGCAGGTATTGACCGTATTTTAGATATGGCACGTACTGTACTAAATGTGATTGGTAACGCGCTTGCGGTACTGGTGATCAGTAAATGGGAAGGCCAATTTGATACTGAAAAACAAAAAAATTATGCTGCTAATCTAAAAGATGCCGCTTAATTTTATGTCATAAAAAAGGACGCTTCGGCGTCCTTTTTTACAGCTTTGTTTTATTTTTCCAAACTTTATTTATTTTTTTCGCCAAAAACTGAAATATTAAAATCTCGAATTTTGTTACTTCCTGCGGGTTTATCAAAACTTACATCATACTGTACAAGGTTTTTATTGGTATAACCGTACTCATAAGTAACTGTATATAAAGACGGCTTTTCAGTCGATTTTTCAATGTGCTTAGCCACAATATTTTTGCGTGAGTAATCTTGTTTCGGAATACCTCGTGCAAATTTACGCAGCTCTTTTTCATTCTGTTCAAACTTCGCTTTGAGTTCTGGTTCAAAGTAAGTGTACAGCTTTTCAAAATTGCCTTCACGTAATTGATCATAGGCAGCTTGGGCAACTTCACTCTGTTCAGCGCTTGGGTCTGGGATTGCATTTAAGGCTTTTTGACCAATTTGGTCACAGCCGCCAAGCCCAATAAGTGAAACCATTGCAAAATATTTTAATTTCATATTGTACTCATCAATCTAAAATTATCTGTCTATAAAAAAGGACGCCGTAGCGCCCTCTTTTCTCAATCTTCAATTAGTCTTCTTCAGGCTCATTGAGATCTGATTCATTGTCATTTTGATCAATAATCGTTGAGTCATCTACAAGTTGCTCAGTTTCGATTGCTTCCACTTCTTCAAAAGTTTCGTCTTCTTCAACTGCTTCGATCGCCACAACACCGACTAAGATTTCGCTTTCACCTAAACGGATCAAACGAACACCTTGAGCATTACGACCTGTTTGTGCCACTTCAGACGCACGTGTACGAACCAACGTACCGCCATCTGAAATTAACATTAGCTCTTTAGACGCATCAATCGCTACCGCACCAACAAGTTCACCGTTACGTTCAGATGTTTTAATTGCAATAACACCTTTACCGCCACGTTTCTTAGTTGGGAAGTCATCTACTGGTGTACGTTTACCATAACCATTGGCTGAAGCACAAAGTACTTCACCAGTTTCCGGAACAACCACCAATGACACTATACGGCTAATGAGAGCTGAATCAGAGGTATCTTCATCATCAGACTCTACATCCGCATCCTCAGCGTCTTCAGCTTGAGCTGCTGCACCAATGGTCACGCGCATACCACGAACACCTTTGGCAGAACGACCCATTGAACGCACGTCAGTTTCTGCAAAACGAATGGCTTTACCTTCGTTTGAGAACAACATGATTTGTTGTTCGCCGTCGGTAATGGCAACACCGATTAAGGTGTCATCACCATTGAGTTCAATCGCACGTAGACCGTTAGAACGAACATTCGAGAATTGTTCTAACTCAACACGTTTAATCGTACCGTATTCTGTTGCCATAAATACGTAGAAGTTTTTACGAACGGCTTCTGCTTGCTGTGCAAAGTCATTGATGATTTCATCATCAAGATCAGTGGTAGAAAGCTCTAAGCCCAACTGTTTCAATTGAACACGTAATGCATCAGACAAGTCATCTGCACCGTCTTCAGTCTCAGCAAGTGCAGCTTCTAAACCAGCAAAATGACTATTAATCACTTCATTGGTTTGTAGCTGTGCACTATTGGCTTTTACAAATGCTTTAAAGTCAGCCAAGCGTTCTTTAAATTTCTTCGGCGCATCAACCACAGGTAAAATAGCGGTGATGGTTTCGTTTTCATCTAATGGCAATAAGTTCACCATCGGACGACCTTTCGCACCACGAGATGCTTGAGGTACTTCATACACTTTCAAACGATAAACTTTACCCACATTGGTAAAGCAAAGCACTGTTGCGTGGTTTGAAGTCACGATCAAATGTTGGATGTAATCGTCTTCTTTCATTGAAGTTGCAGACTTACCACGTCCACCACGACGCTGTGCAGCGTAGTCTGACAATGGTTGAGTTTTTGCATAGCCTGATTTAGAAACAGTTAGTACCATTTGCTCTTCAGGGATTAAATCTTCACGAGAGAAGTCGATACGTGATTCCACGATATCGGTACGACGTGCATCGCCATATTGTTGAAGGATTAAAGCCAATTCTTCTTTAATCACGTTCATCAATAAGTTGAAATCGTTCAAAATTGCCGTGTATTCAGCAATTTGACCAAGAATTTCTGTATATTCAGCTTGTAACTTGTCTTGTTCTAGACCAGTTAAACGATGTAAACGAAGTTCTAAGATCGCACCCACTTGGGTTGGAGACAGACGATAAATATCACCTGTTAAACCAAATGGACGTGCTGGATCTTCGCCTTCAATTTCATCTGGACGGACAGATACCGCGCCTGCTTTTTCAAGCAAGGCAACAACACCTCCGCCTGCCCACTCGCCCGCTTGTAAACGTTCGCGCGCTTCGCTTGGATTTGCAGATGTTTTGATGGTTTCAATGATCGCATCGATATTTGCGAGTGCAACCGTCAAACCTTCTAAGATATGTCCACGTTCACGTGCTTTACGCAATTCGAACATGGTACGGCGTGTAACCACTTCCTGACGATGACGGATAAACGCTGCAATAATATCTTTCAAGTTCATTAACTTAGGCTGACCATTATCGAGGCAGACCATGTTAATGCTGAATGAATTTTCTAATTGGGTATTTTGGAATAAGTTATTTACAATCACTTCGGCGTTTTCACCACGCTTCAAGTCAATTGCAATACGCATCCCTTCTTTATCTGATTCATCACGAAGTTCAGAAATACCTTCAAGTTTTTTCTCTTTAACCAACTCAGCAATACGTTCAATGGTTTTTGCTTTGTTAACTTGATAAGGAATTTCAGTGAAGACAATCGTGCTACGGCCCGATTTTTGGTCTTCTTCAATGTGATATTTACCACGGATATGCAAACGGCCTTTACCAGTACGGTACGCATCGACAATGCCTGATTTACCGTAAATGATGCCGCCTGTAGGGAAGTCTGGACCAGAAATATGTTCCATTAACCCTTCAATGCTGATGTGCGGATCGTTGGCATAAGCAAGACACGCATTAATGACTTCTGTCATGTTATGCGGAGCCATATTGGTTGCCATACCTACAGCAATACCAGCTACACCGTTAATCAACAAGTTAGGCACACGTGTTGGCATGACTTGTGGAATACGTTCAGAACCGTCGTAGTTGTCTTCCCACTCTACGGTATCTTTCTCAAGATCCGCTAAAAGTTCGTGGGTCAATTTACGCATACGAACTTCGGTATAACGCATTGCTGCTGCACTGTCACCATCGACAGAACCGAAGTTACCCTGACCATCAACCAATTGATAGCGTAAGCTGAAATCTTGAGCCATACGAACAATAGTTTCGTATACAGCTAAGTCACCATGTGGGTGATATTTACCGATGACGTCACCGACTACACGGGCAGACTTTTTGTAAGCTTTGTTGTAGTCATTGCCCAATTCGTGCATTGCAAAAAGCACACGACGGTGAACAGGTTTGAGACCATCTCGGACATCTGGCAACGCACGTGACACAATCACGCTCATTGCATAATCGAGATATGAGCTCTTCAGTTCATCCTCAATGGCAATCGGTCTAATTTCCGATACGCTCATGCATACTCCTTGTTATACAAGCAGAATTCTGCCCGCATTTATATATCGTAAATCTGTAAAAATTAGTTCAAAAAATACTGAACCAATATCAAAAATCAAGTCGGACAGTATAGCATAAAAACCCTGATTTTTGTGCCAATCATCTTGCACTAGAACCATGATTTTTTGTATTTATTTTAAGCATTTTGATTTTATTTGCTGTGAAAAAAACCTCTACGAATAGAGGTTGTTTAATGTTCAAAATATTTCTTTTCGAAGCTTCAAATTTAGACCCATAAATGTGATAAAAATCACTCTTTATGATATTGCATGACCTCTAATTCTTGAGGTACATGATCCTGCTGCATCCATGGGTATGCTGTTAAAAACAAACCTAAAATAAGCGGAAACTCATAAACTTCTTCGATGAAATCTTTAAAAGCCAAATCGTACAAAAATAAAAAACTAAGACTTCGGCTATGCTCAACTGCATCAGAAATAAATAAGCCCAATATCACCAAGCCCAATGGCCAAATTGGTAAAGCCAAGGTTTTTAGCTTACGTACAATTTCTTGGCGTAAATACGGCGAAAACAGCATAAAGACGACAGGTGCAATCATGAATACCGAAATTAAACGAAAATACGGTTTAGGCACATCAGGAAAATAGTCACGCCCCCAACTAATACTACGACCAAATAGCAACAACCACCATGCAACAGCCCACAACCAAAATTGTTTCTTTCCATCTTGCATTTCAAGTGGTCGAATATAGAAAAAAGTATATATCGCAAAAAACAGCAATAACAATGCTTGAACCGATTCAACTGCTGTAACGGTCATTCCATCAAATAAAGAAAAAGAGACACTTTGTAAAACAGGAAAAAGTAAACAGCAGATCATCAGCACCAATACACTGACTGGTAACTGAAAATCAAATTTCAAAGGGAGACTCCGCCTAAAGGGCAAGTTCAATAAAAAAGCAATGTTAACAAAAAATATATAATCCTTTAAGCTTGCTTTAAGTTTAAGATTCAAACTTGAAGGATAAATTTTATTATTTTATTTTAAATCTATGTATTTTTTATAATTTATTAATTTTCATCCTATTAACAAGCCATTGCTCCTGCTTACTTACCATTTAAGTTTTAACATACAAATAGCTTGCGCTACAGTAGTGTCTAATACCAATAATAAGAAACACTATATGAATTTTGAACTACTAAACTAAGAATCCACTACACTCATAAGCATGAAACATCTAAGTGCAATTTATATATTTACATTTACGTATAATTAATCGATTAAACATAACCAAGAAGACCTACTAATTCTTCAAACAATAAAAACGCCCCTAAACCATAAGCTTAGGAGCGTTTTGAACTGCGTTCAGAAATTAGATTTTAGATACTAATTCTGGAACTACAGTGTTCAAATCACCCACTAACCAGTAATCAGCTACTGAGTTAATTGGTGCTTCTTCATCTTTGTTGATCGCAACGATCACTTTAGATTCTTTCATACCTGCCAAGTGCTGAATCGCACCAGAGATACCTACAGCGATGTACAAGTCAGGAGCAACGATTTTACCTGTTTGACCCACTTGCATATCGTTTGGTACGAAACCAGCATCAACTGCTGCACGAGATGCGCCTTGGGCAGCACCAAGCTTGTCCGCTAATGGATCAAGAACAGTGTGATAGTTTTCACCTGAACCAACACCACGACCGCCTGAAACAACAATACGCGCAGCTGTTAATTCTGGACGTTCAGATTTCACGATTTCTTCAGAAACGAACTTAGAAATACCAGCATCACCAGTAGATGCAACAGCTTCAACTGCAGCAGAGCCGCCTTCGCTTGCAACAGCATCAAATGCAGTACCACGAACAGTCGCAACTACAACAGACTCGCCAGACTCTACAGTTGCAATCGCGTTGCCTGCATAGATTGGACGTTTGAAAGTTTTAGGACCTTCAACAGCAATGATGTCAGTGATCATGCTTACGTCAAGTAGCGCAGCAGCACGTGGAAGTACGTTTTTGCCCGTTGTCGTAGAAGCAGCAAGAATGTGGGTGTAACCCGCACTGATAGAAGCAACTAATTTAGCAACGTTTTCAGCCAATTGATTAGCATAAGCAGCGTCGTCAGCAAGTAATACTTTGCTTACACCCGCAACTTTAGCTGCTTGGTCTGCAACTGCTTGAGCGCCTGAACCAGCTACTAATACAGTGATATCACCACCGATTTTTTGCGCTGCAGCAACAACGTTAAGAGTTGCACCATTTAGTGCTTTGTTGTCGTGCTCAGCGATAACTAAAATACTCATGATTTTTATCCTTCTGTATTAGATCACTTTCGCTTCGTTTTTCAATTTATCTACAAGCTCGTCTACAGACTTCACTTGTACGCCCGCTTTACGTTCTGCAGGAGCTTCAACTTTAACAGTTTTAAGCTTAGTTGCAGGTGAAACGCCATAATCAGCAGGTGACTTAGTATCAAGCGGCTTTTTACGCGCTTTCATAATGTTTGGAAGAGCAGCATAACGTGGCTCATTCAAACGTAAGTCAGTTGTAATAATTGCTGGAAGTGCAAGTTCAACAGTTTGTAAACCACCATCGATTTCACGAGTCACTTGTACTTTATCGCCTTCAACTTTCACTTCAGAAGCGAAAGTACCTTGGCCAGCACCTAAAAGCGCGCCAAGCATCTGACCAACTTGGTTAGAGTCATCATCAATTGCTTGTTTACCAAGAAGGATCAATTGAGGTTGTTCAGCGTCTACAACACCTTTTAGGATTTTTGCAACTTCAAGTGCTCCTAACTGGCTGTCGTCAGCTTCAACAAGAATACCTCGGTCTGCACCAAGCGCCATAGAAGAACGGATTTGTTCTTGAGCTTCTTTAGGACCAATAGAAACAACAACGATTTCTGAAACAGTTCCTTTTTCTTTTAAACGAACCGCTTCTTCCACTGCGATTTCACAGAATGGGTTAATTGACATTTTAACGTTCGTTAAGTCAACACCACTGTTGTCCGGCTTAACGCGAACTTTAACGTTGGCATCAACCACACGTTTTACAGCAACAAGAGCCTTCATGTAATCCTCGGCTGTTTTAGCAAATGTAAATGTTGAGAAAAGTTATATTAACTCTTCACTTTAAATTTTTTAGGTGCCCTATCTTGCAATGTGTACGGCATTTCGGTCAAGTCACAATTATCGAAAGACCTGTAAAAAACCGTAATTTCCTTGAACTTATCGTTCACATTTTTTAAAGAATGCTTCAGTTATCTAAAAAAACGCATTATTCAGTTATTTTTTAAGCATTGATTTTTATTATTTTTTTACTTGATTTAGATCATCAAAAGATCTGATTTAATATCAATTTTCGATCAATCTTTCTGAAATAGAGCTTTCCCTCTACACATTCGGCAACATATCTAAACTTGTCATTTAAGATAGAAGCATAATGAATTTAGCGCTAATTTCACTTTTCCGAAGCTAATTGGTGGGTTTTTCTCTCTTTCTTATTCTTAATATGTGTCGATATTCACCACATATAAAAAAACCTCCGCCTTCACGAAGGGTTTAGTTAAGGCAATTATTTCTATTTACATTTGCTGTTTTTAATTGGCAATTAACCATGTCGCAGCAAGAGCCAATAAACCGCCTGATGTACCATCGATCCACTTTTGTTTGCGTTCATCAATTTGAGTTTTTTGTGTAATACGTGCAAAGACCACACTTAAACTACAATACACCACAAAAATCAGCCCAATAAAAATGAAGGACAAAATCAAACCTTGACTCACGGTACTCGCTGATTTATCAATAAATTGCGGCAAAATTGCAAAATATATCAACATTCCTTTCGGGTTCAGTAAAGCCGTAAAAAAGCCTTTTTTAATCGGGTTGGACGCTGACTTTTTCTCAATACTTAATTTTTTACTGCTAAATACTGAACGCAGCAAATGCGTTGCCAAATATAAAAGATAAGCAATCCCCAACCAGCGGATTGTTTCAAACAGTAGTGGAAATGACACGATAATCGCAGCAATACCCAATGCCACTAAAATCGAGTGAACCAAATAACCTGAGCACACCCCCACTGTTGCCATCATGCCTGCTTTTGCATCCTTACCCATCACTTGTGACAGGATAAAAAGCATATCGGGTCCTGGTGTGAAAATAAGGGGAATTACCGTTAAGGCAAACAAAGCAAATACAGACATTTCAATTTTCCCTTTCTATGTCCTGAAAGTGAAATTAGTATGTTTGAATCGCTTTAAAATAGGATATCAAATATTCTATAATAGATATTATTTTTAGAATTATATTCTATTTTATGAAGACATCTTCTAAGTCAATTCTAGTTAAACTAGATCGTATTGATAAAAATATCATTCGCGCACTTCAAAATAATGGCCGCATGCAAAATAATGACTTAGCCAAGGAAATTGGACTCTCGCCTTCTTCTTGTTTACGTCGGGTCAAATTACTCGAAGAAGCAGGTGTGATTCAGAATTACACCACCGTGGTCGATCCACAAAAGATTGGCTTTCAATTAATTTTGTTTTCTCGTATTTGGTTGACTGGGCAGGATGCTGAAACCATCGATACCTTTATCGAAGCGATGAAAGAACTTCCTCAAGTCATGGAGTGCTACATTATTTTGGGTGAGTGCGATGCAATGCTCAAAGTTGTGGTGCCTGACCTAGAAAGTTACCGTAAATTTCAGTCTACTCACTTAACCAAGAAAAATGGCATCACCAGTGTAAAGACTGATTTACCTAGCCAAATCATCAAACAAAGCTTCCAGTTACCGCTAGAAGATTTATAAACAGAAATTGGTCTGCCAACGAGCAACTCAAGCATTAGAAACGACGAGGCTGATACTACAAGAATGACAACGTAGTAACGCAGTTATTCACAGCCTCGAATGCAAAACCTAGCTATGCGGTATTTCATTATATTTTAAGCAAAGAAAAATCATGATTTGCGGCAAATGAACGAACACAATCTAAGGAGCCTTTGAGCTTAATTTCTTAAACAAGAATACAACTGATTGGATTTACAGGCTCTCGCTATCAAAACTGAGCGAATTGAATTACTGAACAGCAAAATGGGTTTGCATTTAGATATTTTGTTTAGCATCATAAGTTTTGCAAAGACGTCCACTAGCTTATCTCAAATGTTCATTTGAAAGCTTAAAACCAAACGAGGTAGACACTTTAACGCTCTGCTCACAAGCATCACAACATGTCATGGTGCGGGTGATATAAGGGCTAAACATCCAAAACCAATGAAGATAGCCCATGAGTTGTTTATTTGACCAATGGTTTAGGCTGGCTGATTTTCCAAAAAGTCACGATGGATGTGGCTTAGGTCAATAAGTTCATACTTTACCAAATCAAAAATACGCCAAATGGTGAGGGCATCTTCTTTACTGTCAAATTTAGCAGTTGCTTTATTGGTAAGCTGCCATTGTTTATCCGAAATCCAAATAAAGTATTGGCCCGTCGCCGCATTAAACGCCTGAACTTTTCCATCGGCATTAATCCCTTGTAGCTGCGCACCTTCAGGCAATACAGCTTCTACTTCAGGTAAACTGATTTCAACAAAGTGTTTGATTTGGCGTAAGCCGTATCCTACAAAAATTTCTTTTTGCTGACCATTTAACTGGTCATATTTTTCTTGAATATCTGAAATCATGGTATGGCCTATATATTTTTAACGGTACAGCAATTTAGTAAATGGCGAATTTCACTTCAGCACTTACGTCAATTCAATAATGGACAATTTTTATACCCGATAATTTGAATTTTTATAATGCGACAATAGTTCAAAATGTCGGTCAATTTTACCAATATTTTTTCACATCCTTATTTAATTTTCATGAAGTAGACCACTTTAGGATACAAAATGTGAAATCTAGCCTGTAAATTTAAGCAAAATTTAGACCACTGAGTACCCAAGTCGTTTTTGCAATTGTTACGAATCTTTATGCTGTGCTCTTGGATGGGCCTGATCATAAACTTGTGCCAATCGATCAAAATCCACATGGGTATAAATTTGTGTAGTGGTTAAATTACTATGCCCCAACATTTCTTGTACAGCACGCAAGTCACCGCTATTGGACAACATATGGCTAGCGAAGCAATGTCGTAATAAATGCGGATGTAAATCGACATTTACACCTGCACGTCGAGCTTGAAATTTAACTCGATTTTCTATTTGTCTTACCCCTAGTGGATTGCCTTTTTGAGTGATAAAAACTTGGGCTTCTGGGACAAAATCACCATGCCATGCAGGATATAATTGCAACCAATGCATCACAGCCTCTTTGGCTTTAGAACCAAAAGGTACAATGCGCGTTTTATTCCCTTTACCCGTAATACGTAACAGTTGGCGATTAAAATCAATATCTCGAATGGTTAAGCCCTGCACTTCAGCCAAACGTAAACCACTTGAATAGAGCAGCTCCAAAATCGCTTTATCACGTATCCAAAGCTGCCGTTGAGTTTCACTTTCTGGCTCAGGCTGTTCCATGATTTGTTTAATGGTTTCAATATCGACCAATCCAGGTAAAGGACGTGATTGGCGTTTGAGCTGAAAATCATCTGCAGGATTAAAATTGAGATAATTTCCTTGTTCTGCCCATTTCATAAATTGGCGTATCGAAGATAACATGCGCTGCAAACTACTTGGACTGAGCTGAAACTGTTCCACTTTATGAGCAACAAATTCACGCAGATCTGACTTTTCAACATCATGCAGTGGCAAGTTGCGTATTGTACAAAATTGGAGAAAATCACTGACATCACGCTCATACGCTTGCAATGTATGTTTAGACTGATTTTGAATTTCACGTTCCTTCAACCACATAGTCAGTAGTTGACTCTGATCCATCGTCATCTGTCTTCTCCCATTTCAACATGTGCTTTAGCGTTGTGGTACGTTCTCTAAAGCGATTTTACATATCTATTTTATGAAAAGAGTCTAGCAAAGAACCCCTTAGGCTTACCATCAACACGTTGGTAAAAAGCTTGCGTTTCATTAAGCAAATACCCTTCTACACCATCGACACTGTGTGGATTGACATGGATTAAATCCACTGGGCATTGCTCTTTTAAACTATCCTGTGTGATACGACCAATTTTACTGTGCAAATCTTGAATTTGTTGTTCAGATAACCCTGCTTCTAAATCTAGTCCGATCAACAAAGTTGGTGAATCATCTCGAGCTTCATTCAGCATTTGCGCCAAATAGGCAGCTTTTACCACACGCTCTGTGCCAAAAAAAATGCTTAATTGATCAATCATAAACTGCGGATATTCTGCCGGCTGACCAATTAAAACTTCCGTATCTTCCGTAACTTCATAGTTTTCTGAGGGCTGAATATACTGCCCGTTCAGCAAATGTTGAATTTCTTCTGGTACAAAGTCCTTCGTCGCATCAGGTGATTGTGGATTCAATACAAGCCTTGCCCCAATGGTCATTTCAAATAATGCCTTGGTTGGTAGCCGGATATACGAATCCTCTTCAGATATTGCCAACCGCATTTTTTCCAAAGAAGTAAAAAACGGGATGACGCAATCATAAGTTTCATCTTCCCATGATTTCAATTGAACACTGCCGCCCTCATCCAAGATCAAAGCTTCGGCAATACGTGAATCACGTCCCCCTGTTGTTCCCACACAATACACATTGGCCGCTAATAATTGAGCTAAAAATTCGGGTTGATACGCAGGTTCATGTAAAGCTTTATGAAAAAGTTGCTCTAAGATTTCTTCTTTTATTTCTTCGTTTATTTGTTCCATGTTGACTACAATCCCATTGAATTATAATTTTTTATTCACTTTTTATTTTATGAAAAAAAGCCCTGAATGGATCAGGGCTTTGATTTTAACCTTGGAAGTAGCTTAAATCTAAGCGTCCTTCGTAAACTGTTGCAGTTGGTCCAGTCATCCAGACTACACCACCTTCTTGCCACTCAATTTGCAGCTTACCACCTGCCAACTCTATTTCGACCGAATTGGCTAATAAACCACGACGCATACCTGATACTGCCGCTGCACAAGCACCTGTACCACAGGCCATGGTTTCACCGACACCACGTTCAAATACACGTAGGCGTGCATGTTTCTCATCCACAATTTGCATGAAGCCAGCATTTACACGCTGTGGAAAACGCTCATGCGATTCGACTTGTGGACCAATTTTAGCGACGTCTGCAGTAATGACATCAGGAACGATCGTCACTGCATGCGGATTACCCATACTCACTACATCAATGGTGAGCTGTTCATTATTCGCCAATGCTATGTCGTATAAGTTTTCAGGTTCTTCCGCAATAAATGGAATTTCATGCGGCAAAAAGCGTGGATAACCCATATTAACGCGCACCCAACCATTCGCACCTAATTCAGGCTCTACGATACCGGACTTGGTTTGTACTTTGATTTTGGTTTTGCTGGTCAACTTACGTTCATGCACAAAGCGTGCAAAACAACGTACGCCATTACCACATTGTTCAACTTCCGAACCATCTGCATTAAAAATACGATATTTAAAATCGACATTAGGCAAATCAGGTGGCTCTACAATCAAAAGCTGATCAAAACCAATACCAAAATGACGGTCGGCCAAACGCTGAATCGTCACTGTATCTAAATAAGCCCGTTGGCTAATTAGATCGACCACCATAAAATCATTGCCAAGGCCATGCATTTTGGTAAATTCTAATAACATCTCGAATTTCTCCTTAAGGCAATAAACGTTCACGTTCCCATAATGATTCAATGGTTTCACGCTCACGAATCAAATGAGACTGATCACCATCAACCATCACTTCAGCAGCACGTCCGCGGCTGTTGTAGTTTGAGCTCATGACAAAACCATAAGCACCCGCACCCAATACTGCAAGCACGTCATTTTCTTGAATCGCCAACTGACGTTGCTTACCAAGGAAATCACCGGTTTCGCAAATCGCGCCAACAACATCCCAGTCTTTCTTATCTGTATCAGTACGAGGCGTTACTTCCTGAATATCCATCCATGCTTCATATAAAGCAGGACGGATTAAGTCGTTCATAGCAGCATCAATAATGGCAAAATTACGATGATTGGTCGGTTTGAGTAAATCAACTTTAGTTAACAACACACCTGCATTTGCAGAAATACTACGACCCGGTTCCATATACACCTTAAGGCCTAATTTTTCTAAAGCCGGACGCATTGCCTGAGCATATTCTTCAACGGTAGGCGGAACTTCGTCTTTGTAAGTCACACCTAAACCACCACCAATATCAATGTGTTTTAGCTGAATACCCATCTCTTTCAGTTGATTGATCATCACAATGACACGATCAAGTGCATCAACAAAAGGCTGAGTTTCAGTCAACTGTGAACCGATATGACAATCAATCCCGACAATCTCAAGATTTGGCAACGACGCTGCATATGCATAGGTGTCAAAAACGCTGTCTGAAGGAATACCGAATTTATTTTCTTTTAAACCCGTAGAGATATAAGGATGGGTTTTGGCATCCACATCTGGATTTACACGCAATGAAATCGGTGCTTTCTTACCCATTGCCGCAGCAACTTTTTGGATTCGATCTAGCTCTGCATGAGATTCTACGTTAAAACATGCAATACCCACGTCCAACGCTTTTTGGATATCGGCTTCAGTTTTACCCAAACCAGAGAATACAATTTTAGAAGCTTCACCACCGGCTTTTAATACACGTGCGAGTTCACCACCCGTCACGATATCAAAACCAGCGCCCTGCTTGGCAAGTACGTTTAACACCGCAAGATTAGAGTTTGACTTTACCGCAAAACAAATTTGATGGTCGATAAAGCTAAATGCACGATCCATATCTGAATAATGCTTTTCAAAAGTAGCTTTTGAATAAACATAAAGCGGTGTGCCATATTGCTGTGCAAGCTGTTGTAAAGAACATTGCTCTGCATGCAATACCCCATTCGTACGGGTGAAACTCATGAAAGTATCCTTTCTATAAAAGCATTAAGGTGTAGGGTTAGAATTTGAAGATTCCGATTCAGTTGCAACAGGAGCCGCTTGTTTTTCCTGCTTTTGATGTGCAGGCGTATCTGGATAAATCAGATATTTTGCGCGCTTATCTGCATTTGCATCTGAAGGTAAATGCAATGCACCAGACTGACCACAAGCGGTCAGCAGCACAGCACTTGCTAATACAATAATTTTATAATTCATAAAACGATACATAAACGTACCTAATGAAAAGATTTTTCCGAGTATAACGTGATCAACCCGCGGATAAAAGAAAAGCCCTGTAATTCCAAGTGAGCTTTTTGCCATTCTGCACTAAATTTAAGCAAAATTTAATGGTGCTGTTTTCAAACCACATTTGTGTATTTTTCTATACCGATCAGGCTATTGATTTCACTGAAATAGCTTATCAATTTGAATGCTGTTTTATACTTCTATTAGCACTAATGAATACTGTGTATTAGTGTAAATTAAATCCATATTCAAATAAAAAAGCTGCCCCCTCAGGAGCAGCTTTTTATGTTTTTACATCCGTTCAAAAATGTAAATTAATGGTGCTTTTTCTTATAAAAACCAAAATAACCAATAATCAAAATGATGAACCAAATTGGGCTCACCATGAGCGCTTTCATGGTATCTGCTTCTAGCGACAAGACATAAATCATGCCGATGAAGAAGATAATCACAAGCCAGCAAGTATATAAGCCACCTGGTAATTTAAAGGTTGACTTCGCATGCAACTCAGGACGAGTTTTATAGTAAACGATATAACTCCAGATAATCATGAGCCATACGCAGATAAATAAAATCGTCGAAAGTGTGGTTGCTAAAGTGAAGGCTTCAACCGTGTTCGGTACGAAATACTGTAATGCAGCACCCAACAGTAAACAAACTGCCGAGAAATATAACGCATTTGCAGGAACTGCACGTGAGTTTAAACGACCGAACGCTTTTGGACCTTGCTCTTCACGAGATAAACCAAACAACATACGTGAAGTCGAGAACACACCACTATTCATCGATGACATAACTGATGACAACACAACCAAGTTCATAATAATCGCAGCAGCAGCAATACCAGCTTGGCTAAACAAGTTCACGAATGGTGAAATGCTTGGGTCAATGGCACTCCATGGCGTAACGGACATCACAATCACAAGTGCAAGCACATAGAAAATAATGATACGAATCGGAATCGAGTTCACAGCTTTAGGCAAGTTGTGTTCTGGATCTTTGGTTTCTGCTGCCGTAGTACCAACGAGTTCTACGCCGACAAAGGCAAAAATGGCGATCTGGAAACCTGCCAAGAAGCCAGTTACTCCTGTTGGGAATAGACCACCATGTGACCATAAATGTGTGAATGATGCGATTTCACCTGTCGATGAAGTAAAACCGGTAAAGATCATCCAAAGACCGACACCAATAAGCACCACGATTGCAATAATCTTAATCAGTGCAAACCAGAACTCTAATTCACCAAAAAGTTTAACCGTAACAAGGTTTAAACCCATGATAAAAACAATGGCGGCAACACTGATCATCACCCCTTCTTCGGGCGAGAACGGGTTACCTCCATTAAAGAATTGCAGGTAATAAATTATGGCCGATAAATCTGCAATCCCTATAGTGATCCAGCACAGCCAATAGGTCCAACCCACAAAATAACCTGCCCACGGGCCGATTAAGTCGGTTGCAAAATCGATAAAAGATTTATATTCAAGATTTGATAGTAATAACTCGCCTAATGCACGCATGACGAGGAAAACCATAAAACCAATAATCATATAGATAATAAGGATGGACGGACCAGCTAAACTGATGGTCTTTCCTGACCCCATAAATAAACCTGTACCAATCGCACCACCAATCGCAATCAATTGCAGGTGTCGGTTGGACAAGCTTCGTTTCAAATCGCCGCTATCAGCGTGCGATCCATGAATTTCATTTGACATTATTTAATTCAACTTCGCGTTCCAATTGCGACAAATTAACGTAAAAATTTCAGAAAATACAAAATTATTTCTCATCATCTATATTTTCGGATTAAGTGACAAAGTTAATTTATTTTTCTTATATATAAAAATCTTAGCGCCAGTTCACATTTTAAAGCGACCAATAAAACAACAATTTACTTGTAATAACTTAAATTTTATGCAAAAAATATTTTACCAACGATAAAAATTTATGCCAAAAATCATGGAAGTTTCTAACAATGGCATATCAATTGCTACAGATATCAAAAATGTAGCATTCACTCACTCAGGGCCGATAAGAAGAAGATACTATGCAAGAAATTCAAAATATCATGGAAACACTCAGTGGATGGGTCTGGGGCCCGTACATGTTGGTCCTCATTGTCGGAACAGGTATATTCCTCACCTTCCGACTACTTTTCTGGCAATTTCGCATGTTGCCTTTCGCATTCAAACAAGTCTTTGGCAAGCATCCTAAAGCCAATCAACATGATGGCGATATTTCTCATTTCGCCTCACTTATGACCGCACTTTCTGCCACCATTGGTACAGGTAATATTGCCGGTGTAGCGACCGCTTGTGTGCTCGGTGGTCCGGGCGCAGTGTTTTGGATGTGGATGACCGCGCTCTTTGGTATGGCAACCAAATATAGTGAAGGTGTACTCGCTGTAAAGTTTCGTCATAAAAATGAAAATGGCGAAATGAACG
Organism: Acinetobacter sp. P37; assembly: GCF_057480965.1. NCBI lineage: Bacteria > Pseudomonadati > Pseudomonadota > Gammaproteobacteria > Moraxellales > Moraxellaceae > Acinetobacter > Acinetobacter sp. P37. Next base: position 9,569 of record NZ_JBLIYY010000009.1, on the reverse strand, counting down.
GTGGTCCGATGTATTACATCGAACGTGGACTTGGGCCTAAGTGGAAATGGTTGGCAGTGGTATTTGCCCTATTTGGTACTTTGGCATCCTTTGGTATTGGTAGCTCAGTACAGTCCAACACTGTCGCGCTTGCTGTGGAAAACAGCTTAGGGATCAGCACACTCACCACTGCCATCGTCATCACCATATTCTCTGCCCTCGTTATTTTAGGCGGGATCAAATCCATTTCTAAAGCCTCTTCATTTATTGTTCCAATTATGGCGGTAGGTTATGTATTGGGTGGCTTAATCATTATTTTCAACAACCTTGAATTGGTGATTCCTGCACTAAAAATGATCTTTAGCTATGCATTTACGGGCGAAGCTGCTGCGGGTGGTGCGATTGGTGCCGCGATTCGTTATGGTGTGGCACGTGGTGTATTCTCTAATGAAGCAGGTATGGGCTCTGCACCTATTGCCGCTGCGGCTGCAAAAACTGACCATCCAGCACGTCAAGGTCTTGTCTCTATGACAGGTACGTTCTTAGACACCATCATTGTTTGCTCAATTACAGGTATCGTACTGGTGATGGGCTTCATCATGGCGGGACAAAGCTTTGGTGATCAAACGGGTGCCGTACTGACGATTAGTGTTTTTGATAAACTACTTCCGGGCTTCGGTGGTTGGGTCGTGACTTTCGGTATTATTTTCTTCGCTTATTCAACCATTCTGGGTTGGAGCTATTATGGTGAAAAATGCTGTACTTACCTCTTAGGTGAAAAATCAGTACTGATTTATCGCTTAATTTACATCGCATCAGTCTTTGTCGGCTGTGTCGTAACACTTGATCTCGTTTGGTTATTTGCCGATACCTTTAACGGTTTGATGGCTGCACCAAACTGTATTGCACTGTTATTGCTCTCAGGCATCATTGTGAAAGAATCGAAAGATTTTATTGAACGTCGTAAATCAGGTGAGTTGTACTAATACCTGCATCCTGCTCAACAAAAAGCCACGTGAATTCACGTGGCTTTTTTATTCGGACTGAAAATCGATATTTACTTATTGAATTGTGCCAATTTGACCATCATCAAATTTGTCGTTTTTCGTCTTGCTTTCATTGGCTGCTTCATCTTTTGGATATGATTCAGTATCTTCAATAAAGCCTTCACCAAATTGGTCACCAAACTCATTTTCAGCATATTCAGAATCTACAGCACTAACTTCCATCAGATCAGCTTCGATTTCTAAGGCAATTTCCAAAGATAAAGAAAAGAACAATACCCCCTGAATTTTCATGTTCCCTTGTTCATCTTCAAGATATTCACTGAGGGTTTTATATGCAGGGCTGCTTTCATCAAAAGGTACGTCAAGGTACAAATCACCTGTATAGCTATCGATCAAAGACTCACCTTCTAGCCCCATACAAGGGAAATAATCTATATTTTGCAGGTCAAACCAGTGCATAACATCATTACGCACCGTATTTTTTTCAGGATGTTGATGATCATATTCTTCAAAATGCACAAATAACACATCACGATTTTTTTCACGTGCGATGGCATCGATATGTCGTAATAGTTCAGTCATGTGGTGACCCATTTCAAAAAATATGATGCGCTATTATAAAGTGCTTACCATGTAAAAGTGCAGCTCTTGAAAATAAAACGACATCAATTGACCTTCAACAGCCATTTCATGCGATAAAAACTTGGTTTTTCGATGTATTCACCGCTATGCTGTGACTCAATTTGAGTTTGTGCACAGTAAATATTATGGCGAAAGCAAAAAGTGTCTATCGATGTGAACAATGTGGTGCTGATCATCCCAAATGGGCCGGTCAATGTACCGAATGTGGTGAATGGAATTCATTAGTCGAAGTCAGTATTGCACCCGCTGTTACACACCGTGCACAGCCGAAAATGGGCGGTGGCTATGCAGGTCAAGCTGCTGCTGTGACCACCTTAAATCAAGTTTCCGTTTCGCATGAAACTCGAATGGCAACAGGTATTGGTGAATTTGACCGTGTGCTCGGTGGTGGACTGGTCACAGGTTCAGTTGTGCTGATTGGTGGTGACCCCGGCATTGGTAAATCCACTATTTTGCTACAAACTGCAACCTATATGGCGGCGAGTAAAAGTTCTGCCTTATATGTCACTGGTGAGGAATCTTTGTCTCAGGTGGCGCTACGTGCCCAGCGCCTAGATTTGCCGACCGATCAACTCAAAGTCATGGCAGAAACCTGTGTCGAGCGTATTTGTGAAGTATTGGCACATGAACGCCCTGCCGTTGCCATTTTAGATTCGATTCAAACCCTATACACCGAGACACTCCAGTCTGCGCCGGGCGGTGTTTCCCAAATTCGTGAATCGGCTGCACTCCTGACCCGTTTTGCCAAAAATAGTGGCACAGCATTGTTTATTGTCGGTCACGTAACGAAAGAAGGTTCTTTGGCAGGCCCTCGCGTGCTTGAGCACATGGTCGATTGTGTTTTGTATTTTGAAGGTCAGTCTGACTCGCGCTTCCGTATGATTCGTGCAGTGAAAAACCGTTTTGGTGCAGTCAACGAGCTTGGTGTATTTGGCATGACCGATAAAGGTCTGCGTGAAGTATCAAACCCATCCGCTATTTTCCTGAGTCGTTATGATGAAGCCATTCCGGGTTCCATTGTCATGATTAGCCGTGAAGGTACACGTCCACTTTTGGTTGAAGTTCAGGCTTTGGTAGATGATGCGCACGGACAACCTCGACGCGTGGCCTTAGGTTTAGAACAAAACCGCTTAAACATGCTTTTAGCCGTTATGCACCGTCATGGTGGCGTACAAACTGCAGGACAAGATGTCTATGTCAATGTCGTGGGTGGTTTAAAAATCACAGAAACCGGTTCTGACCTTGCGGTACTTTTAGCCTGCGCCTCTAGCTTAAGAGCTAAAGCCCTGCCACAGCATTTGGCAGTATTTGGTGAAGTCGGCCTTTCAGGCGAAATCCGTCCTGTACCCAATGGACAGGAACGACTCAAAGAAGCCATTAAGCATGGGTTTAAAACCATTATTTTGCCGCGTGGTAATGCACCGCAAAAACCCATTTCAGGTGTAGAGATTATTTCTGTCGCACGTTTACATGAGGCGTTGAGTCAGGCAATTACACTTACCGATGAGTCTTAGTCACGTTGAATCGTTTATTTTGAATGAATTTTCAATTTTTTACCGATGTTCTATTGAAATTCAGTACAAATGGCGGCATAACTAGATGGCTATTTTAAATTTATATAGATATAGGAAAATTTGATGGAAGTTCGACAGCGTGGTTTGATGACTGCTCTTTTAACAGCAGCCCTTTTGGTAGCGCCGATTGCAGAAGCGAAACGTGCCGGTGGTGGTAAAAGCCATGGTATGAGCCGTCAAGCTGCTCCAACTCAGTCTTATCAGCAACCTCGTCAATCTGCTCCTGTTCAACAGCCTGCAACTGCTGGCGCTCCAGCAAAATCTGGCTCGAATGTGGGCGGAATGGTTGCTGCTGGTGTGGCTGGTGCTGCAATTGGTGCTGTCGCTGCAAATGCGATGGCCGATGACAATAACGGTCAAGCAGCTTCTGAAGCGCAAGCTCAACAACAGGAAGAGAAAGGTGGTATTCCAGGCTGGATCTGGATTTTACTTGCCGCTGCTGTTGCCTTCTTCATTTTCCGTAAGATGGGCGCAAAAAAAAAACTAGCCACTAACAATCCGTATGCGCCAAACAGCGGTGCAAACAATGCACCGTTTGGCCAGCAAAATGCCGCACCTCGTGCAGGTAATGACAATACGAATATTTTTGGTAATTCTGTAGGCGGTAATTCAGCAGCTTCAAATGCTCCATTTGGTGCAGCTGCTGCAACGAATGCGCCTTTTGGTGCTGCCTATACCAACAGCGGCAATCAATTGCCGGATGGTACAGAACCAGCAACATTTTTACGTGTTGCACGTCAGCGTTTTAACCACATTCAATCGATGAATACGGCAAGCAACATTTCTGAAATTCAGCGTTACTTAACGCCTGATCTTTACCAGTCCATGTATAACGACATTATGGCGAATAAAGATGAAGACGTTGCTGAGTTTTCTAACTTAAATGCTATGGTGGTCGATTCTGCTAACGAAAATGGTCAATACGTTGTAAGTGTGCGTTTTACAGGTACTGTAAGTGAAGACTTAAATAGCCTGCCACAGCCTTTTGCTGAAGTATGGCATTTTGTTAAACCTGCGGGTTCTGATCAAGACTGGTTAGTTGCAGGCATTCAACAAGAACAATAATGTAGACACATAAGCATTCTTGCATTCTAAAATAGCGACTTCGGTCGCTATTTTTTTGCCTTTATTTCCCCTCTTTTTAAATCAATTTCTACTCAGCATGCTGAAATATCAATAATTTTGTGAATACATTATTCTAATTATTAATAATAATTGTTATCATTTAGATTAACTTTAATACAATTTCCAAGCGCTTAAGTATTTTATGAATAGCTCACCACCTGAGGCACTTGTGACACCCCTCACATCTGCGCTGCCTAAAACGCGTAAAGATACTCCTTCTCTATTGACCTATCGCTTGATGATTTTCTATCGCTTTGCCCTCGCTTTAGTGGGCGGATATGTTGTCGCGATGCTATCGGCCATCGTGATCGCAGATGTGTTTAGCGAAGACCGTGGAAGTGCAGCCATGAGTGCAACTTTAATTGCATTTATCCTGTGGAGCTGTGCATTTATTTGGGTCTTTATGGTGAATAAAACCCTCAAAGCAACTTTAGGCATTGTGATCCCTGCGGTGTGTTTGTATGCCATTTACATGATGATGGGAAGCTAAAATGCGTGTTGATGCAAAAGTAGAGGGACCTCGCCAGTCCATGTCTTGGCTGCATACATGGGCTAGCCTTATCTTAGGTTGGTTGCTGTATGCAATTTTCCTGACCGGGACCCTAAGCTTCTTTAAAAATGAAATCAATGTTTGGATGACACCTGAGCTGCATCAATCTGTTCCAGCCAGTTCACAAGTCCAACAAACTCAAGTCGCACTGAATTATTTACAACAAAATCATCCGAATGCAGGTGCTTGGAATATTTTGCTGCCGAATACACGTCAAAATGCCACCTTAATTACCGTTCGTGAACAAGGTGAAGACCCTCGTGCACGCCGTGGTGGTAAACAAATTTACATTGATAGTGCTACAGGTGAAGTGCTTGAGCCGCGCGATACGCGTGGTGGTAATTTTCTCTATCGTTTCCATTTCGAACTATATGGTATGCCACGTATGTGGACGCGATGGTTTGTCGGGATAGCCACACTGTTGATGTTAGTTGCCATCATTAGTGGTGTGATTACTCATAAAAAAATCTTTAAAGATTTCTTTACCTTTCGTTCAGGTAAAGGACAACGTTCTTGGCTCGATGCACATAATGCAACCGCAGTATTTGCGCTTCCCTTCCACATCATGATCACCTTTAGTGGCCTGTTGCTGCTGTTATTTACAATCATGCCTTGGGGGATTGAGCGTATTTATGAAAACCGTGGACAATTTTTACAAGAACAAAATCGTGTATTGGTTCAGGAAAATAAACCTGAAGGACGTGAATCCGCTCAAGGACGTGAAGAACGTGGCGAACGCCCACAGCAAGCCCGTGCCAATTCTGCACAAAACCAAGGCGAAAATCGTGCTGAGAGCCGTGGTGAAGGTCGAGGAGATCGTCGCTCTAAACGTGAAGAGCAACCTGTCGTTGCTGCGCCGTTGACCAACTTAGCGCCGATCGTGACTGCGGTTCAGAATGAATGGAAAACTAATCCGATTAGTACCGTTAGCATCATTGCACCGAATACAGACCAAGCTAAAATTGAACTACGCGCCTTACATGGTGAAAGTGTCGCGTATCGAAATATCTATGCAAGTAAACAATTTGATGGCGTAACTGGCAAAGACTTAACTGACGAAAGTGCCAAGTTAAAGCAACCTTCTGTACCGATGGGTATTTACAATGTAGTCACTACGCTGCATGAAGCACGTGGTGTAGACTTAGCTCTACGTTGGCTGCTGTTTATTTCAGGGATTGTAGGCACCTTGATGGTCGCTACAGGTCTCATTCTGTGGTGTGTAAAACGTGCGCCGCAACAGCAAAAACAAGGCTTTAAATCATTTGGCTACCGCACGGTTGAAGTGACCAATATTGCAGCGATTATTGGTTTACCCATTGCCTGTGCAGCATTTTTCTATGCCAACCGTTTTATTCCCACACAGCTTGAAAACCGTTCGGAATTAGAAATTCGTAGTTTCTTTATTGTTTGGCTACTGACGCTCGTTTATGCGATGTTCCATACGCATCGTCAAGCGTGGCTAGAACTTTTAGCTTTTGCCACAGCAATTTTTGCTTTACTGCCGATTGTAAACTTCATGACTGGTGGTCAAGCGCTTTGGAATACCATGGCAAATGGCCAATGGATGATTGCATCCTTTGATCTTGCAATGTGGCTTTTGGCTATCTTGTTTGCCTATTCATTTTACAAAGTGAAAAAGCATAAAGGACTGCCTGTTAAAAAAGCGCGTGCCACAAAGGAGGTTGAAGCATGATGTTCTTTCTCCTGATTTGGGCACTGAGTAGCTTAGGTTTTTTTGCCTTGGCATGCAGCATGTCTAAACATCAAAAGCAGTTCTACAGCAAAGAGTTAAGTGTGGGTCAAACACGCTTAGCCACGCTGGTCGGCTGGGCGCTATTGATCATCGCCTTACTACTTTGCCTCTCACTTGGCACGCCGAGCAATAACATCAGTTATTGGTTTGGCGCGCTGACCATTGCGGCTTTATTTGTCGGGCTATGTATTAGTTATATCGCTGAGTATTTTTGGAAAATTATTGGTGCATTAGTTGTCATATTTGTATTGTCTGCAGTGTTATTGAAATTTTAATTCTTTAGACAACGATCTCTAAACATTGAAAGCCAATCTTCGGATTGGCTTTTTTCATGCCAACCGATTAGGCTATGCCTATTCTGCTCTTTTGGATTACACATGTCTGAACTTTCAATCTCTCCTGCTTTATATAACCGCGCTATGGCAGGCAATAAAGATGCTCAATTTGAACTGGCTGAAATTTATATGCAAAGTGAAAATGATGAGCATGTTGAACTTGCTGAAGAATGGGCACTCAAAGCAGCTCAGTTAGGTCATGTAGAAGCAATGTATTGGCTGGGTGAAGGCTATGCAGTCTATGCCAAAGACATGCTCGAAGAAGATCCTGAAGAATCTAAAACCTATTTTGAGCATGCGCACCGCTGGTTAGAACAAGCGTCAAAACATGACCATCCTGCTGCAATTTTAGAATTGGCCAATTTTTACCGTCGCGGCGATGTGGTGGAAAAAGATGTCGCTAAATCCATTGAACTGGTTGAACAATCTGCAAAATTAGGTGAAGTTCAGGCCATGCGTGACTTAGCCTTTATTTATGCCAATGGCTTAGGCATCGACGCTGATGAAGAAAAAGCAGATTTTTGGAATGAAAAAGCCGATGTGGCTGAGCAGTAATCCAATTTTTTTCTAAAAAATAAAGCCCATCTCATGATGGGCTTTTTGCTTTTAACAAAATGGCTCAGCTCGCCACATAGTCATTTACATCTACAGTAATCACTTGTCGGCAAATGCCCTCTGCCCCACGCTGCTGTTCAAATACATCTGCTGGCATGGCATCAAAGCTGTCAAAGAAACTAATTTCAGTTTCGTCAATGTCATACACCAAAGAATGGTTCCCCACGCCCTCTAGAGTATCGTAATACACAATCACAAACTGATTTTGTTCAAAAGCCTGCTGAATTTGTGCATAGCCAATTGCAGGCAATATAGGCAGTTCCAATTGGTCTGCTTCTGCATAACTGCGTTTTTCACTGTCCTGCAGCTCAGGATCATGCTCTGTGTAAAACTTTACTTGAAAACCAAACTTTTTCAGTCCTACAGCTAAACCAATGGTTGTTGTGCCATGGTCAGCGTCATAAGCGCAAACTTCGATGAGTTGCTGAATATCTGCATCTATACCTAAGTGCTGCAGCAACATCCACACCGCATAAATGCCCCCGTTGGCTTCTAAATTTGCCAATTCATCAGGTATTTCCATCGACATATATCAAAACTCAAAATTGCTTATGGACGATGATAAACAAATCAAAGTGGTTTTGCCTGCAAGTTTTAATCCAGACCTGATTTCACATGTACAAAAATAATGTCCAAATCTTGTTTAGGTACAAAATTCTTTTCAACCATTTGAAACTGCGTAGCGCTGATTTTCTTCACTTTTCCTGCCCAGCAAAAAGAAACCAGCTCTCCTGCATCACGCTCAATCGTCAGTTTAAAATCTTGAATAGGTTTTGCCCAATTGGCACCTGTTTTTAAGATATAACCCAAAGCTTGAAATGGTGCATGCTGTGATTTGGCCTTTCTGAGTCCTGCCTTAAAGTTTTTATCCATACAAAATTGTTGATTATACTCATCTGGATATAACGCCACAGAGCCACCCACCAGCGGTGCATATTGATGCTGTACGCGAGTAAATGCTTTGGCTTTAAAGGTTTGCTTCCAGCTGTAAATTACCTGAGATGACCATGAAATGACTTCACTCGGATCTTTGGGCAAGATTTTTTGCAGTGCTGCATTTTTACAGTTTCTGAGCTTTGTCTCGAGTGTTTCATATTCATCATCTTGCCTGCTCCACGGATTCAGCATGTCTTTTTCCGTAAACCCGCATTGCTTAAAACTCTCCGTCATATCAATCGGGGCTGTTTTTTCATCTTTTTGAATAAAAGTGCGCACATGCATTTCAGGCTGAATCGTTTTTCCATTCACCTGAACTTTAAAACTTTTTAGCAATTTTTCAGTATTGGCAAAATCAGATTCAAAGAAGTTTTCAACTTTTGGCAGCGGAAATAAGACCGTTTCAGTCACATCTTTATTGCTTAAATTTTTGAACTGGTAATCGACCTTGATGATTTTTTTACTAATAAACAGGTCTTCACTGAACATTTGAATGTCTTTATTTTTCAGGTATTTCACACCGCCTGTTGCCACATAGCCTGTTGAATCGTTGGCATATGTTAGTGCTGAAAAACACAAGCATATGAATGCAGTTAATTTTTTCATTATTAGCTTCCAATTTTTTATATTTAAAATTGCACTAGAATATCATCGACCATTTTTCAGGAATATACTCAGAAATTAACCCTATCCCGATAATTATAAGGGCAATGATGCCAATCAAAATAATAAAACTCACTGCTTTTATGACTACTCTAAGGGTTAAATTTAAGCCTTTCGTATAATTTTCAATAAAGCCTGAAAATTTAAATAAGGATAAAACCCCAATCAAAATTAAAGGCAGAAAAAAAATATCTTGTGGTGAAAAGTCGCCTCGCCTTGCTGAGACAGCTTGTGAAGATACGAGTAAAACTAGGAAAATATTAAATTTTAATATATTCATGATACGTACGTTATTAAGCCTCTTTCATAAATCAAAAAACGAACAGTCTCTTGCTGATTATTTGTACCGAAGAATTTTAAATATTCATGCATAATCTGCGGATGAAATAC